>NZ_JBNXUM010000060.1:0-14738 GCF_050563545.1 Falsiroseomonas sp. HW251
CACCGGCACGGTGACCGCGGGCGGCCATAGCTTCGGCGCCTTCAGCCTGTTCCTCTGCGGCGCGGTGGACAACCGCTACAAGCCGCTGCGCGACCTCGTCGGCAGCGGGCCGGGCGCGCCGCTGGACAACATCCTGGCGATGCTGACGCAGCTTCAGCAGCAGCTCTCGCAACTCGCGCAGGCGCAGGCGAGCGGCAATGCCGCGCCGCTGCCGACCGGCGCCGATCCCGTGGCGCTCCTCCGCGCCGAGGCAACGCGCCAGCCGGAGCCCGTGGCGCGCTGGATCGGCGGCATCGCGCAGAACGCGACGGCGCTGCGCGGCGGCGGCGTGCGCGCGCAGGCCGCGGCGGCCTGGAACGGCGGCGCCGGCGGCGGGGGTGGCGGCGGCGGTGGTGGCGGTGGGGGCGGCGGCGTCTCGCCGGCGCAGCTCTGCCGGCAGGCCGTGGATGGGCGCTTCCCCTTCACGCCGGGCGCGGCCAACGAGATCCCGATGGACGACTTCGCGCGGCTGTTCGCGCCAGGCGGGATGCTCGACACCTTCTTCAACACGCAGCTCAGGCCCTTCGTGGACCAGTCCGGCCGCAACTGGCGCCCGCAGGCCGTGGACGGCGTGCCCTCGCCGGTCGGCGCGGAGGCCGTGCTGAACTTCCAGCGCGCCGCGGTGATCCGCGACATCTTCTTCCAGGGCACGCCGCAGCCGGGCTTCCGCTTCGACATTGCCCCGCTGCAGATGGATGCGAGCCTGCGGCAGACGACGCTCGACCTCGACGGCGTCGTGGTGACCTACGCGCATGGTCCGACGCGCTCGACCCAGGTCGCCTGGCCCGGGCCGAACCGGATGACCAATGTGCGCCTGGTCTTCGACCCGGCGCCGAGCAGCGCGCCGGGCGTGCTGCAGGCCAACGGGCCCTGGGCGCTGATCCGCCTGATGCAGCAGGGGCGCATCCAGCAGGCGGGCGCGGCGGAGCGCTTCACGCTCACCTTCACCTCGGGCGAGCGCAGCATCGCGTATGAGATCCGCGCCTCCTCCACCCTGAACCCGCTGGCCACGACGGTCCTGCGGGAATTCCGGTGCCCAGGTTTATGAGCGGCCTCGGGCGCCGGCGGCCTTGGGATTGGCGCTGATGCAGGCGCGGCTCGGCTTCTCCGGCAAGCTTCCCGCGCGCGGCGATTTCGTCGCGCGCGGCCTGCCGCGTAGCTTCGCCGAGCCCTGGGACGCCTGGCTGGCCGAGGTGATGACGGGCAGCCGCGTCATCCTCGGCGAGAGCTGGCTGCCGGCCTGGCTGGAGGCGCCGATCTGGCGCTTCGCCCTGCCGGCGGGCTTCTGCGGCCCGGACGCCGTGACCGGGGTGATGCTGCCGAGCGTGGATCGCGCCGGCCGCCATTGGCCGCTGACCCTCGCCGCGGTCCTGCCCGGCCTGCCCGGTGCGCCGCTGCCCGATGCCGCCTGGCTGGACGCGCTGGAGCAGGCCGGGCTCGACGCCGTCATGGCCGACGCGACGCCGGAGCGGATCGAGGAGGCGCTTGCCGCCGCGCCGCCCGCCGTCGTCGCCGGCGGGGAGGCCGCCTGGTGGACAGATGGCGCGCCGCGGGTGCAGCCCCGGCGCGTCGCGCTCGGCGCCCTGCCGGGAGCGCAGGCCTTCGCCGGCATGCTCGACGATGCCGCCGGCGCGCTTGGGGAAACCGTGGGGCTCGCGCCGTGACAGAGACGCTCGCCGCCCGCTGCCGCTCCGCCGCCAAGAGCGATCCGGGGACGCGCCGCAAGCACAACGAGGACAGCTACGTGGACCGGCCCGAAGCCGGGCTCTGGGCCGTCGCGGACGGCGCCGGCGGCCACCAGGCCGGCGAGGTCGCCTCCGGCATGATCCGCGATGCGCTGAATGCCATCCCCGACGGGCTTCCCGCGGGCCGCATGCTGGGCGAGGTGCGCCAGCGCATCGCCCTGGTGCACGAGACCCTGCTGGAGGCCGGGGCCGCGCGCGACGGCATGATCGCCTCGACCATCGTCGTCCTCATCCTGCGCGGGGACCACTTCGCCTGCCTCTGGGCTGGCGATTCCCGCTGCTACCGGCTGCGCGGCCAGGTGCTGGAACAGGTCAGCCGCGACCATTCCCTTGTGCAGGAACTCGTCGATGCCGGCCTGGTCAGGCCGGAGGACGCGGAATCCCACCCCCGCGCCAACGTCATCACCCGCGCCGTCGGCGCCGGCGAGGACGGGCTCGAGATGGACAAGCTGAGCGACCGCGTGCAGCGGGGCGACCGCTTCCTGCTGTGCAGCGACGGGCTGTCCAAGACGGTGCCGGATGTCGAGATCGCGGCGCTGCTCGCGGTGCCGGACGCCGCGCTGGCGCCCGACCTGCTGGTGGCCGCCGCGCTCGCACGGCAGGCGTCGGACAACGTCACCGCCGTGGTGGTTGAGGCGCTGGAGATCTAGCCGGTCGGTCCTGGGCCGGGGGCGGCCGGGCCGGCATGCACCCCGACCAACTGGTTGAAGGGTGACCTGGAACATCGCGCGCAATCGAGTTAGGCTGCGCCGCCGGCTGTGTGGGCGGGGAATGCCATGAGAAATCGTCTGCGTCGTGCAGTCTGCGTGATCACCTCCGCGGCCCTGCTGTCGGGCTGCGTGTCCACCCAGATGGGGCGCATCGGCGCCGATGACGGCTCCGACCCCTGCCGAGCGCAGGTCGTGGCGCTGGACAGCACCGGCGATTTCTTCGGCGAGGACATCATCCGCGGCGCCGCGGTCGGCGCGCTCGGTGGCGCGGCGCTCGGGGCGCTGATCGCGGCGGCCTCCGGCGGGAATTCCCGCAACATCGCGGCGGGCGCGGGCATCGGCGCGCTGGCCGGCGGCCTGACCGGGGCCGCGGCAGGCTACTACTCCGCGCGGCAGCGCCAGGCCTCCGACCAGGCCTCGCTCAACATGGCGATCGCCAACGACCTCTCGCTGGAGAACGCGCAGCTCGACCGCACGCAGCTCGCCTTCAATCAGCTCATGGATTGCCGCTTCGGCACCGCCCAGCGCATCCGCACGGCCTACCGCAACGGCCAGATGACGCGCCCGCAGGCCGAGGCGCAGCTCGCGAACCAGCGCGCGCTGGCGCAGCGCGACGTGCAGCTCGCCCAGTCCATCAACGGCCGCATCACCTCGCGCGGCGACCAGTTCGACGTCGCGATCGAGAACGTCGCGCCGGGCACCAAGCAGCAGGTCCAGGCCGGCGCCCGCGTCAGCGCGCCGCAGCCGCTCCAGGCCCGCGCCGCCGTGCCGCTGAAGCTGCGCCCCGACGCCGCCTCGCCCGAGGTCGCCCAGGTCAGCCCGCGGGAGAGCGTGACCGTCACCCCCGCCGGCGGCGGCTTCGCCCTGGTCGAGACCTCGGCCGGCGTGCGCGGCTATGCGCCCGCCAGCGCCTTCCCCGAGGTGCGCAACACCGCCGCGCGCGTGCAGCCCGCGGCGAACGACAACGATGTCCGGTCGCTCGCGGCCACCAACATCGCGCGGCGCGACAACTTCACGGAAAGCGTCAGCAATGCCCAGCGTCTGGCCCAGGGCCAGGGCTTCGAACTGGCCGCGAGCTAGCCTCGTGACCCCGACGCGCCGTGCCCTCCTGCAGGGCACGGCGCTGCTGGCTGCCTCGCCGCGCCTTGCTTTCGCCCAGGGACAGGGGCGTCTCGCCGACCCGCCGCCGCAGCCCTTCCTGCGCATCGAGGCCGGCGCGCATACCGCCTCCGTCGCGCGGCTCGCGGTGGATGCCAGCGGGCGCACGCTGGCGAGCGTCTCCGACGACAAGACGCTGCGCCTCTGGGACCTCGATGGCACGCCGCGCGGCGTGCTGCGGCCGCCCATCGCGCCGGAGGCGGAAGGCGAGCTCTACGCCGTCGCGCTCTCGCCCGACGGCACGCGCGCCTTCGCGGCCGGCTTCACCGGCGGGGCGTGGGACGGCAGCTTCTGCATCTATGTCTTCGACACGCGATCCTCCGCGCTGATCGCGCGGCTGCCGGGTCTGCCGGCGCCGGTGCAGCATCTCGCGGTCTCGGCCGATGGCGCGATGCTGGCCGCGGCGCTCGGCGGGCGCGCGGGCGTGCGCGTGTGGGATGCGCGCAACGGCCGCGCCGTGTTCGAGGACACCGGCTTCGCCGCGCCCGCGCGCATGGTCGGCTTCTCGCCGGCGGGGGACCGCGTCGCCGCGACGGGCGCCGATGGCCGCGTGCGGGTCTACGAGGCGCGGAACGGCCGCAAGCTCGCGGAACGCGTGCCGGTGCAGAACGGCCGTCCCTTCGGGCTGGCCTGGTCGCCGGACGGCTCGCTGCTCGCGATCGGCTTCGAGGATCGGGTGCGCGTCGAACTCCTCGCCGCCTCCGACCTGCGGCTGGTCCATGCGCCCGATGTCGCGGGGCTGCAGGGCGAGGGGCTGCCCTCGGTCGCCTGGGCCGGCGACGGCCGAGGCGTGCAGCTGTTCGCTGCGGGCTATGCGCGCGTCGCGCCGCAGCAGGCCCAGGTAGCCGCGCGGCCGCCCGCGCCGGGGCAGGGGGGCCGCGGCATCCAAAGCATCGCAGGCGCCGCCGCGACTGAGGGCGAGCGCCGCGACTTCGTCATCCGGCGCTGGGCCGATTTCGGGCTCGGGCCCTCCACGGACATTCCCGCCGCGCGCGACGCGATCGCGCATCTCCTGCCGCTGCCCGGCGGCGGCGTCGCCTATGCCGCGGCCGATCCTGGCTGGGGCCGCGTCGGCGCCGACGGCACGCTCGCGCTGGCGCCGCGGCCGCCCGGCGCGGATTTCCGGAACACCGGCGCGGGGCTCGGGATCTCGGCCGACGGGCTGCGGCTGCGCGTCGCGCTGCGGCCCGGCGGGACGCCCATCGCCTTCGATTCGGCGACGGGGCGGCTGGCCTCGGCGCCGGGCGAGGCCGGCTTCGTGGCGGCGCGCACGAGCAGCGCCAAATTCCCCGTCGCGCCGGACTGGCGCAACTCCAACCGCCCGCGCCTCGGCCAGACGCCGCTGCGGATGGGCGAGGGCGAGTTCGCCCGCAGCCTCGCCATCCTGCCCGACGAGCGCGGCGTGCTGCTCGGCACCGACAACAGCCTGCGGCTGTATGACCAGTCGGGGCAGCCGCGGGCGGGGATCTCGCTGCCCGGCGCCGCCTGGGGGCTGACGGTCGCGAACGACGTGGCGCTCGCCGCGCTCGGCGACGGGACGCTGCGCTGGTACCGGATCACGGCGGAGGGCATCGCGGAGATCGCCGCGCTCTTCATCCAGGTGGACACGCTGCGCTGGGCCATGTGGACGCCGGACGGGCTGTTCGACCACGCGCCGAATGGCGGCCAGGAGCTGGTCGGGCTGCACCTCAACCGCGCGCGGAACCAGGCGCCGGAATGGGCGAGCTTCCGCCAGGCCTATCGCGCGCTCTATGCGCCGGCCGCGGTGCGCGGCGCGGTCGCCGGCGATGCGACGCTGGCGCGCGCCAGGCTCGCGCAGCTCGGCGATGTACGGTCACGCATCGGGCAGCTGCCGCAGCTGCGCGCCGGCAGCGCCTGCGTGATGGCCGGCGGCGCCTGCGAGACGCTGGCCTGGGACGCGCGCACCCTGCCGGACGAGGCCACCGAATTGCGGCTCGGCCTGACCGCGACGGATCGCGGCCTCGGCCTCGGGCCCCTCGACGTGCTGGTCAACGACCGCATCGTCGCCCGGGTGGACGCGGAGACGGGAAGGGAGACCATCGTCGAGGTCCCGCTCGACCCCGGCCCGAACCGCATCGTCACCCGCCTGCACACCGAGGACCGCAGCGCCTTCGCGGAAGGCCCCGCGCTCGATCTCCGCCGCGCGAGCGCGCCGGATGCGCCGGCCGGGGCGGGCCGCCTCGTGGTGCTCGCGATCGGCGTCAACATCTACGCCAACCCGCAGCTCAACCTCGCCTTCGCCGCGCCCGACGCCGACACCGTTGTCGAGACCTTCCGCACCCAGGGCGAGGGCCTGTTCCGCGAGGTCCGCACGACCCTGCTGAAGGACCAGCAGGCCACCCGCGCCGCGGTGCTGGCCGCGCTGGAGGCCGCCGCGCGCACCGTCCAGCCCGAGGACACCTTCATCCTCTACATCGCGGGCCATGGGATCCGGACCGAGCCCGACAACCGGTTCCTCTTCCTTCCCCATGACGTGTCGGATGCATCGAGCTGGGATGCGCTGCGGCGCCAGGGGCTGGAGGACTCCGCGCTCGTCGTCGCGATCTCCCGCATCCGGTCGCGCAACGCCTTCCTGCTGCTGGACACCTGCTATGCCGGCCAGCTGACGATCGAGCAGCTCTCCGCGCTCGGGAACGAGACCGGGCGCTTCCTGCTCGCGGCGAGCACGAGCGTGCAGGAGGCTCTGGACAGCTACGACAACCGCAACGGCGTCTTCGTCTATGCGCTGCGCGAGGGGCTGCGCGGCCGCGCCGCGGTGGACGGGGAAGGGCGCGTCAGCGCGCTCGCGCTCGGCGAGTTCGTGACGGGCCGCGTGCCGCAGCTCGCGGGCGAGAAGCAGCACCGGCAGGACGCGGTGTTCCGGACGGCGCAGCGCGACCTCCGCAGCTTTCCGCTGGCGCTGACGCGGCGCTGAGGGGCCTCGTCGCCCGGCGGGGAAGGGGGTAACACCGGCGCATGGCGCGCGCCCCGAAGGTCCAGGAATTCGAGGAGGACGAGGACCTTCCGGTCCGCGCCAATCCCGACCTGTACGGCCATCTCGACGCCGCCGCCAGGCTGGAAGCGGCCGCGCGGTCGGGTCGGCTGCCCCATGCCTGGCTGATCTGCGGCCCGCCGGGGATCGGCAAGGCGACGCTGGCCTATCGCTTCGCGCGCTGGCTGCTGGCCGGCGGGCCGGACCGGCCGGAGGAACCTGGGACGCCGCCGCTGCATCTCGATCCCGCGCATCCCGCCTTCCGCCGCATCGCGGCCGGCGCGCATGCCGACCTCCGCACGCTCCGCCCGGCCACCGATACTGGCGTCCGCCGCACCATCCGCGTGGACGCCATGCGTGACGCCCTGCATTTCCTCGGCATGACCTCGGCCGAGGGGGGCTGGCGCGCGCTGGTGGTGGACCAGCTCGAGCTTTCCATGCCGCAGGCGCAGCATGCCTTCCTCAAGACGCTGGAGGAGCCGCCGCCGCGGGTCGCGCTGCTGCTGACCTCAGCCGCGCCGGACCGGCTGCTGCCGACCATCCGCAGCCGCTGCCGGCGGCTGGACCTCGACCCGCTCGGGGCTGGGGACATGGATGCCGTGCTGAAACGCCTGCTGCCCGACCAGAACGCGACGGAGCGTGCGCGCCTCGCCACCATGGCGGAGGGCTCGCCGGGCCGGGCGCTGGAGCTCTCCGAGGGCGACGGCCTCGCGATCCAGCAGCTTGTGGAGCAGGCGCTGGGCGGGTTGGCGCAGGGGAGCCGGCGGGACTGGCACGCCATCGCGGACGCGGTGGCCGCGAAGCGCGACGGCTCGGCCTTCATGACCTTCATGGCGCTGCTGCGGCGGGAGATCTCAGCGGCGTCGCGCCGCGCGGCGCGCGGGCAGCCGGCACCGGCCTGGCTCGGGCTGCGTCCGCTTGCCGAGTGGTCCACCCTGTGGGATAGCCTCGCGCGCCTCGCCGCCGAGACGGACGGCCTCAGCCTCGATCGCAAGCAGGCCGTGCTGACCGCCCTCGGCTGGTTATCCCCCCGGCGCTAGGCCCGTCAGGAACACATCCGTGCAGCCCTGCTTCATCACCACGCCGATCTACTACGTCAACGACCGGCCCCATATCGGCCATGCCTATACCTCGCTGGCGGCCGACGTGCTGGCGCGCTGGCGACGGCTGGAGGGCAGGGAGGTCTTCTTCCTCACCGGCACCGACGAGCACGGGCAGAAGGTCGAGAAGGCAGCCGGGGATGCCGGCATGGACCCGCAGGCCTTCACCGACGAGGTGAGCCAGCACTTTCGTGACCTGGCCGTCGCCATGGGCTTTTCCAACGACGGCTTCATCCGCACCACCGAGCCGCGCCACAAGGAGGCCTGCGCCGCGCTGTGGCAGAAGCTCGTCGAGAAGGGCGAGATCTACCTCGGGGACTACGAGGGCTGGTATGCGGTGCGGGACGAAGCCTTCTACGGGCCGGACGAGCTGACCGAGCGCGACGGCGTGAAATACGCGCCCTCCGGCGCGCCGGTGGAGTGGGTGAGGGAGCCCAGCTACTTCTTCCGCCTGTCCAACTGGGCGGAGCGGCTGCTGAAGCTCTACGAGGACAACCCGGACTTCATCCTGCCTGCGAGCCGGCGGAACGAAGTCATTGCTTTCGTGAAGTCTGGCCTGGGCGACCTTTCGGTCAGCCGGACGAGCTTCCGCTGGGGCGTGCCGGTGCCGGGCGACCCGGCGCATGTGATGTATGTCTGGCTCGATGCGCTGACGAACTACATCACGGCCGCCGGCTATCCCACTGACCACGAAGCATTCGCCAAGTGGTGGCCGGCGGATATCCACTTCGTCGGCAAGGACATCCTGCGCTTCCATACGGTCTACTGGCCGGCCTTCCTGATGGCGGCGGGGCTGGAGCCGCCGAGGCGGGTCTTCGCCCATGGCTGGTGGACGAATGAGGGCCAGAAGATCTCGAAGTCGCTGGGCAACGTCATCGATCCGCTGGCGCTGGTGCAGGAGTTCGGGCTCGACCCCGTCCGCTACTTCCTGCTCCGGGAGGTGCCCTTCGGCCAGGACGGGGATTTCAGCCGGTCCGCCCTGGTGAACCGGAACAATGGCGAACTCGCCAACGCGCTAGGGAATCTTGCGAACAGAACGCTTTCGCTGATCCAGCGGAACTGCGACGGGAAGTTGCCGCCAGCCACTGCGAGGGCCCCGGGCGATGCCGGTCTCGGTGCGCTGGTGGATGCGCTGCCCCGCCAGGTCGGCGCCCATCTCGACCGCCAGGAATACCACCTGGCGTTGGAAGCCGTGATGGCCGCGGCGCGTGAGGCGAACGGCTACATCACGGTCGAGGCCCCCTGGGCGCTGAAGAAGACGGACCCCGTCCGAATGGAGGCCGTGCTTCGCCACCTCCATGACGCGCTGCGCGTCTTCGCCACGGTCCTGCAGCCCTTCATGCCAACGACCATGGCGTCGCTGCTCGACCAGCTCGGCGTGTCGGAGGAGGCAAGGAGCCTCGCGGCGCTCGCCACCCCGCTGCCCGGGGGCATCGCCCTGCCGCCGCCCAGCCCGCTCTTCGCCAAGATCGAGACGGCCTGATGCTGGTGGACAGCCACTGCCACCTCGACCATTTCCAGGGCGAGGAGCGGGACGCCGTCGTCGCGCGGGCGAAGGAGGCCGGGGTGGCCGAGATGGTCACCATCGGCACCCGCCTCGGCGCCCAGGCCGCGACGGTGCGCGAGATCGCCGACAGCTATGACGGCGTCTTCGCCACCGTCGGCATCCATCCCCACAACGCCGCCGAGCACCCGATCCCGAGCGTCGAGGAGATCCTGCGCGAGGCCGACCACCCGCGCGTCATCGGCATCGGCGAGTCCGGCCTCGACTACTTCTACGACAAGGCCCCGCGGCCGGTGCAGGCCGAGAATTTCCGGGTCCATATCCACGCGGCCCGGGAATCCGGCCTGCCGCTGGTGATTCATGCCCGCGACGCCGACGACGACATTGCCGCGATCCTGGAAGACGAGACGGGGAAGGGGGCCTTCCCCTTCCTGCTGCATTGCTTCTCCTCCGGCGCCGAGCTCGCCCGCACCGGGCTGCGCCTCGGCGGCTATGTCTCCTTCAGCGGGATGCTGACCTTCCCGAAATCCGACGCGATCCGAGCGGTCGCGGCGGAGGTCCCGGCGGAGCGGCTGCTGGTCGAGACCGACAGCCCCTACCTCGCGCCGGTCCCGCTGAGGGGCAAGCGCTGCGAGCCCGCCTATGTCGCGCATACCGCCGCCAGGCTTGCGTCGGTGCGCGGCATGGGGGTCGCGGCGCTGGCCGAGCTCACGACTGGCAATTTTCACCGTCTGTTCCAGCGGTCCCGACGGGCCTGACCGGAAAATGCTAGTAACGCTACTCGGCTGCGGCGGGTCGGGCGGCGTTCCCCAGATCGGTGGCTCGGACGAGCGCGGCAACTGGGGCGCCTGCGACCCGAAGGAGCCGCGCAACCGCCGGACCCGCAGCTCCATCGTGATCGAGAACAGCGCGGGAAGCCGGCTGCTGGTGGATCCCGGGCCGGACCTCCGGCAGCAATTCCTGGCCTGCGGCCTGGCCAGGCTCGACGCGGTCGCTATCACCCACACCCATGCCGACCACGTCATGGGCATCGACGAGCTTCGCATCGTCAACCGCGTCCGCGGCGCCGCGATCGACATCTTCGGCACCTATGTGACCCTTGCCGAGCTCCGCAGCCGCTTCGACTACGCCTTCCACCCGCCACCGCCGCAGGGCTTCTTCCGGCCGTCGCTGACGGCACGACCGGTGGCGCCGGGCGAGACCGTCGAGATGGGCAGGATCCGCGTCCAGGTGCTCCGCCAGGACCACCGGGTGATGGAGACGCTCGGCTTCCGGACCGGGCGCTTCGGCTACAGCACCGATGTCGTCGCCATGCCCGAGGAAAGCTTCGCGGCGCTTCGGGGGCTGGATACTTGGGTGGTCGGCTGCTTCCAGCGCGCCGCGCATCCCGTGCATGCCAATGTCGAACTGGTCTGCCGCTGGGTCGAGCGGCTGCGGCCGCGCCGGACGGTGCTGACGCATATGGGCCTCGACCTCGACTGGGCGTGGCTCGAGGCGAACCTGCCGGCCGGAATCGAGCCCGGCTTCGACGGCATGCGGATCGAGGTCCCGGACTGACCGGGGCCGGGCGGCCGCCGCCGGCGCCGCCAACCCACGGACTATCCCCGGCTTTTCCCCAGGCCTGATTTTTCCATAATATATCTTATGCGGCAACTACCGGTGTGGATGAGCTGGGACAAGTCCCGGCGGTCAGCGCCCCGCCCCCGCCGCCGTGGCCGCCGCCTGGCCCGCCGCGGCGAGGCAGAGTCGCAGATCCTCCTGCATGAGGTCGCGCAGGATGCCGGGGGTGGTCTCCTCGGCGGCCAGCCGCGCGCGTTCCGCCGCGCAGGCCTCGGTGGCGGTGGATGGTGCCGGGCCCGGGGCCGGCGCCGGCGCCTGGGCATGCGCAGCGCCGGCGGCGAGCGCCGCGGCGAGTAGCCAAGCGGCACGGATCGGAAGCATGGCGGGTCCTCCTTCGCGGCGTGATCGCCGCGGTGGCACCTAACGCCGACGCCCAGCAGCTTGTCCCGAAGCCGTGCCGAAGACGCGGCGAAACCCGGCGCCGCCAGAGGCGGCTTGCCGCCGCGGCGCCGCCGCGCGAGAGCTTGCCCGACGCCCATAGGACAGCCCTACCCCATGCCCGATCCCGCCGACGCGCTGCTGCGCCTGCTCGACATCATGGCCAGGCTGCGTGCCCCCGATGGCTGCCCCTGGGACCGCGAGCAGGATTTCGCGACCATTGCGCCCTACACGATCGAAGAAGCCTATGAGGTCGCCGACGCGATCGCGCGCGGCCCCGATTTCCCCATGCTGATGGACGAGCTCGGCGACCTGCTGTTCCAGGTCGTCTATCACGCCCAGATGGCGTCCGAGCTCGGGAAATTCGCCTTCGTGGAGGTAGCGAACTCCATCAGCACCAAGATGATACGCCGTCATCCTCATGTGTTCGGCGAGGCAGAGCAGCGCACTGCCGAGGGCCAGACCGCGGCCTGGGAAGTCCAGAAGCAGGCCGAGCGCGCCGCCCGGGCGGAGACCGGCACCCTGGCCGGCATCCCGCCCGGCCTCCCTGCCCTGACCCGGGCGCTGAAGCTCACCCGGCGCGCCGCCCGCGTCGGCTTCGACTGGCCGGACGCCGGTGCCGTGCTCGACAAGCTTGAGGAGGAAGCGACGGAGCTGCGGGCGGAGATGACCGCGGCGCCGGACAAGGCGCGCCAGGCGGACGAGGTCGGGGACCTGCTCTTCGTCGTCGCGAACCTCGCGCGGAAGCTCGAGCTGGATCCCGAGGCATGCCTCGCCGCCGCGAACGCCAAGTTCGAGCGACGCTTCGGCGCGGTGGAACACCGCCTGGCCGCGCAGGGCCTGGCGCCGCAGGACACCACGCTCGAGGTCATGGAGGCCGCCTGGCAGGCCGTGAAGGCGGACGAGAAGACGGGCGGATGAGCCCGGTTTTGTGAATCGGCTTTACAGTCCGTTGCTACGCTTCGCCGGCCCTGTAGTAGCGTTACGAATCGACGCGTAGCGCTACTACATCGGCGTGCGCGCTAGCGCCGAGAGCGGTGAAAGAAACAAGAACATCGGCGGCGCCGCCCCCGGTTAGGAAGGGGCGCGCTGCCCGGCTCAGCTCGTCGGCGAACCCGCCGAAACCTCGCTGCTCCCCGCCTGGACCTGCCGCCGCTCCGGAAGCGGGATCCATTCCTTCTCGTCACCGGGCACCACCAGGCCCATCCGGTCGCGCGCCCAGGCCTGCTTCGCCGCCTCGATCCGCTCGCGGGAGGAGCTCACGAAGTTCCAGAAGAGGTAGCGCGGCCCGTCCATCGCCGCGCCGCCCAGCAGCAGCAGCCGCGCCCCGTCCGGCCCCGCCTTGATCGAGACGGCATCCCCGGCACGGAAGACCAGCATGCGCCCGGCCTCGAAGCGGATGCCGGCGACCTCGGCCTCGCCCTCCATGATCCAGGCGCCGCGCTCCTCGTGGTCGGGCAGCGGGACGGCGGCGCCGGGGGCGAGAACGACGTCGGCGTAGAAGAGCTCGGACGCGACGGCGACCGGCGCGGCCTGGCCCCATCCCGTGCCGGCGATCAGGCGAAGGCGGGTGCCGGCGTCCTCGATCACCGGCAGCGTCGCGCCGGGGTGGTGGGCGAAATCGGGGGCGCGCTCCTCCTGCGACTTCGGCAGGGCGACCCAGGACTGGATGCCGGCCAGCCTGTGAGGGCCGGCGCGGCGGGTGGCGGCCGTGCGTTCGGAATGCGCGATCCCCTGCCCCGCGGTCATCCAGTTCACGTCGCCCGGCGCGATCGGCTGTTCGGTGCCGAGGCTGTCGCGATGCAGGATCTCGCCCTCGAAGAGGTAAGTGACGGTCGAGAGCCCGATATGCGGGTGCGGCCGGACATCCACGCCCTGCCCCGTCAGGAACTCGCCGGGGCCCATCTGGTCGAAGAAGATGAAGGGCCCGATCATCTGGCGTTCCTTGGCGGGTAGCGCCCGGCGGACCTCGAAGCCGCCGATGTCGTGGGTTCGGGGGAGGAGGACGAGCTCGAGGCCGGGGGGGAGCAAGTCGGTGGGGTCGGCGGGCATGGCGCAATCTCCTAGAACTGGCGAGGAGATGGGCTCGCCCTGAGCGGGAACCAATTCGCTGCGTAGATGAGGGCGATGCACGTAGGAGATCGGCGACGCAACAATGCGGGGCGCCATCCCGGTCGGAACGGCGCCCGCGACGCATGGAAGGCCTACAGTACGAAGTCGTCAGCTCCGATGCTCGCGAGTGTCGTGTCCTTGAGCGTGATCATGAATTCAGCCGTCGTGGTGACGCCGTTGGTATCAATGATCACGATGACGTCGGCACCGCTGGCATAGTAGGAAACGCTGTTGGGCGAAAGGAATCCGATGCTGTTGTTTGGTCCAGCAAGTACCGGACCATAGAGTGCCGAGAAGTCCAGCTTGTCGTCACCGTTGTCGTCGAAGTCGACGATCACGTCGTTGGTGTCTCCCACCTTAAAGGCGAAGACGTCGTTGCCGCCACCGCCAGCGATCGTATCGGCGCCAAACCCACCATAGATGGAGTCCGCGGCATTGTTGCCCTCGATGCTATCGGCGCCGCTCCCGCCGTAGATCGTATCGGATCCGCCGAGTTCGGTTGCGTTGTTGCTGGTGTCACCGAAGATCGTGTCGTTGTCCGACCCGCCATAGATCAGGTCGGAACCGAAGTTCCCGAATATGGAGTCCGCACCGTTGCCACCGTAGATGACATCGCCGCCTGCATCGCCGGAGACGGTATCGTTGTTGTTCTGCCCGTAAATGGTATCGTTGCCATCGCCGCCGGAGAGAAGATCATTGCCGCCGCGGCCAAAGATTAGGTCGTCTCCACCGGCTCCGCTCAGCGTATTTGGGTTGTTGCGGTCGTTCGACGCAGCGATCAGCGTGTCGGCGCCGGCGTCGCCGGTCGTGTCTGCAGGGGGGGAGCCGCCGGGCTCATCAGTGTTGTTGTTGTCGTCAGGATCGCCGCCGGTCTGCGCCGCTGGCAGTGTTGGCGCAGCGACAATTACCGGTTCATCCGCGCCGGTGATGGTGACCGCCACCGTCCCGTCGCCGGTGCCACCATCGCCATCGTTCACCCGCACAGTGTAGGTGAGCACCACCGACTGTCCGGCAGTCAGGTAGTCGAAGGTGCTGTCAGCTGCGCTGAAGCTCCAGCCAACGCTCCCGGCCGTCGAGCCCGCTGCCTTGGTCACGCCGGTAATGGTCATGAGGTTGAGCAGTTGCGCATCGGTCAGGCCGGCAAGCCCGCCCGTGGTGCCCGAGCGGGCCACGCTGATGTCGTTGGCAGTGTGCCCGATATCGGACAGGTCAGAATCGGCGAAGGTCAGCGTGCCGGAGGTTGCCACCGCCGGCGTCGCCGAGCCGGTCTGGTTTGGCGCCTCGCTTGCACTACCGGAGGAGGTGCTGACCACCGGCGCGTCGTTCACCGGCTGGAGGTCGAGGGTCAGCGTGTACTTCAGGACGCTTTCGATGCTGTTA
>NZ_JBNXUM010000061.1:0-14689 GCF_050563545.1 Falsiroseomonas sp. HW251
TCGCGCCATTCGGGCTTCTGACTGCTCGGGCAGTCCCGCCGCACGAACTCTCTCTCTCGCCCCCAAGCCGAGTGGCGAACCGCTTGCCGAGGCGCAGGCGACTGATCATCTGGAGACTCATGTCCGAGATCGACCGCGTCTTCGCCCGCTTCCGCGACGACAAGTCTCCTGCCGTGACGCGCCGCGAGGTGCGCAACGTGCCCCAGCGCGGCACAAGGGGCAGCAGGACCGTCGAGGCCGTGCATGTCCGCACCGGCGCCCCCAGCCGCGGCGCCGACCAGGCGAAGGCCCCCTCTTTCGGCGTCCGTGCCGCGTCCTGGGAAGACGGGTTTCCTGCGCGCGACGCGCCGCCGGCGTTCGCCGACACGACGAAACCGGCGGCCGCCGCACCGGCCACACCGAGCTTCCACGTCATGCCGGTGCGCTCGCCGTCCGTGCCAGCGGCCGAACCTGCGCCTGCGGTCCCCGCCACGGAGCCTGTCATCGAAGCCCGCCGGGGGCGTGGGCGGCCTCGCAAGCAGCCTGCGGTAGCACCGGCCCGGCGCGTCGCTGACCCCTTCGATGCGAACGACGACGGCGCCAACTGCCTGCGCTGCGGCTACATAATCGAGGCTGCGCGCGAGCGGCGCGGGCTGACGACTTGCGCGAAGTGCGGGTAGCCTCGTCGGTTGCGCGTGAAACGGAGTCCAGCGGCGCGTGCCCAGAGGATCGTACGTCACTTGCGAATCAAACCTACCGAAACGCCCGCCCATCCCTTCTCCGCATCGTTGCGCGCTCGGTAGTGTTTGCGAAGGTGGCGGACTTTCTGCCATGGGCCGGGGTGTAGCGGCAAAGTGGCCATCGGCCAGGGCAAAGCGGCTGGACGAGGAGGCGAAGCGCCTTGCCGACGAGGATCTCGGTTCAGCGCGACGTCAAGAGCTTCCGACACGCGCGCCGAACCAGCCAGCCCGATAAGCCGGGCGCTTTGGCGATGGCGTCGGTGAGCGCGCGGAGTTCGGCTTCCGCCTTGGCGCGGGCGGCGGCAGCTTCGAGGGCTTGCCCGCGCGCGACGAGGCGTGCTTCGTCGAGAACCTCCATCCGGCGCTTTGCGTAGGCGTCGGCACCGCTGTGAGCAACCTCCTCAAGCTGCCGTTGAGCCGCGGCCAACTCGCGGCGAAGCTGCTCAACGTCGGCCTGCAGGTCACCGGCGCGGTGCGTCACAGACGGCGCGTTCGCAGCGACCTTCTGGCGGCGGCCGCGGCGGGTCATGGTGCGCTCCACGGTGGCCGTGGCGCTGGCCGGCTGCTGTTCTCGGTCAAGAAGGGCATTATCGTCGCTCGCTGCGCACCGCTTTGGTTGCATCGTGGACGGAGAGCGGCGCAAGCTGTCATCCTACGTCCGGGTGGGACAGCAAGCCCGCCGGCGTCAAGATGCTTTCTGCCAGGCTGGTCCACTACGATGAACAGGGTGTCCGGCTTTGGCACTGGCCATCGCCGTACGCGTTGCGCGCGTGTCCTGAAGGTGATCTGCTTGCCGCATGAAACCCGCACCGGGGCGGGTTGCGGAGAGGTCGCCAATGCCGCTGCGGCGCCGCGTGTTCCCGCTGCTGGCCACCGCCCTCGCCGCGCGGGCCCCGGTTCGCGGGCAGCCGGGCTCGGCTGCGGCCTACAGGCCCGACCGGCCTGTGCGTTTCATCGTGCTGTACCAAGCCGGCACCGCGCCGAACGTTGCGTCGCGCCTCTGGTGCGCGGCTATGGCCGGGCTCACCGGACGGCCGTTCTTTGTCGAAAACCTCGCGGGAGCGGGCGGCACGCTGGGCGCGGTCGCTATCGCCCGCGCCGCGCCAGACGGGTACACGATCGGGCTCGGGAGTGCGGCGGCACTTGCCGTCGCGCCCGCGCTGTTCGCGAGCCTGCCCTACGAGCCCGCCGGCGACTTCGCCCCGATCTGCGGCTTCGAGATGACTCCCAACATGGTGGCGGCGCATGCCGACCTGCCGGCGCGCTCTGTCACGGCTGCGCAAGCACTTCCGGGCGGCGCTGGATCGAGGCGGGACGGAGGCGACGACGAAGGTGGCGCAATCGCTGTTCCGGATGGCGACGGAGGGGAACAACGTCGCGGCGGCGGTCTTCTGGATGAAGGCACGGGCGGGCTGGAGCGAGCGGCACCGGGCGGACCACGGCTTCAACGCGCCCTTCGCGGTGATCAGCGGTGTCCCGCGCGCCGACGATCTGAGCGACGACGAACTGGCTCGCATCGCCGGCCGCGGGCATCGCTGATGAAGATGGACCCCCTTGCCGTCGTCGATTGCATGTGCTGGACGCGCCGGATGACGACATGACGCCGGACGAGTGGGTCGCGCGCTACAAGCCAGGCGAGTGAAGCGCAGCAAGCGAGGCCTGGTCAACACCGACCAACGACCGTTGCTCGGTGTTGAACAGCTCGGTGTGTGTTCTGCCGCCGGCGGCGATTCTGGGCAGCCGGCTGCGCGCAGCCACGTTATGCACCGATGCGGCTCGCGCTTGTCCTCGGCACCGCCCTATTGCTCACCGGCGCGACCCTGACCGCGGCTGCGGATGACTGCCCGGTCGCGCCGCCGGGAGAGCCACAGCGCACCTACCGAAACTCGCGATTCGGCTACACCTTCGTCTACCCGCCAATCTTTACGCTGGACCCGGACAGCGTTCCTGCCCTTGGTGACGGCGCTAGGTTCTGGACATCGGACCGCCGCGCCACGGTGGTCGTGAACGCGGCGCCGGCTAACCAGGCCCAGACGCTTCGTGACCTCCTGGCCGAGGCCGAGGGAGACGTTCTGCACAACAGCCAGGGCGAGATCACCTACCGCCGCATCCGCGACAACTGGTTCGTCATCTCCGGATACATGATGGGGCGCATCTTCTACCGCCGCACTCTTCTGACCGGCACCGGCGTCGTCGCGACCCTCTGGATGGAATTCCCGCGCGAAATGCGCGCGTGCCTGGACGGTGCCGTGACGACGATGTCCCTCTCGTTCAGGCCGCTCGGACTCCGGTAACCGCTCGCCGCGGCCTTCACCCCGCCCTGCCCGCGAGCAGGATCGACGCCGCCCTCAGCGACATTCTGCGGTCGGTTGGCGCCTGCCAGGCCCCGGCCGAGCCGGTCGAGCACGACGGCAGGCGCTTACTGCCCGCCGCTCCAGAGCAAGTCGTAGATGCGCTGGCCTACGCGATGCGCTTCAACGAGCGTGGAAAGGCGCGGCGGACGGGCTTGGAGTACGCGTCGAAGCTTGCCGCCGACGAGCTTGTCCGCCATCTCCTGTCGAGCGGGTTCGTGCTGATGCGATGCTCGCCTGCGCCGCACCACAGCGTCTGATCTACTAGCGCCCCAGTGGCGTCCAGCCGGGCAGGAGCTCCGGGAGCTGCCCGGCGGCGACATCTGTGCGTCGGTCCGCTGCCTGGCGCCGACGCAATTCACGGTAATACGATTGCTGCGAGACGCTCTGCGATCCTGTATATCAGAGTTCAACGCTACTCCATTCCGCTCAGCCCCTTCAGCTTCCGAATTCGGCCGCCGCAATCCAGTGAGCGGCCCTTTCTGGGAGGAAGACAATGGGTCAGAGTTTGAGAAGGCCTCGCGCTGCTCTAACAGTCACCTTGATGCGACGACTTGCCGTGCTGGCGAGCGCTCTCGCGTGCGCCCCGGGCATACCCGCGCTGGCGCAAGGCTCTCCCCAGCCAGCGGCGGCCGCGCTGGAACAAAGCCGTGCGGCTCTGGCGAGGTATCAAGATCCGATCGTCGCCGTACGAGACGGCTATATGTCCACTCTGGGCTGTGTCCACTACGCCGAGGGCGGCATGGGGGTTCACTTCCTCAACCCCGCCCTGATCGGTCCGGCACCCGATCCACTACGCCCTCAGATACTTGTCTATGAACCGGCTCAGGATGGCCGGCTCCGGCTTGTTGCGGCGGAATGGTTCGTTCCGTTGGCCACTGGAATTGCGGAGCGCCCAAGCCTCTTCGGCCGTCCATTCGACGGACCAATGGAAGGTCATGAGCCGCTCATGCCGCGAGATCTGCATCACTACGATCTGCACGTTTGGCTCTTCAAGTCGAACCCGGCCGGCATGTTCAATACTACGAATCCGGAGGTGACGTGTGCTGGGCACGGGTACGCGTTGCTCGAGCAACCCCCTGCTGATGTCCCGCACGGCCGACACTAGCCCGGCGACACGCAGCTGAACGAATTCGGCCGGTGTCAATGCGCAGGCGGACGTGGTGACAGCGTTTCCCGTTCAGGCGCCACTTCGCCTGCGCGTGCTGTGAGGAGTTGCCCGTTGCACCGGCGTGACCTGCCTGGCTTTCTCGCCCTCAGGTTCGGTCCCTGGCTCGTAGAGTATCGCGCTTCTGCTGGATGGGACGCCTAGCTGGACCCGTGCGTGCTCGTTCATCGCGTCGAGGACGGCACGTCGTTCATCGTGCCAGCGGACGCTGGTGAGATCAGCTTGAAGTCGGGCAGCATTGTAAGCAACAAACCTGAGGTGTCCCTGCTGGGAGCTGGCTTCCACCTTCGTGTCGCACGCATCGATCGAGCAGCGGACACCGCAACCATCGAGGTCTCGCGCACCCAGCCGCAGTTGCCGCAGCAATGGCCGCCATCTGGGCCGTTCCAGACGCCTTGGGTCAAGTGGGCGGACCTGATCGGTGGACGGACAGCCGCTGACAATCCAGCGGGGCTCGTTAATGCATGAGGCCCTGCGGCAGGTCGCGCTTCACGAAAGCGGAACGGGCCTGGCGTCCCCCGACTTGCGCCGGACCATTCGCCAACAGGCGCTGTCTCGCCTCGTGGCGCTTGCGAGCCAGGGCATTGCCGCCGACACCGGCATCAGGCCGAGTTTGACCGAACCTTGCTCGCCAATCGGCCGAAAGGTGATCGTCCAGCTTAAGGCATCGTTTGCCGCGGTGAGGGTTCACTCGCCCACCGACCTGCGCAGCACCAACGAAAGCGCTACAGCAGACCCTCTCGCCGAAAGCTGAAGCAGCCGCCGTTGCCGATAATGACATGGTCATGCAGATGGTGAGGCTCGCGGCGGCGGCCGTGATCTCGCGCGTAACCTCAAGGGCTGCCTGCGACGACGTCAGATCGTCCGATGGATCGTTGTGCTCCAGGTTCAGCGCCGTCGCACGCAACTCCAGAGCCCGTTTTCTGGCCTCTGGGGCACGGACAGCCAGCGAACCTCGTCAGCCTTTGCCCGATGTGCCACGCCGCGGTGCACCCCCACCTCGGCATCGCGGCGGGAAGCCGCAAAACACCAGATTCTGCACGCCGTGCAGCGGCGCGTCAGCCTGAGCCTGCGACGTCATCCGACGCGCTGCGGGCTCACCATCCAGCTGGCCCGATCACGCGCCGGTTTGAGCGGTCCCGAGCGTGACAGCGGCGGTGAGTCAGCGGAGCAAGCGGGCAGAACCCTTAAGTGCATGATGGCGCACAACCGTCATTGACCACCGTTGCATCGCCTGCCGCGCGTCATGCGCGGCGGGATCGGCACTCTTCCTGCCCGTCGCGCGAAAATTGACCACCGTCAAGGCGGCCCCGCGCGTCGGCGTGGTAGGCAGGAGGCTGTCCCGGCGCGGACGTGAAGACCGTCGCCATGATGCGGGGCCACCGCGAGCCGGAATGCTCTCTGCATCCGATGAGGAAGGAGAATCGGCATGTCCAGCAGCCTTCAACCCTCCGACCGTTCCGCAGGCCGCGTCGATCGTCGCTTCCTCGGCGACCCGATGTTTGCCTTCCAGCGCCTGTTCGACGATGTCTTCCGCGGCTTCAGCATGCCGGCGCTTGCGGGCGCTACGGGTGCCGGTCTTGGCAGCCTCATGATGCCGCAGATGGACGTGAGGGAGACCGAGAACGAGTTGCGCATCGCGGTCGAGATGCCGGGCGTCAGCCCGGACGACGTCGAAATCCAGATCGACGACGACCTGCTCACCATCCGGGGCGAGAAGAAGCTCGAACGCCGGGACGACCGCGAGAACATGCACTTCACCGAGCGCGCCTACGGCACCTTCCAGCGCATCCTGCGCCTGCCGTTCAAGGTGGACCCGGCCCAGGTCCAGGCTCGGTTCGACAACGGCGTGCTCGCCGTCACGCTGCCCAAGCCGAAGGGCCGGGAGGCGTCGCGCAGGATCAGCGTGCAAAGCGGGACGCAGCAGCAGAGCGGGAATGGCGGCGAGGCTCAGCGGAACGGTGGGCAGCGCGCGGACCAGGGTGGCGCCACGCCCACCGGCGGCGGGTGACATTCGCTCCCGCGTCGCTGCAGGATCCACAGGAGGCCCCATGGCAACGTCCACAGGCGGTCGTCCGGAGCAGTCCTGGTCGGCGCCCGCCGCCGACCAGGTGCCGACCGGCAAGCTCCCCTCCACGTCCGATCCCATCGAGGCACTGAGTGCCGGATTGGCGGAGAACTGGTGGGCAATCGCTCTGCGTGGCGTGCTCGGCATCGCCTTCGGGATCCTGGCGTTCGCCGCGCCAGTGGCAGTGATGCTGTCGCTCGCGCTGCTGTTCGCGGCCTACTGCCTGATCGACGGCGTCCTCGCGATCGTCGCCGCGGTGCGGGCGGCGAGAACGCGGGAACGCTGGTGGCTGCTCCTGCTCGAGGGCGTGCTCAATCTCCTCATGGCGGCGATCGCGTTCGTCTTCCCGGCCGGCGCGGTACTGGCCTTCGTCCTCGTCACGGCGGCCTGGGCCATCCTCTCGGGCGCCACGATGCTCGGAGCGGCGTTCCGGCTGGCGGTTGGCGCCGGCCGCTGGTGGCTGGTGCTCGGCGGCATCGTGTCGATGGTCTTCGGTGTCCTGCTCGTCCTCGCCCCGCTCGCCGGCGCCATCGTGCTCACCTGGTGGCTCGGCGCCTACGCCATCGTCTTCGGCGGGGTGATGCTCATCCTCGCCTTCCGCCTGCGCCGGCGACGCCATGACACGCCGGCCGTGCCGGCCGGCGCAACAGGCTGATCGCATCCGCATCGGGGCAGCCTGCGGACCGGTCCGGTAGACAACAAAAAGGAGGTCGCCATGAAGAAGTACGCGCTCGGCTCGGCCGTCGTGCTGGTTGTCGCTTCGCTGGCCGCGCCAGGCCCACGGCCCGTGCAGGCGCAGGCGGTGGAGCTTGTCATCCTCGATGTCGCCGCGGTGGCGCGAGGATACCGCGCAAGCAAGCTGACCGGCAGCAGCGTGGTTAACGACCGCGACGAGCGGATCGGCACGCTGGACGACATCATCCTCGACCGGCAGCAGACGCGCGCGCTCTACGGCATTCTGCAGGTCGGTGGCTTCCTCGGCCTCGGCGGCCATCTCGTTGTGGTGCCCTTCGAGAGCCTCCGCGTCGCAGACGACGGCAAGATCACGCTGCCCGGCGCTTCGCGGGAGCAGCTCAGGCGGCTTCCGGAGTTCATCTACCGCGCTTCCTGAGCGGGTCGCGCCCGTCCGCTTTCATGGCCTGCCTGAAGCTCGTCACGGCCGCCTCCCGAATGGCGGCCGTGCCGCGCTGCATCACCCCTCAGGCATCCGATCGAGCACTTCAGCCACACCATGGAGCCAGTGCCGCGCGGCGCGGATGTCGTCGTCGCTTTCCGCCCGGGCTGGGCCGGAGCCGCTCTCGGCCCTGGCGAGCGCACTTCCAAGGCCCCTGCGCACGCCGCGCGCGGGCCGCGGCAGGATGGCGAAGCCCGCCGCCTCGATCGCGGCAAGGGCGGCACGAGCCTGGGCGCGGTGCAGCGGTTCGACAACGCGGCTTGCGGCGGCCTCTGCGATGGCCTGCGTCACCACCTCCAGCAGATCGGCTTCGGTGTCCGGTGTCGCGTCGTCCATCGCCTGTCCCTGCCGCGCCGACGGAAGCTGGCTACGGCCATCATGACGTCGCCGCCGGCGCGGGGTTCCGGCCGCGCGGGATCGCCGGATTCATCGCGCGCCGCGTCGTGATTCGAAGAGACGCCGAAATTGACCGTTGTCATGGCGCCTACCTGGCTGCGTGCCCTAACACGTTCTGCCCGCCCCGGCCGGTGGCGACGTGCAGGCCAGAGGCACGCGGCCGGCTGCACCCAGGAGGACGACGGATGGCCAGGATCCTAGCGCCGGGGACTCCCGCCCCGGATTTCACGCTGCATGTCACGCCCGATCAGGCCCTGTCGCTCGGGGACTTCCGCGGCAGGCCAGTCATCCTCGCCTTCTATCCCGCCGACTGGAGTCCGGTCTGCGGCGACCAGATGGTCCTCTACAACCAGGTCCGCCCCGAGTTCCAGAAGCACGGCGCGGAGGTGCTGGGCATTTCCGTGGACGGGGCCTGGTGCCACCAGGCCTTCGCGCAGCATCGCAACCTGCACTTCCCCCTGCTCGCCGACTTTGAGCCCAAGGGGGCGGTGTCGAGGACCTATGGCGCCTACAGGGAGCACGACGGCGTGGCGGAGCGCGCGCTTTTCGTGGTGGATCGGAACGGCACGATCTTCTGGAGCTACTGCTCGCCGGTGGCCGTCAATCCCGGCGCCGACGGGATCCTCGACGCACTCGAGCAGCTGTCCGAACAGGAGACGCACCATGAGCATGTTGCGGGTACCGGTCACTGAGCACGATCACATCCGTGGCGGCGTAAACGCCCGGGCGACGCTCGTCGAGTACGGCGACTACCAGTGCCCGCACTGCGCCGCCGCGCATCCTGTCGTCAGTCAGCTTCTGGCGGGGTTTGGCCCGCGGCTGCGCCTCGTCTACCGCCACTTTCCGCTGACCCAGGTCCATCCGCATGCCGAGACCGCCGCCGAGACCGCCGAGTTCGCAGCGGCGAACGGCGAGTTCTGGCAGATGCACGACATGCTGTTCGAGAACCAGCATCGGCTCGGCCTGCCGTTGCTGGTCGTGCTGACGCGGTCGCTGCAGCTGCCCGTGCAGAAGCTGGAGGAGGCGCTGCTGAGCCGAACCTACGCGCCCAAGGTCCAGAGTGACTTCCTCGGCGGCGTGCGCAGCGGCGTGAACGGCACGCCCGCATTCTTCATCGGGGACCAGCGCTACGATGGGCTGCATGACTATGCGAGCTTAGCCATGGCCATCAACGCCCGGTTCTTCGCCGATCATGCGTGAGCCTCCGATCAGTCGGCGGCGTCCGCACCTCGGCTCTGACGGGCGGCGCCGTGCGGCCCTGCGTCCGCCCGGGGCAAGGCGGAGAGCTCCGGCGCATGGTCCTTCGTCGCTCACCCCAGATCGAGGACTTCGGGGGCGAGGATCCTGAAGCAGCGCGTGCTCGTCAGCCTGATGGCATAACGGCATTTGAGCTTCGTGAGGCAGCGGCTCACTGTCTCGACCGAGAGCCCGAGGTAGTCTGCGATGTCGTAGCGCGACATCGGCAGGGTAATCGTATCGGCTTGCCTTTCGGACATGCGTTCGGCCATCTCTAGAAGAAAGGCGCCGACCTTCTGTGGCGCCCTCGTCCGCCCGAGGGTGAGCGTTCGTGCCTGGGAGCGCGACATCGTCGCGATCGCCAACTGGCAGATCAGCATCGCGACGCTCGGGTCGCGCTCGGCGAGCATCTCGATCTCGCGGCGGGGGTAGGAGACCAGGACTGTGCCGTTCACGACTGCCTCGGCGGCGAACCGGTGCTGGTTGCGCACGCCGAAGCCGAAGCAGTCGCCTGGTAGAAGGAAGTCCACGATCTGGTGCCGTCCATCGGGCAGCAGCGCCTGTTCCTTCGCGAGGCCGGAGACGACCCGGTACCAATGGTCGGCAGCGTCGTTGCGACGGTAGACTTCCTGACCGCGACGGCACGAGAGGACCGCTCCCACCGAGTCCAGCGCCTCGAGCGGGCTCGCCCGGAGGCAGGGTTGCCCATCGGGCACGGCGCGACCCCCGCAACGCTGTTCGCCATTCGGCATGGTGCGCGCTCGCCCTCCTTGCGGCACGGCGAACCCCGGTTGCCGCGGGACGATATCCACGTGTACCGCGCCCGGGCGATCGATGGACCTGCGTGGCGCAGGTTGCGGCGGAGGGCCGACGGGTTCAGGTAGGCCAAGGGCCTGGTGGTGCTGAAGAACGGCGGCGGGCATGACGGCTCCGATCAGCCGCTCCAGGGCGGCAGGGGAGATTGCCGGCGCGCAGCCGAGCCGACGACGAACGCCCTCTCGCCGGTCAGGCCGGGAACGGCCAAATCGAAGCCAGTGGCCGGGATCCCGGATGGCCGCTTCCGCACTCGCGCCGGAAACAGTCTGGTGTTGCCGCGGTTTTCTATGGGTGAGTTCCTAGGGTGAGTCCCGCGCGGAACTCCACTTAGGAACCCACCGGATAGACGTCGGCGGCCTGCTGCGCGAGATGAAGCAGGCATCGGGCAGGCGCAGACACGAAATGCAATTGCGTCTGCCAGGAGACACTCGCGCGACTGAAGCCCCTGGGCGGAGCGGACGCGTCGGACGATCCGTGCGTGAACGGGCCGTGGTCCGCTGCGATCCAGCGCAGGTGTGCCCACGCGCCGCGGCACCAGCAGGGTGACTGCTTGAAGGGACAGCCAGCATGAGCGAGTCGAGCAATGTCGGCGGCGATCGTCCGAGGACGGTGCGGGTGACCTACGTGTCGACGGATGGCCAGCGCCGAACGGTCGACATGAACGAGCAGGAATATCGCGAGCTGGTCCGTCAGCAGCGGTTCAGCTCGCCGCTGGAGTCCCTGTTCGGCGGCCGCGGCAGCCTGTTCGACGAGTTCTTCGGCGACGATCACCTCGGCGGCCCGCGCGCCGGCCGCCGCGATGAGGACCGCGACCAAGGGGCGGGCCAGCCGATCCCGATCCGTTCAGGCCGCCGGCGCGGTCCCGCTGCTGCCGCCGGCGCGGAGCGCCTGAGTGAGCACGCACTCGAGCTGCTGCAGGAGGCGGCGCGCACGGCCCATGAATGGGGCCGGCGCGAGGTGGACACCGAGCACCTGCTCCACGCGCTGGCCGGCACCGAGGTCGTCCGCACCGTGCTTGAGCAGGTCAAGGTCTCGTCCGACGACCTGCGCCAGCAGCTCGAGCGCGAGGCGCGGCGCCCGAACGGCGCCGCTGCCGCCCCGGCGCCGGCGAACGACACCGAGATCGGCGTCTCCCCGCGCGTGAAGGATGCGCTCGGCCGTGCCTTTGCCGCCTCTCGCGAGCTCGGCCACTCCTATGTCGGGCCGGAGCATCTGTTGATCGGCCTGGCCGAGGAGGACGAGGGCGCCGCCGGCGCGATGCTCCGCCGCCTTGGCCTGACGCCGCAGTCACTGCGCCAGCAGATCGTCAAGGTGGTCGGCCGCGGTGCCGAGGAAGGGCGCGTCGAGCGCCCGACCAACACCCCGAATCTCGACAAATACTCGCGCGACCTGACCGCATTGGCGCGGGAGGGCAAGCTCGACCCGGTGATCGGCCGTGCCCGGGAGATCGAGACCACCATCGAGGTGCTGGCCCGGCGCAAGAAGAACAACCCGGTGCTGATCGGCGAGCCGGGGGTCGGCAAGACCGCCATCGCCGAGGGCCTCGCCCAGCGCATCGTCGCCGACGAGGTGCCGGAGGCGCTGCGCGGCAAGCGGCTGGTCGAACTCTCGGTCAATTCCATGGTGGCCGGCTCGAAATACCGCGGCGAGTTCGAGGAGCGGATCCAGCAGATCCTGCAGGAGGTCCGCGCCCGGTCCGAGGAGCTGGTGCTGTTCATCGACGAGCTGCACACCATCGTCGGCGCCGGCTCCTCCGGCGGCGAGGGCGGGCTCGACGTGGCAAACACCTTCAAGCCGGCCCTCTCGCGCGGCGAGCTGCACCTGATCGGCGCCACCACCTTGAACGAGTATCAGAAGCACATCGAGAAGGACGCCGCGCTGGAGCGGCGCTTCCAGCCCGTGATGGTTGCCGAGCCGACCGTCGAGCAGTCCATCATGATCCTGCGCGGCCTGCGCGACACGCTGGAGGCGCACCACAAGGTCACCATCACCGAGGAGGCGATCGTCGCCGCGGCCGAGCTCTCCGACCGCTACATCACCGGCCGCTTCCTGCCGGACAAGGCGATCGATCTGGTGGACCAGGCCGCGGCACGGGTGAAGATGAGCGCCACCGCGCGGCCGCCCGAGGTGCAGGAGCTGGAATCGGAGATCAGCCAGCTCAAGCGCGAGCAGGACTACGCGACCTCCCGCAAGCGCTTCGACCGCGCCAAGGAGCTTCAGGCGGACCACGAGGCGCACACGAAGGAGCTGGAGGAGGCGAATGAGCGCTGGCGGCGAGAGCGCGGCTCCGGCACCGCCGAGGTGCGCGTGGAGCACATCGCGCAGATCGTCTCAAAGCTCACCGGCATTCCGGTCACCGAGCTGACAACGGAGGAGCGCGAGCGGCTGACGAGGCTCGAGGAACGCATCCACGAGCGCCTGGTAGGGCAGGCGGAGGCGGTGAAGGCGGTGGCGGACGCCGTGCGCCTCGCCCGTGCCGGGCTGCGCGAAGGCAAGCGGCCGGTCGCGACGTTTATGTTCCTCGGACCGACCGGAGTGGGCAAGACCGAGCTCGCCAAGGCGCTGGCGGAGGTCGTCTATGGCGGCGAGGACGCCATGATCCGCATCGACATGAGCGAGTACATGGAGCGCCACACGGTGGCGCGGCTGGTCGGCGCGCCGCCGGGCTATGTGGGCTATGAGGAAGGCGGGCAGCTGACCGAGCGGGTGCGGCGGCGGCCCTACGCCGTGGTGCTGCTCGACGAGATCGAGAAGGCGCACCCGGACGTACACAACGTCCTGCTGCAGATCTTCGACGACGGGCGGCTGACCGACGGCAAGGGCCGGGTGGTGGACTTCACCAACGCCGTGATCATCGCGACCTCGAACCTCGGTTCCGACATCATCCAGCGGCACCTGCGTGAGAAGCAGGGTGCCGGCAGCGCGTCGGAGCAGGCGGACCTCAAGGACGAGGTCATGGACGTGCTGCGCCACAACTTCCGGCCGGAATTCATCAACCGTATCGACGAGGTCATCGTCTTTCACGCGCTGGACAAGGCGCAGATCCGCGACATCGTGCGCCTGCAGCTCGAGCGTGTGAAGCGCACCGCGCATGGCCAGCGCGTGACGCTCGAGCTCGACGACGCGCTGGTCGAGCACTTCGCGGAAGCCGGCTATCGGCCAGAGTTTGGCGCACGGGAGCTGCGCCGGCTGATCCGGTCCGAGCTGGAGACGCGGCTGGCGCGGGCGATGCTGGCGAACGAGGTGAAGGCGGGCGACACCGTGCGCGCCGGCTGGGACGCTGCCGCCCGCAAGGTCGTTCTGACGCCGCAGCCGCGCCCCACCCCTGCTGAAGGCGAGGCCGAGACAAGCGGCGGTGAGGCCAAGGCCGCGAGCCAGCCGGGAGGTCGGGCTGAGTCCATGGCCGCGAACCAGCACGGCGGGCGGCCGGCGCGGCGGAAGCCGGCGGCCTAGCGGCGCCGGCTGGTGGGAGAGGCCATGCACGGGCTGGCGCAGGGCAGTGCGGCGGCAGAGGCGCCCGACACGCGGCCACCGCCCACCTCATTGCGACGCTACTGGAAAGCCATGTCCTCCGGCGTGCAGCAGACGCAGGACGCCTGGCCGGCACTCACGGTGTTCGAGCGCTTCGAGCAGGTGGTCGCGCTGCTCCTGACCTTCCTGATATCGGCGCTCGTCCTGGTCGCCGTCGTGCATCTGGTGTCCAGGATCCTGTGGCTCGTCCTTCATGGCCTCGTCGATCCGGCCGAGCAGCAGGTGTTCCAGGCGGTGTTCGGGATGGTGATGACGGTGCTGATCGCGCTTGAGTTCAACCACTCGATCCTGGGAGTGCTGCAACGCCGGCACGGCATCGTGCAACTGCGCACGGTGGTGCTGATCGCGCTGCTCGCGCTGGCGCGCAAGTTCATCATCATCGACCCCGCGCACGCCGCGCCCTCGACGTTGCTCGGCCTTGCCGCCTCGATCCTTGCGCTAGGTGCCGTCTATTGGCTCGTGCGCGAACAGGACCGGCATGCTTCGGAGAAGGAGGACGCCCACGGCCCGGGTGCCCCTGCGCCGTGACCCCGCCGACCCGGACGCCCGAGGTTCCCCGGAGGTCGCCGGTGCTGCCCGGGACGGCCGTGCCCGCGCGCGAGCTGCCGCCCGTTCGGATCCACCAGGCGCCGCGATCCGTCAGGCAGTCGGCTCCAGGCCGGGGGCAATGGGTTCTGGAGTTCGCGCCGGGCCTGTCACCGACGGAGCAGCCCGACCCGCTCGCCCATCTCCGCCTCGTATTCCCGGACGTCTGGAGCGCCATCGATTTCGCCGAACGCCATGGCTGGCGCTACGAGGTGGACGAGCCCCCGCCGCGGCGAATCCCGCCCAGGAGCCGTGCGGACCGATTCCGGTACGATCTGGTCGAGGCGCTGCGCTGGGCGGAGCCATGGCCCCACTCGACGAGGAGCGACGATCAGCCCGGCAGGATGGTTGCGCGTGCATCGCCGCCAGCGGCGGACGCCCGCGCCGGTCAGCCCGCCCCGCTGGTACCGGCGGTGAGCGACAACTCCGCCGCGCCGCTGGACCCTGTCGAGGAGGCCGGCATCGAGTCGTTTCCAGCCAGCGACCCGCCTGCCTGGACCGGCATGGCAATTAGGTGAGGAACGCGGCGGCCCAGCGTGGGCTGTCCTGAGGAAGCTGCGGGCCTTCGGCAAGCCGGGTGCGGGATAGTCGAAGGCGAAGAGCTCATCGGGGAAGCCGTAGAAGTCGTGGATGGTCCGCGGGCGA
>NZ_JBNXUM010000062.1:0-13475 GCF_050563545.1 Falsiroseomonas sp. HW251
CGCCATGGCCCTGTTTCCCGACGCGTCAGAAGATGGATCCCGGAGGCCTGCCGCCCCGCCGGCGCGCTCAGCCCAGGCGGGCTGGAGCGGGTGACGGGAATCGAACCCGCACAACCAGCTTGGAAGGCTGGGGCTCTACCATTGAGCTACACCCGCACCCCGCACGCTCATCGTCCCGCATGCTCTCCGCACGACGATCAGATGGGGCGCATCCTAGCCGGCCTGCAAGCCAGGCACCCGTTGCAACACTGGCCTCGACGGGAATGGAGGGGGTTGGATTCGAACCAACGTAGGCTGAGCCAGCGGATTTACAGTCCGCCCCCTTTAGCCACTCGGGCACCCCTCCGTGCTCCGTCGCGGCCCGCTCGTCACGGGCCGGGCGGACTAGCCCCATGGGGCGCGCGCTGTCAACGCCACGGAGGGTGGCAGGCCGCGCTGGACAGGGGGCGCGCGGCGCGCCGTTATGCGCGGCATGCATCGTCCTCCCCCCCGCCGCCCCGGGCCGCCCGGTTCCCGTCCTCCGCAAGGGGGGAAGCACGGCGGGCCACCGCGCGCGCAGCACGGCAACCGCGCTAGGCCGCCGGGCAGGCCTGAGGCCGAGGCCGAACCATCGAGGCCGCGCAGCCGCGACCGGCGCGGCATGAACGACCCGCGCCCTAACCGCGCGCCGGATCCCCCTGCCCCGCCGCCGCGCCCGGCGAAGCCGCCCGAGCGCGAGGCGACGCCCGCCGGCAGCCTCTGGATCCACGGGCTGCATGCCGTCGCCGCGGCGCTGGCCAATCCGCGCCGGCGCGCGAAGCGGCTGCTGCTGACGCATGACGCCGAGGCGGAACTCGCGACGCGGCTGCCGCGGCCCTGGCGCGTCCAGCCCGACATCGTGGACCGCCAGCGCTTCCAGACCTTCCTGCCGGAGGACGCGGTTCACCAGGGCGCCGCGCTGCTGGCCGAGCCCCTGACCCCGCTCGACCTCGACCAGGCGATCGCCAGGTCGGACGGGCCGGTGCTGCTGCTCGACCAGGTGACCGATCCCCGCAACGTCGGCGCGATCATGCGATCCGCGGCGGCCTTCGGCGCGGCCTGCGTCGTCATGCAGGACCGCCATGCCCCGCCCGAGACCGGCGCGCTGGCGCGTGCCGCCTCCGGCGCGCTCGAGATCGTGCCGATCGCGCGCGAGGTGAACCTCTCGCGCGCCATTGTCACGCTGCAGAAGGCCGGCTTCTGGGTGCTGGGCCTGGCCGGCGAGGCGACCCGGACGCTGGCTGAGGCCGCCCCGCGCGACCGGCGCGTGGCGCTGGTGCTGGGCGCCGAGGATGCCGGCCTGCGGCGCCTGCAGCGCGAGACCTGCGACGAGCTGGTGCGGCTTCCCATCTCCTCCGGCATGGAGAGCCTGAACGTCGCCGCCGCCGCCGCCGTCGCGCTGTACGAGATCGCCCGCGAGCGCGCTCCCGCCGCCCCGGACGAGGAGGAGCCCGAGGCATGACCAGCCGCGCCGCCACCGCCCTGCTCGGCGGCCGCAAGGCCCGCCGGATCATGGCCGGCCTTGGCGCCGATGCGCCCGCCGACATCGAGGCCGCCTACCGTGCCCAGCACGAGATGGCCGAGATGCTCGGCGCCGTGCCGCCTGCCGGCTTCAAGATCGGCGCGACGGGACGGCAGATGCAGGCCTATCTCGGCATGACCACACCGGCCGCGGGCTTCATCGAGGCCGTGAACATCCTGCAAAGCCCCGCCACGCTGCGGTACGCCGATTTCGTCGCGCCGGGCTGCGAGCCCGAGGTGGCGCTGCGCCTGGCGCGCGACATCGCGCCCGGCAGGATCACGCGAGCCGACGCTGCAGCCGCCGTCGGCGAGGTCTTCGCCGGCATCGAGATCGTGGAGAACCGCTTCCAGGATTTCCGCGAGACCGGCGCGCCGACGCTGATCGCCGACCAGTTCTTCCACGCCGCCGTGGTCTGCGGCGCGCCCGCGCAGGGCTGGCGGGAAGCCGATCTCGGCGCGATCCGCGGCCGCGTCAGCGTGGACGGCGCGCTGCGCGGCGAGGGCGTCGGTGCCGACCTTCTCGGCCATCCGGTGGAGGCGCTGGTCTGGCTCGCGGGCTCGCCCATCGCGACGCTGTTCGGCGGGCTCAAGGCAAGGCAGGTCGTGTTCCTGGGCTCGGTCACGCCGCCGGCCTGGCTCGACGGGCCGTGCCGGGTGACGGCGGAGTTCGACGTGCTGGGCAAGGTGGACATCCACTTCGGCTGACGGGCTTCACCCTTCGGCAATCCCAGCGCAGCATGATGGTTCGCGACGAGATCGCCAGGACGGCGCCCGACCGAAGGAGCGCCATGCAACCCGCGACCTGGAACACCCTGCCCGAGGACCTGCAGCTCATCCTCTCGCGCGAGGCGCTGCGCCGGGCGGCGGAAACTCTCGCCGAGCATGCGGAGCTGCTCGCCGAGGAGATGGACCGCGGCACGCTGACGGACCGCGGCGGGCCCGATGCGCTACGGCTCTTCGCCGCCGTGGTGCGCGCCACCAACGAGGACAATTTCGGCCCGGTCGGCCACGCCTGACAGGCGGCGCGGCGCCAGCACCTCGACCGCGAAGCCGCGACGCGCATCGCGCCAGGGCGTCGCCGCCACGGTCCAGCCGGCGCCGAGCAGCGCGGCGCGGGCGGCGGCCAGCTGGCGCGCGCCGTCGCGATCATGCAGGCCGAGCAGGACGAGGCGCGGCCAGGTCGCGACGCGGGCAGGCAGCGTCGCGGCCTCCGCCTCGCGCAGCAGCAGGATCGGCTGGTCGCGCGGCGCCTCGGCCAGCACGGCGCCGACCAGGCCGACGCCGTCATTGCCGATCGGGACCAGCAGCAGCCCGCCAGGCAGCGACGGGGCGGCCGCGGCCAGCGACTCCCGGTAGCCCTGCCGCGTCTCGGGATGCAGCGCCATGCCCGCGACGCCGGCCGCCTGCACCGCCAGCAGCAGGCCGAGCGCGAGCGGCGCGAGCCTCGGCGCGCGGCGCTGCCAGCCCGCCGCGGCGCCGGCCACCAGCGCCGCCGCGAAGGGCGCGGCGAAGGCGAGGTAGCGGAGCTCGATCGCCATCGCGCCGGCCGTCGCCGCCAGCAGCAGCAGGCCGAGCGACGGCGCCGCGAAGCCCGCGAGCCAGAACCAGCGCGTCGGCCCGATCGCGCGCCAGCGCAGCGCGACCGCCAAGCCTGCGCCGAGCGCCAGCGCGGCCAGCCCGGCCGCGGCCAGCGTGCTCCAGGGCGGCATGAGGTAGAGCGGCAGCGCGCCCAGGAGATTGGCCAGGTTGAACCGCGCCAGGGAGGCGATGGCGTCGAGCGGCCGGAAGGGCTCGAACTGGCCGGGGCGGGACGCGCGCTGGGCGAGGAAGAAATGGAGGTTCACGCCCTGCGCAAGCAGGAAGGGCACGCCGGCCGCCGCGGCGAGCCTCAGCCGGTCGCGCCACGGCAGCGGCGCGACGACCAGCCAGGCCAGCATCGCCGCCCCCGGAAAGGCCGCGAGGTAGTTCGCGCAGGAGGCCGCGCCGGCCGCCAGCCCGCCCAGCGCCGCCAGCCCGGCCGACCTGCCGCGCCACGCCCGCAATACCGCCAGCGCGGCCAAGCCGATCAGCAGATGCGCCAGTGCGAAGCCGCGCGCCACACCGCCGGTATAGGCGAAGCCATAGGACAGCGCGGTGAGCAGCCCCGTCGCGACCGGCGGCAGCCCCGCCGCCGCCGCCGCCGCCATGAAGGCCGCGACGGCGCCGAGCGACAGCAGGACGGAAAGCGCCCGCAGCGCCTCCACCGAGGTCCCGCCCGCCGCCCGCCAGGCGCCGGCGAGCCAGAAATAGAGCGGGGGATGCACGTCGGTCTCACGCAGGTTGCGCGCGATCACCGATGCGTTGGCCACGGCGTCGAGGCGCGGCCGCGCCTCCTCCGGCGTGAAGGGACGGTCGGGCCAGTCGGGCCGCGGCACGGGCGAGGTGACGAGCCTGGTGTAGCTCTCGTCGTACTCCGCCGAGCGCAGCGCCGCCCCCGCGCCGAGGACGACGAGCGCGAGCAACAGCACCGCGGCGCGAGGCCACGTCGTGCCGCTCCTGCCGAGCAGGCCCGAGGCCATCCGCACCTGCCCCCTTTGCCCGTGAACCCGGCGTCAGACGCGCCGCGTCTCCCGGCGATCCCACGGCGCGGGACATATTCCTGCGAGGGCGGCATGGGTTCGCCGCGACGAGACGGCGTTGAGCGGGCGCGGGCGGCGCGCTAGGTGTGGCGGCGGGCCGGGTTAGCACAGCGGTAGTGCAGCGGTTTTGTAAACCGAAGGTCGGGGGTTCAAATCCCTCACCCGGCAAAGCACTTAGCCCAACTTGTCCACAGCTTCGACTTTGCTGCGGACCCCGAGCGGACCCTTTTGCTCCCTCTGTGTGGCAGCAGGCCGCCGCCGGCCTACCGGGCCGCCAGCGACGTCCTGACCGCCCTGGACGGGCTTGCCGAGGCCCTGACCGGCAAGGCGGGGTTCCTGCACACGCCCCAGCACACGGCCGGCGGGTAGGTAGGGGACGATATCGTGGAGGCCGCGGCCACCCTGAGCGTCAGCGACCTCGCCCGCGACGAGGGCCTGGCGTTCCGCTGCTTCTGCGGGACCCGGACATTCCGCCGCGACGACCTGGTCGCCCTCGTCGGCGCCGACGCCCGCCTGCATCTCATCGGCCTGCGGCGCGAGTTGTGGTGCCGCGCCTGCCGCGAGCCGCCGCTTGACGGCCCGATCGTCGTTCGCTCGATTTCATGGCGGCATGTGATGCCGGTAGACCACATGTGACGCTGGTGGACTGGCCGCTTGTGCCACCGTCTCCGCGGTGGCGCACGACCCGAGGAGGCGCGGATGCCTGTGCTGCGGCAGGTCTTGGGCAGGTTCCCGAGCGGATCGCGGAGCCGGGTCCGCAACTTCGTCGCTAACCCCACGCTCGGGACCGAGCGATCCGACATCCACGAGAACGTCCTCGGCCCCGGAGCCGTGGTCCCGTGGCACCTCCACGCGGCGGAGGAGGTCATCCTCGTGCTGGAAGGGGAGGGCGAGTGCCTGACTGAGGCAGGGGCCGAGCCCTACCGCGCGGGAGACGTGCTGATCCTGCCGGCCCGCGTGAAGCACTCGCTACGCAACACGGGCGAGGCGCCGCTCCGGCAGATCTGCTTCTTCCCCGACGACCCCCGCACCGAACGGCTGGAGCCCGAGCACGAGGGCCAGACCGTTGAGACCTACAACGCGGCGGATACCTTCGAGGCCGACGGGGCCTCACGCGTCGTCCTGCCCGAGGTCCGCTAGGCAAGGCTGAGGACACGATGCGCATCCGCTGCATCTGCGTCGCCGCCACCAGCGACTGGCTCAGGAGCTAACAAGCTCTAGGCCGCGAAGTGGCCACGGGGCGCGCGCACGCCACCGTCTCGCCTACCTCGGCGGCGCCCACCGCCAATGCACCTGCGGCCTGTCCGGCAGGTCAGTCGGGACCATCGCGCGGGCCCAGGCGCAGGTATCGATCTTGGCGAACTCGGCGAGAGCCTGCTCCGCCACCCTGCTGTCCGCGAACCCATGGAAGATCATCAGCTCGGAGAACACCCACTCCGGGGTCATGTTGGGCATCCCGTTCATCCAGTCCGAGAAGACGCAGCCGTGCGTTATCGCGTCGGGCCTCGACCAGATCGAGTTGGCCGGGCCGCCGGGGAGGATGTCGCGCGCGTGGAAGACATGGACCGCGGTGACCGCGAAGGCCCCCGCGGCTCCGCCTTCGCAGAACCAGCAGATCGCGGCGTCGCGCGCGGGGATGAGTTTCGGCCGCTTCATGCTGACGACGATAGCATCCTCGGCGCCTGACCGCGGCGCCTCAGAGCGTCGCGTGGCGGATGCGGTTGAGGTGCAGCTTCCGCGGTCAATGCAAGCTATGGGTGCTGGCAGCCGCGGCGCGGCGGCGTGTCGCCCGGCACCATCGCGGCCCTGGCTTTGCGGGAGCGATTTTTTGGGAGGGAGCCGATGAAGTGCCTTCGCATCTACGCCGACGCGCAAGGCGAGTCGCATCTCGCCGAGGTGGACATCCCGCTGTCGCCCAAGGAGGTCTTTCCCGGCGCGCCGCCGTTCAGGCTATCGGCTCGCCACCAGGCGACGAGCGTCCAATTCGTTACCCATCCCCCCGCGCTTGGTGTTGTTGACTGGCACACGCCGCCCGAGCGTCAGTTGGTCGTGTTCCTGACGGGGGAAACCGAGTTCGAGACGAGCGACGGTGATGTGCGACGGATCGGGCCGGGGAGCGTGGTCCTGGCTGAGGACACCTGGGGCAAGGGCCACATATCCCGCCACCCCGACGAGGAGCAGCAGGTGATCTACATCCCCGTCCCGAACGGCATCTGATCGCTAGGCTTCGTCTACTCGGCCCAGTCGGGCGCCAAGCTCATCAAGAGCCACTGGATTGGTGGTCGCGCCTGCTGTCGCCGGTGGTGGACAAACGCGCAGCGACGCAGGCCCTCACCGGCGCCGCTGGGGCCAGCTTGCCGTCGCTGCCGGCCGCCAGGATCACGCCGTCGGCGTCGGCGACCAGGCGGATGTCCTTCCCGAGCAGGCGGACGATTTGCTCGACCGGCGCGCCCTCGCGCTTCTCGCGCGACGTCTTCTCGCGCTGCTCTACGATCCCCAACCGCCGCGCCTTCGCCTGGGCGGCCGTGCCGGCTACGATGCTGGCCATGCTCAACGCGGTGTCGGGCGGGTGGCCGAGCTGCTCGGCGACCACAGCCGCCCAGAGGGTCAGCACCGGCGCGCGGTTCACGCGGATAGGCGTCGCGGACGTCATGACGAGCAGCCTAGCCGAACCGCGCGCCGGTCTCCATGAGGGCGGCGCCATCCGGCAGCTCCGCGGAGCGGCGGCCATTTTGCCTGCGGGCGGGCGCCCCCCCCGGCAGCATCGAAAAGTGGGGGTAGGGGGTCTCATGATACACCCCCGACGAAATTGTATCGGATCGCCATTGCGTCACCTCTTCCAGCGAATATCGACTTCGTGGAGGATCGCCGGCCTACCGCAACAGCCGCTCACCGAATGAAGGCCGCGGGTTGAACCAGATCTACGAGGAGAAGCCCGAACCGACCATCCTCGCTGCGAGGGCGACGGAGCAACGGGGCGTGAGTCGCCCGGACGCAGGAGGCGTTCTCCTCGGTCTCGCCGACACACCCGGCCCTGCCACAGCCGCGCGCCGGTCACCACCTGCGGTGTCGCTCCTACTCCCGTTCGCGATTGCGCTGCCGCTGCTGCTGATGGCCGCAAGCGCCTGGTTCTCGTGGCGGCAGGCGTGGCGGGAGGCGGAGGCCGAGGTGACCCGCACTGCCGAGGCCGGGGCAGAATATGCCCGGCGCGTGCTGGACGGCTTCCTGCTGCGGCTGGACCGGGCCGACGAAATGCTGGCCGGCCTGTCGGACGAGGACATCCGCGCGCGCGAGGGGGACTATCACGCCGCTCTGCGCGCGATCGGGCAGCGGACCCGCGACGACAACGAGCAGCATGTGTTCCTGCATGACCGGGACGCCCGCACGCTGGTCAGCGGCGCGATCTTCCCCGCGCCGCCGCTCTCCGAGGTCTTCATGGACCGCGACTACAATCAGGCCCTGCGCGGCCCCGATGCCCCGCCGGTCTACCTCGGCAAGGTCTTCGTCGGACGCGTCCTCGACAGGCCGTTCTTCTCGGTCGCGCGAAGGCGCGAGCGCGGCGGCAATGGCCTGCCCCCCGGCGCGTATGACGGCGTGGTCGTCGTCTCGCCCGCCAGCAATGCGATGAGCGCCGGGCTGCGGCGCCTGCTGCCGGGCGATGGCGATGGATCCACTGACGTCCTCGCCCTGGTCCGCGACGACGGCCAGGTGCTGGCGCGCTCGACCGGCATGACGGGGCCGCTTCCGCCGGCCACCTTCCAGCACCCTGTCGCGCGGGCGGTGGCGAATGGCGCCACGCGCGGCACCGCGCTTGTGCGTTCCGGCGTAGACGGCGTCGAGCGCCTGTCGGCGCTGAGGCGGGTGGACGGCTGGCCGGCGATCGCCTCGGTTGCCCGACCGCGCTCCGCCATCGTGGCGCGGTGGCGGGACGCGGTTGGCCTGCAACTGGCGTTCGGGGTGCCGGCGATGCTCGCGCTGGTGGGCCTCGCGCTGCGGGTCCGCCGCCGCGAGCGCGACCTCGCCACCGCGAACGCCGGTCTCGAGGAGCGGATTGCGGCGCGCACGGCCGAGCTGCGCGATCGCGAGGCGGTTGCCCGCAATGCCCTGACCCAGCTTGACGCAGTCTACTCGACGGCGCCGGTCGGGCTATGCGTCCTCGACCTGGAAGGTCGCTACAAGCGCGTCAATGCCGGTCTCGCCGAGATGAACGGCGTGCCCGTCGAGGCCCATATCGGGCGGACCATCAGGGAGGTCGTCCCCGGTATCGCCGACGCGTGCGAGGATGTGCTCCGTCGCGTGGTCGAAACAGGCCAGCCGGTGCTCGGGCTGGAAATCGAGGGTGAGACGCCGGCGCAACCCCTAGCCCGACGAGCATGGATCGTGGACTACAGCCCGATCCGTGACGAGGCGGGCCGCATCATCGCTGTTAACGTTGTCGCCCGTGAGGTGACCGAGGAGCGCGCCGCCGCCCGCGCGCTGGCCGAGAGCGAGGCCCGGCTACGCGAAGGCGCACAGCGGCTGTCCACGCTGGTGGACGCGCTGCCGCTCGGCGTCGGGCTGTGCGACGCTGACGGCCGGCTCCTGGTTGCCAATGCGGCGCTGCGGCGGTTCGTCCCGGAGCTCATCCCGTCGCGGGACGAAGCGCGGCGCAACCGCTGGCGAAGCTACCGGCAGGACGGCAGTCTGTTGGACTGCTCGGACTTTCCAGGTGCGCGAGCATTGCGCGGCGAAATGGTCGTGCCCGGCATGGAACTCCTCTACACCGAGGAGGACGGGGCCGGGACGTGGACGCGTGTCCTCGCCGTCCCGCTGCGCGACATGGTCGGGGTGACGGGCGCCGTCCTGATCGTCGCCGACATTACCGAGCAGAAGGCGTCGGAAGAGCAGCGGGCGCTGCTCATGCGGGAGGTCGATCACCGCGCGAAGAACGCGCTGTCCGTCGTGCTGGCGGCGCTGCGCCTGACCCGCAAGGATGACGCCGACGCCTACGCCCAGGCCGTCGAGGGCCGCGTCGGCGCGCTCGCGCGGGCGCATACGATGCTGGCCGAGGGTCGCTGGGAGCGCGCGCCCCTGCGGGAACTGGTCGAGGCCGAGCTGGCGGTCTTCCAGCCGGGCCTAGGCGAGGATCCCGCGCGGATGGCGTCGGAGGAGCGGGTGACGGTGGACGGCCCCGATCTCGCGCTGGCCCCTGATGCCGTGCAGGCGGTGTCCATGGTGCTGCATGAGCTTGCGACCAATGCGACGAAGTATGGCGCGCTGTCGGTGCGGGAGGGGCACGTGCGGGTAACGTGGCGGGTAGACCGCGTGACCGGCAATCTGATCCTCATCTGGCGCGAGCGAGGCGGGCCGCGCGTGCAAGGCCCACCGGAACGGCGCGGCTTCGGCTCGCGGGTGATCGAAGCGACGCTCGGGAACCAACTCGGTGGCGGCGTCGAGCGCCGGTGGGAGGAGGATGGACTGGTCTGCGTCATGACCGTGCCGGTCGCGCGCGCCCTGGCATCGGGAGCCGCGACTGCCGCGTAGGGGCATCCCAACCTCTGGTCGGCGAGGACAGGGGACGCGTTTGTATCTCTATTGCTGACGACAGGGCGAACCGGATGCTGGTAGTGACCTCGGCAGCCAAGGCCAACGCGCGTGCCCATGGTGGCGAGGTTCTGTTGCGAATGGCCGCGGCCAACTCCATCGACATCCTGCTGGTCGAAGACGATCCCCTCGTCCGTGACGTGCTACTCGAGGCCCTGACGGATGCTGGCCTGGAGGTGATGCCTGTCGGCACCGCCGAGGACGGGCTCGATGCCCTGGATCGCCAGGGACAGCCTTTGCCTGCGGCGGTCGTGGCGGATGTGAACCTGGGCCCTGGTATCGACGGTGTGGCGCTCGCCGAGGAGGTGTGCCGCCGATGGCCGAGCGTCGCGGTGGTGGTCATGACAGGCGACGATCGCAGCGTCGATGGCCTGCCCGACGCGCTGCGTAAGAACTGCTTGGTGAAGCCGTTCGAGCTCGAGCAGCTCGTAGCCGCCGTGAAAACGCGGATCCGGCGGTAGTCCACGCACCCACGCCGGCGTGCGATCCGGTCGGCGAACCATCCGAGGCCAAGCTCACCGGGCTCTGGGCAAGCGGCGGCGACACCGATTAGCTGCAAGACCTCCACGGCGGCGTTGCGCCCGGCGATCCGCACCATCCCCCGCGCCGTCCGTGCCGCGCCCATCATACGGCCGCGCCAGCCCCGCCTGGATGCGGACGGGATCGTCCTCACGGCGGAGCAAGCGGACCGTGTCCGCGTTCCCCCGCCCGAAGGCCGTCGCCAACCGCTGCTCAAGGCGCGTGCCGGTGGGGTCCCTCGTCACAGACTGCGCAGCTTTGCGACATCAAAACATGACAGCGGCCGGCCTGCGTGGTGCATGGCCTGGTCGCGTTGGCGGTGTTACGATTTACCTATCGCGACGGGTGTCCCGATACGTTTTTGTAATCGAGTGAGGACCATACCGTGAGGGCCCTTCCAGTTGTTTCGTTGATACCAACCATGCCCTCACCGACACCGCAGCCTGGTGTCAGCCGGCATCGCACCCCTGGCTCCGACTTGCCCATCGCCTCTGCGGTCGAGGTGCAGAGCGGGGTTCCCATGGTGCATCTGTCCGGCGTGGTGCCGGCGCTTTCGCGCAGCGACCTCGGCGACACCAAGGCACAGACCGCCTCGGTGCTGGGCACGATCGAGGCGACGCTGCGGCGCCTGAACCTCGACCTCGGCGATGTCGTGCGGATGCAAGTCTACCTGGTGGGCGACCCCGCCAGGGATGGCCGGATGGACTTTGAGGGCTTCATGACGGGCTACCGCGACTTCTTCGGAACGACGACGCAGCCCAACGTGCCGGTCCGCACCGTCTTCCAGGTCGCGGCCCTGGCCAATCCCGACTGGCTCGTCGAAATCGAGGTCAGTGCCGCGCGGCCCCGCAAGGCCGCCTAGTAGCCGTTCGTCGGCGACGAGGCTCGGCGCGTCAAGGCCCCACATCTTCTCGCCGACGACGACCATAGCGTCGCGGACGATGGCAGCGGCGCGCTGCCGGGCCCGCGGCCGGGAGCCGAGCAGCGCGGCGACGACCGAGGCCCAGAGGGTCAGCACCGGCGCGCGGTTCACGCGGATAGGCGTCGCGGACGTCATGACGAGCAGCCTAGCCGGACCGCGCGCCGGCCTCCATGAGGGCGGCGCCATCCGGCGGCTCCGCCAGGGAGCGGCCATTTCGCGTGACGGCCGGCCGGCCCCCCCCCGCGGCATCGAAACGGGGGGGTGGCGGGCCTGCTGATACGGCTCCCCCGAAAATTCGTTGCGGATCCCGTTCCCGTCCCTCTCCCGGTCGCAGCGCACGTCGTTGCGGCCGCCCGATGCCGTCGTTACAAGGCAGCCTGTTCGCCTTGGGGGGCCATGAACGTCGATCCCGGCTTGCAGCGCGATGAGGCGCGCCTCGATTGGGCGCGCGTTCTACCCATGCGGACTGCTGCACCGAGGCGCTTCAGCGTCTTGGCCGCGCTCACCGTCCCTCTTCTCGTGCTGGTGGTCTTCGCCTGGCTTGCCTGGCGCGACACTTGGCGCGCGGCCGAGCGCGAACTGGTGCGGGGAGCTGATGTCGCCGCCGAATACGCGCTCCGGGTTCTCGACGCCCATCGCCTCGCCGCCGACCTCACCAACCGCCTGCTGCACGGCCTCTCCGACGACGACGTCCGAGCCAGGGAGGGCGAGCTGCACCAGGCGCTGCGGGACCTCCTGCCCTCGCTGCCTGGGGTCCTGACGTTGGCGGTGGTCGGGCGCGACGCCGAAATCCTGCTCACTGCGAACGTCTACCCGGTGCCGCGCGGCGTGCGCGTCGCCGACGGCGAGTGGTTCGTCGCGCTGCGCGAGCCCGGCGCGCCGGACCTGCACATCAGCGCCATTACGACGGGGAGGATTGACACCAATGTCTTCTTCGCGATCAGCCGTCGGCGCGCCGGCACTGGCAACGGGCTGCCGCCTGGCAGCTTTGACGGCCTCATCAATGTCTCCGTCGATCCCGCGCGGCTCTCCGCCGGCTTGGCCGCTATCCCCGCCGAAGAGGGCGATGCGGCGTCCCTGCTGCGGTCAGACGGCGCCCTGCTGGCACGCAGCACCGGCCTGTCCCCCGTTCTGACGAGCGTCCCCGCCAACAGCCCCTTCCGAAACGCGGCCGCAGCAGGCGAGGTTCGGGGCACCTTCATCGGCCATCCGATTGGCGCCGTCATAGACCTTCACGCATCGGGGGCTCGCCTGGTCGCCTTTCGTCGCGTCGGCGAACTGCCGCTCTACGCGACAATGGCGCGACCCACGGCGTCAATCGCCGCTCAGTGGCGCGAGACAGTCCTGCTGCAGCTCGCCTTCGGACTACCGGCCTGGGCCGTGCTGGTCGGCTTCGCCATCCTGCTCCGGCGAGGGCAGCGTGACCTTGCCGCCGTGAACGCCGACCTCGAGCGGCGCGTGGAGGAACGGACGGCCGCGCTGCACGACAACGAGACGAAGCTGCGCGTCGCCCAGCAGGCGGCACGGACGGGCACCTGGGTGCTGGACCCCGACACCGGCGAGGTGGAGTGGTCCGACGAGCAGTATGCCCTGTTCGGGTTGGATCGGGTGCGCGACGGTCCGGTGGACTTCGCCCGCTTCTTGAACGAGCTGGTCTACCCTGAGGATCGGGCGCTGGTCGAGACGTCGGCCGCTGCCTCCTTCGCCTCCGGCGAGTTCGACGCCGACTTCCGGGTCTGGCGCCGCACGCCGGACGGCACGCGCGAGGTGCGCTGGATGACCGGCCGGGGCCGCCGCATCCCAGGACCGGACGGCCGGCCCGGCCGCATGTTCGGCGTCAACGTGGACATCACGGAGCGCAAGGCCATCGAAGAGCGCCAGACCCTGCTGATGCGCGAGGTGGACCACCGCGCGAAAAACGCGCTGTCCATCGTGCTGGCGGCGCTGCGCCTGACCCGCAAGGATGACGCCGACGCCTACGCCCAGGCCGTCGAGGGCCGCGTCGGCGCGCTCGCGCGGGCGCATACGATGCTGGCCGAGTGCAGGTGGGAGCGGGCGCCCTTGCGGGAGCTTGTCGAGGCCGAGCTTGCGGTCTTCCAGCCTGGCCGAGGCGAGGGTCCGGCGCGGATGGCGTCGGAGGAGCGGGTGACGGTGGACGGCCCCGATCTTGCGCTGGCCCCTGATGCCGTGCAGGCGGTGTCCATGGTGCTGCATGAGCTTGCGACCAATGCGACGAAGTATGGCGCGCTGTCGGTGCGGGAGGGGCGCGTGCGGGTGACCTGGTCAGTGGACCG
>NZ_JBNXUM010000063.1:0-13199 GCF_050563545.1 Falsiroseomonas sp. HW251
CAGCCCGCCATCCGCCGGTTCCAGCACACCGTCGCAGAGGGTGTTGCGCTCGTTGTAGGACGGGATCATCACGCGCAGGCCGAGCTTGTGCAGCACTTCCAGCCTGTGCAGCTTCTGGCCGACGAAGTCGCCGCCCTGCGTGCCGATGATCAGCGCAGCCTGGCCCTGTTCTTTCGCTTCGACGATGTCGCGCGCGGTGAGCGCGATGCGGGTGGTCGGGTAAGTGCGAGCGACGCGCCACCAATCCATGCAGGCATCTACCGCATCTTCGAAATTCGCCTGCGGGCGGAAGGCCGTCAGCAAATAAGCCGTCGGTGTATGGCGATGCAGCTCGCCGAATTCCGCGTCTTCCCAGACCTGCACACAGCCATCGATGAACAGCCAGGGGCTCTCGCGCGGCGTATGCCAGCCCTTTGCCAGCGGATGTGGAGCAACCTGATCATAACGCGCATGCATTGCACGGCCTCCCGATGGGGAAAGCGTTGCATGCGAGCTCCTAAGGGGTCAATGCGGCTTCCAGCCGCCGCGTCCGCCGCGAGCTCTCCGACGCCAGCTTCCCGCCGAGTTCCGCAAACAACTGGCCCGGTCGCGGGTCCAGCGCGTCGCCGCGTCAACAGCTGCGGGCATTTTTCGCGCAGAGCTGGCGACCCGATGCGTGGAGTGTGCATTTCGCTCGGCTTGCATCTTGCCTCGCTCAGGCAATGGCGTCCCGCAAGAGCAACTGCGGCGCCATCGCCGTCATTGTGCGCTAATCCACCAAGGCACGGAGATGTCGAAGGTGCAGCCGGCGCCTCGGACCGCGCCATCGTGCAGCACTTTCGTATGGCAGCGCCGGTGGTCTGTTTCAAAGCGAGCGCTATGCGTGTGCGTGGACCGACCCACGCACCGTCAGGTAGCCACAGACCTCCCGCTTGGTCGGGTCCTTAACCGCCTTGTAGACGCGCAGCTTGTGGAGCCGCGCCCCGCACTCGAGGTGGAAGTTGTGCAACAGGTCCACCACCACATTGCCGGTCGCGGTGACGAAGTCGCGGGGTCCAGGACGCGTCTTTGCCGTCCACCTGCGTCGCGCCCCCGCAATGCGAGTAGAACGCCGCGGTGAGGCGGATCTCTTTATCGCGTCGCGCGGCGCGCCGAGATATCAGCCCCGCCTTCCTCGTTCGACTCATCGTCCGGCCCGTTCGCAAGCATGGCCACCCCTGACCGATCGACGGGAGCGGCGTGATGAGGCGAAGCGCCATCGCAAAGCGGCAGCCGCAAGCAACGCAGCAAGATCCAGCCCAGGGGGCCGCGACTTGCAGGTCGAGGTCGGACAGCTCCGCCGCGATCCTGCTCAGGGGCAGAGGCAGCTCGACAGCCAGCTCTCGTCGCAGGTCGGCCGTCGTGCTTGGGAGGAACGCGCTGCCGACCGATACGAACACCAGCCGCGAGCGAAGCTCGACACCAAGCCCGTGCGCCCCGTATAAATCCCAGCACGATCCATATCGCGCAGGGCATACTGGTTCCGGTGACCCGCCGGGCAAAGCGCGGCCGGAAGTATCCCAGACGTGGACCTCGAGCCACGCACCAACCGACGGCAAACGGGCAGCGCGGCCCACCTCCCTTTCGTCTCCTTCGCATCCTCACAAGGCGCTGCTGGCAAGGAGTGACGAGACGCCGGAGCGGGACGAGCAGACCCGAATAGGCACCTCAAGAGCGGAGCTATGCCTTGCTATTCGGCAACTCCGCGCACCAGCTGGTCCCTCGAACGGCCAGGCTGGTGTGATCGCGCCTCCGATGGCGCGTAACCGTTTCACAGACGCGACACTGGGACCGCAAGGCTCGGTGGGCCATGCATCAGCAGTCCCGCCATTCACCCCGTCAGGTTCACTGCTAGGTGGTCGTCGTCGAGATGGGTGACAGAGCAGGGTCACGGGAAATCACCTGCGCGGGTAGAACCGCAACGTCACCGTTCGAGCACGACATACTCAGGGATGATGACGATCTTCTCCTCCAGTCCTCGACCCAGCTACATGCGGTCGAGGCGGGGGGAGGAGATGCACGGGCAGCCTAGGGATGAGACGCGAAAGGCTGATTGACGAATGTAGAATGCGGCGTGCCAGAGGCGCTGCGCGGCGAGCCGAAGCGGAGCGAGCGCAAGCGAGCGAGTGACGGCGAGGTGCAGCAGCAGCACGAACGCGCGGCGTAGCAAGCGTTCGGGCTCAGAAATCATCCGCGGAATGCGTGGTCTGTGCGGTGCTATATGTCACGCGAAGCGCACTGGCGACCGAAGCTGGGATTCTGCCTGAATCTTGCCGCGCCTGGCCTCCGTCTAATCGGCGATGAGGCGCTGCACCTCACTGCCAAATCCCGCACCCGGTCGTGCCGACAGTGCCGGCGCGTCGCACATCCAGTTGGAGACTACCTTCCTGCATCCGTGCCAAGACTTTGGCAGGCTCGCAAACTTAGCCACTGCGACAGCGCACCGCGGTTCCTGCTTCGACGATGCCGCGCGCGTAGATCTTCCCGCGCGACGTAGGGCAGCGCGTCAATCTCCCGATGCGACGATTTGATCGTAGATGCTCGCACCGGTCACCACGGCAGCCAAGCTGCCATCGGCGCGCTTTCGACGCCCGCCCGAGCGCCTTCTCCGGCGGCAAGGTTCGTGGGGCCCGCGCGTCGCCAGCGCACGCTTTACGACGTCAGGTTCGCGCAGCGTGGCGCTCTGCCGCGCGAGCAATGCGGCGATACCCGCGCGCGACGACCTCACAAGTGCGCCGCGACGCGGCCTGACCAGAAAGGGATTGGCTGCTGCAGAGCGAATCGAGAGAGGGTATCTCGGCAGCCCGATGAGTTTTCGCCGAGCGATCCGCCGGAAGGCCATCGCCGGTATCTCGACGCCCGCACCCTCAGTGCCGTTCCCGACACTATCGGTTAGCAATCCATCGGAGAGGCGTTCTACGCAATCGACGCAGACTGGCGCATCGTGCATGCCAGTCGCGTTACGCCATAGTCGCGGCTGTATGCATTTGCCAGTTCGGAGAGCGCGCTGCCCACCAGTACGGCGCGAGAGCAGAGTGACACGGCGGGGCCTTCACTTGTCGCCACGTGGTGCTGCATCGGCAATTCCGCCTTCCGATCAGACGTCTTCATCTTTCTCAAAGTCCTCGGCAGCCAGGAAAAGCACGTCAGCAAGGATTTCGCGCTGCCGCTGCTGATCGGCTGGGACGAACTCCGCCATGAGATCGACGGCAAGCTGCTGCTGCATGAATTGCTCGAAGCGAAGGGCGCCTCGCAGATCGCGCCGATAAACCGAGTAAAGACGCCCGAGGAGGTCGCTGCCACGTTTGCGGTCCCGCTGCACACCGTGAGAGCCGTGCTGCAGTACCGCGAAGAGCATATCGCGGAAATCTTAGAGAAGCGGAAAGAGGCTGAGGAGCGCGGAAGCGGCAGCGATACACCGGTCTGACGCTCGACGCCTGCCCAACCTTGCTCGTGGCGATTATCGACGTGATTGCGGTGCCAACGCTCCGCTCGCGGGCATGGTCGTGCTCAGCACGGTGCCTTCGAAGGCGGGCTCGCCGCAGTCTCCGCACCAAAGCTCTCGTCGAAGCCCGATGCCGGGCAGTCGCGCGCCCAGGCCAACGCGCTTCGCGAGTTCGGCCCGCGACAGCATGCGTGTGCGGCACTCGCGCCGCAGACCGACCATCTCATCGCGCGCAAGATCGGCAACAGTGTAGTTCAGCGCCGCGTCCATCGCAGCCTCTTCACCACATTGAAGTCGACCGGCGCCTCTATAAGGCGCCACCTAAAACGCGAGATCACCAAACTCCTCATCGACGTTCTCCAACCGGCTGAGCGTACCGCGGGCCTCGGCATCGAGACGCCAAAGCGCCCGGCCGGGCTCAATAGGTATGAGGATCAGACCTGCCGCCGCAAGGTCGCGCTCCAATGTCTGCCGCACTACCGGAGGCGCATCAGCATTCTGCGGCCCTACGATCCGGTCGAGGAACCACGCCGCGCTGCCGAGTTTACGCAGCGATGCAAAGAGCGGCGGGTTGTCCGCCGTGAGATACACGCGCGTGCCAGCCACAACATTGATGTGATGATGAGCGGCAAACATCGCGGGTAGTGCGACGCAGAGGCTAAGGTCCCTGCCGACCCGCTGTAGCTCCGCCGTGTTGCCGACGAGCCTGAACGGTGGCGGCGGCGCGAAGCCGGGATCGGGAGCCGGAATGCGCGCGAGGGCGGCTCGAAGGCGACGCACGACCGCGCTGAGTCCGGCGCCGGGCGGCAAGTCTAAGTCATCTTCGTGCAGCGCACCGTGCGCCCTTAGCAGCCGGATGATGCTGTCGACCGTCGCCGCCAGCTTTTCATTCTCCGGCAGGGCGTGTTGCAAACGTGTAATAGCGGGATCGAGACGGGCCAGCATTTCGTAGTAGGCCAGTCGGCCGCCATCGGCGGACCGGCTCGTGTTCAGGAACGCATCTGCGAACGGCCCTCGCGCGACAGCAGCGAGGCGCCTGTAGAATTGGGCATCACCGGCAAAATCTCCCGCTCGGGCCAGCGCCCGGAAGAGCATCGGCGGGCAGTCAGGAAGGGCAGCGCGGAGAAGTTCTCGCGGGTCCGACTCGTCGATGAGCTTCGCCACCTCGCTGTCCGGCCGCTCCGCATCCGACGCGCAGTGCAGGAAGGCCGCTACGGCATGAATGGCCTCAGGCGGGGCGAGCGTGAGCCTCAACGCCAACCCAGGGCGATGTCGGAGCAGAGCGGCAACGCGGCCAGCGAGTTCGTCACCGAACGTCCGAAGCAAGGGGGCGCGCTCAGTGGGTCTGATCTCGCTTTCCGCCATTCAGCGCTGATAGCTGATTTGATGGTCTCGTCAATGAAATGACGGTCAAGCCTCGGCGAGATCGCCCTCGCGCGGGCGGGGCCGTCCTGGTTTGGCGCCATAGCTCTGCAGGCGGCAGCCTTCGCGGTCCACGCTCGCGCTTGCTCTGGTCCTGCGCGTCCGGCACGGTTCATGTCGCGGACTGGCAGCATGCCCAGAGTGAGCCAACGGCGGACTGCTTTCTCGATGAAGGTCTACAGGGCTTACGACCGTCTTCTGCGCGTCAGGATCGGCCACGAACTCCTTGGCTCGGAATCCCTCGGCAGTTGGTACGGCGGGACCGGCGCCATACGGCTGCGCCAGTTGCGAGATGGGTGGTTCCACGCTTACCAGCTCGACGTGAATGGTTACCGTGGCTCGTCGACTCTGCCTGGTGCCGAGTTCGCCAGGGTGCAGGCCGAGATTCCGTCCGCGCGCGTCGTCGGCGAGTCAGGGATCAACCTCGACGTCCGGATTTCTGACGATGATGTTCGCAACCTCGAAGGGGCAGTGCTGCCGCTATTGACGAGGATCGCGCGGCTTGATGGCGGTGTCGTGGCGATGTTTGGCGACTTCCAGATTGCGCCGGTCGCTGACGCGAGGATCGGACTCTTTCACCTCGGCGGCACGCGCCTGAACGGCTTTCGTATTGGATTCCGCTACACGGCTTTGAGGCAGCGGGATTTAGCGGAAGTAGCGGCGCACCTTCCCTCTGCCCGCCTAATCCGCGAAGGACAGCAAACGATGATCGACGTGAGCGAGGCCGAGCTTATTCGTCTGCAGACGGCCGAAGACTTTCGATCGACCAAGGACGGTATGGGATGACGCCGCACTCGAGGCAATCAGCGCGGCCCTCGGCGCAGCAGAAGCCATGACGAACGACTACGCGGAGCGAAGGGTCGCTGACCGCCGAACGAGGGGCGATCCCGGCCAGGGCAAGCGCGAGCCGAAAAGCGTGCTGCGCGATCTCACCATCACCCTCGCGGTCGAGATTGACCTTCTTGCCGAAGGCATCGACGCCGTGGTGTCGATTGACGCAGACGGGGCCTTTGTCGCCCGGCTCGTCACCTGGGCGGAGCTTGCCGGGCAGGCGAGAACAGAGGGTGTCCATCCCACTGGCGGGATGTGGGCAGACCGGCACGAAGAGTTGCCGCGTGCCATGGCAGGGCTCCGCTGGCTTGCAGACCAATTGGACGAAATGCATCGCACGTTCGAGCGGAAGGAGCGATGATGGCGGAACGTCGACCTGTGCAAGGTTCGGCAGAGCTTTCGTAAACCCACTGGCGTACAGTTTCGCCAGCACAGCCGCATCGTCTCCGCGCGGTCTGGGCGCCGTGCGACGACACACAGGCAGTGCGGCGCCTCCTGGTAGGGCGCGTGCGGGTTGTCTCGCTTATGACCCTGGCCAAGAACCGCGTCCATTCGATGCTGCATGCCAACCTGATCCCACCCTACGGCGGCAAGCTGTTCGGCAAGGGACGGCGGGCCTCGCTGGCGACCGAGCCCCTGCCGGACGACCGGAGGCGAGCTGTCGCCCCAAACCTGGACGAGTTGGACCGGCTCGGGGCCGACCTCGCCTCTCACGACGAGACGCTCGCCCGGCGTGTTGGCCGGCCATGCCGGCTACGGCGCGCTGGCGCGGCCGCGCGGCAACCGGCCGCCGCAGGTCATCCATGTCGCCTGCTGGGCCCATGCCAGGCGCAAGCTGTTCGAGGTGTTCCAGGCCACGAAGTCGTCGATCGCCGAAGAGGCGTTGCAGTGCATTGCCGCGCTCTACGCGATCGACGCCGAGATCAGCGGCTGGACGGCAGAGCAGCGGCTTGCCGAGCGCCGGGTCCGCACCAGGCCACTGCTCGACGACCTGTCGGACTGGACGCTTACGCAGCGGCGCCAGCTGTCGGGCAAGTCGGCGCTCGGCACGGACCTGCAGTATGCTCCGAACCGGTGGGAGGCACTGGCGCTCTCTCAAAGAGGCAGGGTCTCGATGACAACGTCGCCGAGCGGCTGGGTGGACATAAGCGCTGGCACGGATCAGCCGGATGCGCTATCGCCCCGCGCCCATGATCACTCCGCGCGGCACTCCTGCAGATCCTGGCGGCGCTGACTGGGTAGCCGACCTGTTCGACGTCGCCGAGCAAGCTTTCCAGCTCCCGCCCCCGAAAGGTTTGTCGCGATCTGGCCGGACCGCTCGCGCTGCCCTTGCCAGCAAGCCCGCCGGCGTCAGCGAGCCGCTTCCGCGAGCGGAGCCGCCCGATGCGAGGGCGGCGATGTCAGAAAGCGCAGCAGCTGACCAGGCTGGGCGGCCGCGCAGGGAGATCGGCGTGCGGTCTGCGGCGCCCCGTGGCACTCAAGCTAAGCGCAAGGCGAACGTCGCGCAGCTGGGCAGGGGAGAACGTGCCGGCGTCGAAGAGCCGGTCGACGTCGTGCCCCAGCCGGACGTCGCGCGTTGGATGGGTAAGGGGATCCGCGCAGCGGGCCTGTCCGTGGCCGAACTCTCGGCCCGCACCGGCGTCGCAGTGTCGACAATTCGTCGTCTGGCCGGAGGGTGCTGGCGCCCGCGAGGCGACACACGGCTCGCCCTGGAGGTGGTCCTGGGACCCCTCGGTCCAGCGGAAGAACCTAGCAGCGTATTCGGCGCGTGGCTTGCCAGGCAGATGGCTGTCCGTCGGCTGAGCGTGGCTGCGGCGGCGGCGCTGATCGGCATCAACCACAGCTCGATCTCTGGCTACCTCAGAGGCCGCGTGCCGAACGCCGCCTCGGCCGCAAAGATCAGGACTGCCCTCGGCGCTGCTCCTCCCCTTCCTATGCGCGGGCCGCCGGCTGACGCGCGATACCCGGGGCTTGCGCGTTGGATGCACCACCACGCCGAGCGCCTCGGGTTGTCCTCGCTCTCGATTGCGAGTGCGATCGGTCGCGCCCCAAGCTGTGTGATTGGACTGCTCGCCGGGCGCAACCTGCCGCAGCTGCCAACGCGACGGAAACTGGCCGAGTTGTTCGGCGAGCCGATGCCGGGCGAGGCGTTCATCCTGGCCGGGGAGTCTCGCGAGGGTGCCTTGCCAGTTCCGAAGCGCGGGGCGGGGCCACCGCCTATGACGGCTGAGCCGCGTCCTGCAGAGACGCCCTCGTTGGGGTCGGTGGCACCGATGACGTTGACGTACGCCGGGGTGCCGATCTCATTTCAGCTCGAGACGTCCAACGACGTCGTCGTCACGGTAGACGGCCGGTTCAGCCTGCGTGTTCCCGGCAAGGCGGGTTGACGGTCCGGAGCTGAAGAGCACGCGTGGTGAGCACCGCCTCGGCGAGATCGTTATCGGCGGACGCTCCAGCGAAGGCGGACGCCGGTGGGCGGTTCGCCTCGCTCACTGATGCGAAAGCCGGCATAGGGCCGCCTCCGTCTGGCAGCAGAACCGCAGCGCAGGAACTACGCGGAAATAGCGCTGATCATGGCGACCATCGGGCCGAAGGACGACGCCCGGCCAGACCGGCTCCTGACAGTTCGCCTTGATCCAGGTGCGGGTCTCGCGGCAGAGCACTGAAGTACGATGCCGCGCGATCGCGTACTCGATTGTCTTCGGGATGGGATCAGGCAGGAGTAGGTGAACAGGGCTGCGTGCTCTGTAGGCATCCATGGCCATGCGCGGTACCGTCAGCTTCACGACGTTCTCGGACACCTCCTCAACTCCATAGCTCGCCGGTGGTGGTGGGTCGCCCGGCATTGGGCGCGCTGGCAACACACCGGCACCGCGGTCAAAATCGATCCATGCACAGTACTGCGCATGCGCGTGTTCCAAGACCGCTGCGAAGGAAAGGCTGAGCTGGAATTTTGGACTTCGCATGGACGCCAACGAAAAAGCCACGGTCGTGGCGAACAACACGCATTGGCCCGTCAACGCCGTCTGCCCAAGAGGCCAGCGTGGCTTCATCTGCGGGCGTCAAGTGGGCGGTGGAGCACTCAAGGAAGTGGCGAACGGCCATCAGACGCTTCCCTCTCTGTTCTGTCGCATGCACCGGACGGCGTCGGTAGCCGCACTGATCAGCGGTGGCACCGCGGCACGTCGCTGCGTGCACGCAGCCCGCGACAGCCTCCACTTCTTCCTTTCCATGTTGGGTTACCTCAGATGGTGTGTTCGTGGACACATCATCTACGATGAGCGAGGTGGTCGGTGCCACCATCGGGGATGCAACTTAGCGCTGCGGATTTCACGCTCACACTGTTTCGCATCTGCGAGTCTATAATCCTCACCCCGTTTACGGCGAGCTTGCATTGCGTCGAGTGGCGCGAACGATCCCGTAGCTGGGCGACAAGCGACTGAAGCCGATGGCTACTGTGTCTTGCCGTCGAACGCACGCCGGCCAGCGCTGAGACGAAAAGAAGTGGGCGTCGCCGAGCCACGGATGAACATTCTCCGAAACCCGGAGCATGATGGTGAGCCGCGGCGTCTGTGTCCTCCTGGGTCTGCGAGAGCGATTCCGTGGTCCGGCCCGGAGACCCGAGTGCCTAGCGACTGCGGGATGGAAGTTGTGCCCGGTGTGTCCCCCACTGACTTGCCCGGCGCCCTATCGGAGGCCGCCATTCGCCTCGCGGCCGCGCGCGCCAGCCGAAGCGATGATCGCCTTCGAGCAGGTGAACGTGATCCCGGAGTCGATTTCGTCCAAGCCAGGCCACTGCTGCCTCGAGTTCGGCGAGCGTCATCTCGGCCCTGGCCTTGCCTGCCGTCGCGCGCTTCAGCACCGCGTTGTAGGCGTGGTACAGCCCATCACCGCGCGTCGGTGCGACGGCGTCGGCGAAGCCTCCGGCGATGTCCTCTACCGCTTGGCTTGCGATGAGTTCGCCGAGGCGCTGCCGTAGCCTTCGCTCGAGGATGGAGGGCGCATCCAACAACTCACTCTGTGGATTTGGCGCGCGCGACGTGGCCAGGCCAGCCGCCAGATCAGGGCCGGGCCGCAGCGTCGACACCCGCAGCGCCAGGGCGTTGCTTTCCAGCGGCACGATGGAATGGCGCTCCCTTGCCTCTGCGAGTTCATCCTCGAGCCAGCCAGGCAGAGGGAGGGACGACTGCCGCGGCGTCCGCGGCGGCGTCGCTCGCGTCCCCTGCTCGCGCTCCATGCGCCAGCGGAAGCGGGCGAAGAGTGGATCGTCTGGATGGAAAACCAGCGCGCGCTGCGCCTCGTAGGGCCCGGCATGGCGGTCGACCCGCGTCGCCCGCGCAACCATCTGCTCGAGCCAAGGCCGCGAGCGGATATGGGTCAGAGCCGCGACGACGGCGACCTCCGGCGCGTCTAGGCCCTCATAGGCCATTGCCACAGTGACCAGCACCGAGGGCTCGGGCGTCAAACGAAAGGCTGCCAGCGTCTCGTGTGCGCCCCGCTCTTCGGAGACCGCGAGCGCTGCCGCCATCCGCTGCGCCGGCGGCATCCAGCCGCGCAGCAGGTCGAGGTACCGGCGCGCCTGCACCTGGTCCGCCGCGACGACCAGCAGCTTGCCAAGACCTCGCGTCGCTTCTCCCGCAGCCGCGCCCAGCCGCCGCCGCCGCTCATTCCGCAGCTTTCGGGTCGCCTCGAAAGCGCGCCGCAGCAGCGCCTCGGCGAAGCCGGTCCGCAATGCCGTGAATAGGGCAGGGCGCGTCGCCTCGTTCGGAGCGACAGCCCGCAGGCGGTGTGGACCGAGACGTGGGCGGCGCCCTTCATCTTCCGGGCCAAGCCAGCTTGCCTCGCCATCCAGCGCGCCGAAGGAGACCGGCAGCACAGCACGTTCAGCGAGTGCGCGAGCTCGACTGTAGCCCACCACAGCGAAGCCTGGAGCGGCCAGGTCGACCTCTTCCCGAGCGCCAGCGGCACGGCGATATGGCAGCCCGAGGATGCGGCGCCCGTCGGCGCGCTCAAGCGTCCCTGAGAGCAGCAAACGTGCCGAGGCGAGCGCCAACAGCGGCTCGATCGCGGCCGACCAGCCTGCAGCTTCGTCCGTCGGCGCGCCCGCGTTGTCGTTGGCGCCAAGTGCCGGGAGATGGTGCAGCTCATCGACCACGATCAGGAAGCGATGCCGACGGAACTCGCCGAGATGCAGGTCCGGCGCGGCGGCGACCCCCTGGTAGGTCGTGACATAGCCGGAAAGCCCACGGCAAAGATCGGGTGCGTTCTCGGCGGCGCGGACGGAGAGGGAGTGGCCAAGCCCGGCCCGCCATGCCGGGTCGGCGAAGGCCTCCTCCGCCTGCAGGCGCAGGCTGTCGCGCGGCACCACCCAGCAGATCCGGTCGACGACGCCGGCTTCCATCAGCGTCTTCGCAGCGATGACAGGCAGCAGCGACTTGCCGCCGCCTGGCGTCACGGCAGCGAGTACGTTTCGGATAATCGACGCTTCGCCTGCGGCGACGGCGCGCATCACAGCGAGGAGTTCGGCTTGGTGGCTGCGCAACCGCTGTCCCGACATGGGCAAGGTCCCCGATGTGCAGCGCAGAATCTTGATTCCACACGGAATCGGTGTCCAGGCCTAATCGACGCAGCGCGGTCGAGCGCGCCGGATGATGCGCGTACCGGTGCTCGCGGAGCTTGGCGGCGATCGGTGCGCTCACGGCCGACACGATTGCCGTGTCATTGGCCGTGCGGAGCCGCTGACGGGAGACGCGAGCGTGTGGTGTGCCCCGGTATCTGAACGCGTTCCTTGAGGGAACAGGCTGAGGCAGACGACCGGCACACGCCCGCCGTTCAAGCCCGGACGATTATAGGCGTCCAGGTGCGCAACGGTGTGAGCGTCATTTCTGCATGTTGGCACGCAAATCCGATGCTGGTGGTGCCCACGACAACCAACCTAGAACGATCTCAGAAACGCGGCGCGCTCTCCGTGCGCGCCTATGAACGAAGGTAATACATGACGCCTATCCAGCCTCTCACCAGCGGCAACATCCTCCCCGTCGTCGCATTCAACAAGGAGGGCGCATTTCTGTTCTCGGTGCCTGTGAACCGCCGGTTCAGCTCGTGGAATGACGAGAGCGTCGACGTCGAGCGCATCGAGATCACCATCGCGCCCGATTCCGCGGAGAGCTCGGACCTAGCTATCTACTACGACCCGGCGTCCTACGATGAAACGCGCACGGGCGGTCCGGGCCCGTTCGGTTGGCTGATTTACCGGAGCAGCGAATTCCTGCTCTGTCTGCGCAACGTGCTTGAGGAGCTCGGCATTCCGCGAGAGATCGCCGATACCGTCGATTACTCGGAGCACGGAATGCAGGGCATCCACGGCGGTGAGGACTACGTCAGCTGCGATGCCCACCACCTTGAGGGTTACCTCCGGGGGCTTGTCATGTCGGCCATTCTCGAGAGGCTGGACCAAACGTCGGAGCAACTCGTCCTGCCCTTCATGATCGCCGCGCGCCAGAGCGCAGCCGGCGCGCGGATCACTGCTGCGCTCAACTACATTGACAAGCTCGTGGGGCGCTTGAATGGAGAGATCGGGGTGGACGTTCTCGACGGCGTTTCGCGCAATGCGGTCGGTGACGAGTTGACCGAAGCGCTTGACCGCTGGACGTTGCAGCAGGGCCGGCTTTCGGCCGGCGAGATTGCCGTCCTGCGCGCGAGCGCCGAGCACGAGTGGAATGATGGTGTGGGCGGATCTGCTCCGTGTACGCGCGCTTGGTTTGCGGCTGCACTCGACTTTGCGGCTGTCCTCGACCAGCTCGTCGAGCAGGGCGTGAATGACTGCGAACTCGACGATATTGAGGGTGAGGCGAGGTGGGACCGCCTCATTGATGCGCTCGAGGTTCACGCCCTGAAGGAGGGCGGTGTTACGTCAGAGGAGGCTGACGAAATCCACAACGCGGCCTGCGACGAGGGCGAGGACGCTTTTGACACGGTCTACAGCCTCGCCCAGAAGCGACTGCAGCTGGGCGCCGCAGAGGCTTGCGAGAGCCAGTGACAGTCTGATCTGATGCGCGGGGCAGGGAGGGGCTCTGCGCGCCAGTCCAGCATGGACCCAGTTTTGGCACGCTCGCTTGCGCGTCCTCCCGTCTTCGCGGTGGGCGCTGGCGATGGCGCGGCCGGCGACGCTAATCCGATCGGCGACGTCCGCGTGCTCGTCAGTTGGGTCCGTCGCGTCACCTGGCGTCGCATCGCTTCGGTGCGTGCGTCAGGAACCCACACCTCGGGCAGGAAGCCGCTGGCATCGAGCTTGGCCAGCACCGTTGCGTCGATCTTGTCGGTCTTGATCTTCGCGTCGGCGATCAGCCGCACCCGTTTCGGGTTGGCGATGACGACCCAGCCGACATGCGGGGAGAGCACCTCGACGACTGTCCGGCGTCGGCGCCTTTGGGACAGATCGAGGAAGTTGAGGAGCGGAGGATTTCTGGCTCATCGTAACCGC
>NZ_JBNXUM010000064.1:0-11440 GCF_050563545.1 Falsiroseomonas sp. HW251
CGTTAAAATGACCCCTGCTCCGCCCGCCAGCGCGCCCAGTCCGATGTCTCCGGCAGCGCCCGCGGCGCCCCGGCCGGTCCCGTCACGCTCAGGCCGAGTTCCGGCGCCCCCTCCGCGGCCGGCCGTACCCCGATGCGCAGGTCCAGTGTCCCGCGCGCGAGGTCCGCGCTGCCCGACACGCCGGCCATCGCGCCGCCCTCGGCCGCGATCCGCCCTTCGTCGACCCTGATCCGGCCGGAAGCGATCGTGCCGCTGGCCTCCAGCCGCTCGAAGGCCGTTGCGCCCGCGGTCAGGGCGCGCCGCACCGCCGCCTCGGCCTCCGGCAGCGAGGGCAGGCCGCTCCCCGCCACCGCCGCCGCCAGGTCGAAGCCCGTCACCACCCCGTCGCGCAGCGCGATGCGCATCCCGCCATCCAGCGACCCCAGCAGCCCCGCCGGCGCATGGCCCGCCGCGGACAGGCTCGCCGTCACGTCCCCGCGCCCCGCCGTCAGGTCATAGGGCAGGCCGAGCAGCGGCTCCGCCAGCGTCGCATCCGTCAGCTTCACCTCCGCGCTGATCCGCGGCGGCGCCGCGCGCACGTTCACCGCGACCGCGCCTTCCAGCGCGCCGCCCGCCAGCCGCGCGCGAAGCCGCTCCGCCACGAACTGCCCCTCGGCCAGCCGCAGCGCCGCCGAGACCTGTTCCAGCACCGCGCCGCCGGCCTCGATCCGGCCGGCCTCCAGCGCGACCTCGGCGTCGAAGCCGGCGAGCGCGGCGAAGGGCAGCGGGTCGGTCCCGCGCAGTTCGGGCGCCGGCAGCGGTAGCCGCTCCGCCGCGATGCGCCCGGTCAGCCGCGGCCGCGCCCCCTGCGCGAGCGCGAGGGATCCGCCGGCGCGCAGCTCGGCCGCCACCATCTCGAAGCTCTCGGCCGCGATGCGGTCCGGCCCCGCCGCGACATGCGCGACTAGCGAGAAGGAACCCTCGCCCAGCCAGGGCAGGTCCGCGCCGAAGGCCTCCTGCAGCAGCCGCGGCGCGCCGGGATGGCGCAGCGTCAGCGTCGCGCCGCCCTTCGCGCCGAGCAGGTCGAGCGTGCCGTTCGCCTCGGCCCGCAGCTCGCCGAGTTCCGCCGTGCTGCGCAGCGCTAGCGCCTCGGGCGTCCCGCTGCCGGTGAGCCGCAGCGAGACCGGCAGCATCGCGATGGCGGTGCGGTCGGGCCAGCTGCCCGGCAGCAGCGCGACCAGGCCGCGCGCGGAGGTGCCGTTCACCTCCAGGCTGCCGTCCGACAGCCGCGGCTGCGCGCCGAGCGTCAGCGTGCCCGACGCCGCGATGTCGGCCTCGGCCAGCCGCCCCGACAGGCGCCGCAGCGTCAGCCGGCCATTCTCCAGCGCCGCGTCCAGCGCGCCGCGTTCCAGCACCGCCTCGCCCCACCGCGCCTGCTCCGCCGCAAGGCGCAGGTTGAGGTCCATCGCGCCGAGCGCCCGCGACGCCGCCTGGATGTCGAGCCCGTTCGGCAGCCAGCGCTCGACATCGAGCCGATCGAGCGTCAGCCCGAGCCCGAGCGCCGGCCGCGCCCCATGACGCAGCGTCCCCGCGCCGGACAGCCGCAGCGCCTCGAAGCTCGCGGAGAGCTCCGGCATGGCGATCTGGGCTTCCTCGATCACCAGGCGGAAGCGCCCCTCGCCGCGGCGGAGCAGCGTGGCGTCCAGCTCCTCCACCGGCAGGCCGAGCGCGGCCAGCGTCGCGCGGACATCCGGGCCCGCGAAGCGCGCCCCGATCTCGAGCCGCCCGCCCGCGGTGGCGCCGGCGAAATCGAGCTCCGTCTCGCCGGGCAGCACGACGGAGACGTCGGAAAGCGTGAGCCGCCCGTCCTCGAGGAAGGCCGCTCCCCGCAGCCGGCGCAGCGTCATCCCGGCATAGCCCGCGGCCTCGGCCGAGAGGTCTACCGAGACCGGCCAGGGCCGCGCTGCGCCGGAGCGCAGCGCCGCGACCCAGCCATCAAGCTCGAGCCGGCTCGCGATCAGCGCGACATCGAGCCGCGACGCCGGCGCCAGCCGCAGCGCGACCGCGCCGCGGGCCGGCGCGCCGCCGAGGTCGATGGTCAGGTCGTCGGCCGCGATCAGGTCGGCCGCGGCGTTGAGCTTGCCCGCGGCGCGGAAGGCGCCGGAGGGGCTCGGCAGCAGCGCCGCGAGGTCGGGGCCGGAGACCTCCATCGTGCCCTCGAAGCCGCCATCGGGCACCAGCACGCCGCGCGCGCGGCCCGATGCCTCCGGCATGGAGAGCGAAAATTCCAGCGGCGCGATCCCATCCCAGCCCGGCCGCCCGAGCGTCGCCGCAAAGCGCGCGACGCGGCCGGAGACGCTGAAGCCGCCGGCGATCTCGATGGCTTGCGAAAGGCCGCCCGAGGAAAGCCGCGCGGTCACGCCCTCCAGCACGGTCTCGCCGAGGCGCACGCGGCCGTCCTCCACCCGGGCATCGAGCTGGGTGATCCAGGAGGGCGGACGGAAGGCCAGCAGCGGCCCCGGCGGCCAGGGCAGCGTGAGTTCCGCGCCGACCAGCGCGATGTCGCGCGGCGCGAGGCGACCGAAGAGGAAGGGCAGCAGGTCGAGTTGCAGCCGCAGCGTCCGCGCGGTGACGCTGAAGCCGCCGCCCTCGCCGCTCGGCGCCTCGGCGATGGTGACGCCGCCGGCGCGCATGACGGGGCTCGGCAGGATCTCGACCTCGATCGGCCCGTCGAGGGTGACGGGCCGGCCCAGCCGGTCGGACGCGATCTCGGCGAGCCGCCCGCGCCAGGAGCCCCAGTCCACGAAGCGCGGCCCGATCCAGAGGGCGGCCAGGACCAGCAGGACCAGGCCACCGAGCGCGAAGCCGGTCTTCCTCATCCCGCCGCGGGGCTGCCCCACCCGCCGCCGCCCGGCGTCTCGAGCGCCAGCACCTCTCCGGCCGCGAGCGACGCGCGGTCCTGGCCCTTCATGGGATGCACGCTGCCGTCGAGACGCTCGACCCATTGCGCGCCGGGCGCGCCGGGCGATCCGCCCGCCACGCCATGCGGCGCGACGGTGCGGCGCGATGCGACGATGACCGCCTCCATTGGGCGGAGGAAGCGGATGCGCCGGCGCGCACCGTCGCCGCCGGGCCAGCGACCGGCGCCGCCGGAGCCGCGGCGGATCGCGAACTCCTCGAGGCGCACGGGGTAGCGGAGTTCGAGCACCTCGGGGTCCGTCATGCGGGTGTTGGTCATGTGCGTCTGCACCGCCGAGGTGCCGGGGAAGCCGGGCCCCGCGCCCGTGCCGCCGCAGACCGTCTCGTAATACTGGTAGACCGCGTCCCCGAACAGGAGGTTGTTCATCGTCGCCTGGGCCGAGGCGCAGGCGCCGAGCGCCGCGAGCAGCGCGTTGCACGTCATCTGGCTGACCTCGGTGTTGCCCGCGACCACCGCCGCGCCGGGCCGTGGCGACAGGAACGTGCCTTCCGGCACGATGATCTCGAGCGGCACCAGGCAGCCATCGTTGAGCGGGATGTCCTCGCCCACCAGGCAGCGGAAGCAATAGAGGACGACGGCCCGGCAGACCGCGGCGGGGGCGTTGAAGTTGTCGGGGCGCTGGGGCCCCGTTCCCGTGAAATCGATGACGGCGCGGCGGTTCGCCCGGTCCACGCGGACGGCGACGCGCAAGGGCGTGCCGTCGTCGATCGTGGTCTCGAAGCTGCCATCCCGCAGGCGCTCGAGGACACGGCGGACGCTCTCCTCCGCATTCTCCATGACGTGGCGCATATAGGCGCGGACGGTCTCCAGGCCGAACTCTGTGACCGCGCGCTGCAATTCCTGCACGCCCTTCTCGTTCGCCGCGACCTGCGCCTTGATGTCGGCGACGTTCACGTCGGGGCTGCGCGCGGGATACTTCGCGGAGGCGAGGAGTTCGCGGAATTCGGTCTCGCGGATGCGGCCGCCGTCCACGAGCAGGAAGTCGTCGATGACGACCCCCTCCTCCTCCAGGTTCTTCGAGCCCGGCGGCGTCGAGCCCGGCGTCAGGCCGCCGATATCGGCGTGGTGGCCGCGGGAGCCCACGAAGAACAGAATCTGCCGGCCCGCCGCGTCGAAGACCGGGGTGATGACCGTCACGTCGGGCAGGTGCGTGCCGCCGTTGTAGGGGTTGTTCAGCGCCACGACGTCGCCGGGCTTCAGCGTGGCGCCGCGGGATCGGATCACCGTGCGCACGCTCTCGCCCATCGCGCCGAGATGCACCGGGACATGCGGCGCGTTGGCGACCAGCCGCCCCGTCGCGTCGAAGATCGCGCAGGAGAAATCCAGACGCTCCTTGATGTTCACGGAGAGGCTGGTGTTCTGCAGCACCGCGCCCGTCTGCTCCGCGATGTTCATGAAGAGGTTGTTGAAGAGCTCCAGCATCACGGGATCGGGGCGGGAGAGGTCGGCGATGCGCGCCGCCGCGCGGGCTTCGGTGCGGCGCAGGATCAGGTGGTTCAGCGCGGTGACCTCCGCGGTCCAGCCGGGCTCGACCACGGTCGTCGCGATAGCCTCGCGGATCAGCGCGGGGCCGGGGATCTGGTCGCCGGCGTGCAGCGCCGCGCGGTCCAAGACTGGCGCGCGATCCGCGACGCCGCCGCTGAACAACGGCACGGTGTCGAGGACGGGGATCGCCTCGCCCGCCGCGCGCGGCGGCAGGGCGGCCTCGTCCACCTTCTCGCCGGGGGCGGTGACCTCGACGACGCAGGCCTCGACGATGACCGGGCGCTCGGGCGTCGCGAAGCCGAAGCGGCGGCGATGCGCGTCGGTGAAGGAGGCGACCAGCGCCGCATGGTCGGCGAAGGCGACGGGCAGGAAACTGTCGGTGCCCTCGTAGCGCAGGTGCAGGCGCCGCGCGGCCGACAGCGCGCAGGGATCGGCGCCCTGGCGCGCAAGTTCGGCCCGGCCGGCCTGCTCCAGCGCGTCGAGCCGCGCGACGAGGTCGGGGATCGCGGCCTCGGTCAGCGGCGATTCCACCGCGGCCTCGCGGATCACGGTCTGGTCGGCCAGGCCCATGCCATAGGCGCTCAGCACGCCGGCGAAGGGATGGATGAAGACGGTCTCCATGCCGAGCTCGTCGGCCACCAGGCAGGCATGCTGCCCGCCGGCGCCGCCGAAGCATTGCAGGGCATAGCGCGTGGCGTCGTGGCCCTTCTGGATCGAGACCTGCTTGATCGCGTTGGCCATGTTCGCGACCGCAACGCGGAGAAAACCCTCGGCCACGCCTTCCGGTGACTGCGGCGTGCCGGTCGCGGCCGCGATCTCGCTCGCGAGCGCCTCGAACTTCTGGCGGACGACGGCCGCGTCGAGCGGCTGATCGCCGTCCGGCCCGAAGATCGCGGGGAAATGGCGCGGCTGGACCTTGCCGACCATAACGTTCGCGTCGGTGACCGTCAGCGGCCCGCCGCGGCGATAGCAGGCCGGGCCGGGCACGGCGCCGGCGCTTTCGGGCCCGACGCGGAAGCGCGCGCCGTCGAAGCTCAGGATCGAGCCGCCGCCGGCGGCCACCGTGTTGATCGCCATCATCGGCGCGCGCATGCGCACGCCGGCGACCTGGGTCTCGAAGGCGCGCTCGAACTCGCCGGCATAGAGCGCGACGTCGGTCGAGGTCCCGCCCATGTCGAAGCCGATGATGCGATCCAGCCCCGCCATCCCCGCCGTGCGCGCCGCGCCCACGATGCCGCCCGCCGGCCCCGACAGGATCGCGTCCTTGCCCTGGAAGGATGCGGCCTCCGCGAGCCCGCCGGACGACTGCATGAAATAGAGCCTGACACCCGGCAGTTCGCCCGCGACCTGCTCGACGTAGCGGCGCAGGATCGGCGAGAGATAGGCGTCCACCACCGTGGTGTCCCCGCGCGGCACGATGCGCGGCAGCGGGCTTGCCTGGTGGCTCAGCGAGACCTGGTTGAAGCCGGCCTCGCGGGCCAGCTCGCCGAGCCGCAGCTCATGCGCTGGATGCGCCCAGGCATGCATTATCACGATCGCGACCGCCCGGATGCCCGCGGCGAAGCCCTCGGCGAGAGCGGCCCGGGCCGCGTCCTCGTCCAGGGGCTCGATCTCCGCCCCGTCCACCGCGACGCGGCCGCCGACCTCGGCGACGCGCTCGTGCAGCAGTTCCGGAAGGCGGACATTCAGGTCGAACAGGCGCGGCCTGGCCTGGTTGCCGATCCTCAGCATGTCGGCGAAGCCGCGATTGACCAGCAGCAGCACGCGCTCGCCCTTGCGCTCCAGCAGTGCGTTGGTGGCGACGGTCGTGCCCATCTTCACGGCCTCGATCATGCCGGACGGGATGGCGGCGCTGGCAGCCAGGCCGAGGCAGGCGCGGATGCCGGCCACCGCGGCGTCGCGGTAGCGGCCGGGGTTCTCCGACAGCAGCTTGGCAGTGGAAAGCCGGCCCGCGGGATCGCGCGCGACGATATCGGTGAAGGTGCCGCCGCGGTCGATCCAGAACTGCCAGCCGGCCATGCCATCCACCCCTGCGATATGGACCGCTTCTGTCGGCCCCATGCCATGGCGTCAACGGCCCCCGGCCCTGTAGCGGGCCGCGGCGGCGTGCTAGGACCGGCGGCGAAGGCAGCAGGCGGGTCGCTTTGGGAGTCTGGGGCAAGATCATCGGCGGCGTCAGCGGGTTCCTGACGGGCGGTCCGCTCGGGGCCGTGGTCGGCGCGGCGCTCGGCCATGCCGCGGACGAGGGCGCGATCGGCTCGCGCATCGGCCCCGGCGCCGCCGACCTCGCCGCGCTGCTCGGCAACAAGGACACGCTCTTCGCGATCTCGGTCATCGTGCTCTCGGCCAAGCTGGCCAAGGCCGACGGGCCGGTGAAGCGGCAGGAGATCGACGCCTTCAAGGCGATGTTCCGCATCCCGCCCGAGAACCTCCGCGAGGTCGGGCAGATGTTCGACAAGGCGCGCCAGGACGGAGAGGGCTGGGAGCCCTTCGCCGAGAAGCTCGGCGAGGCCTTCGCCGACAACCGGGCGATGCTCGAGGACGTGCTGGCCGCGCTCTTCTACATCGCGCGGTCCGACGGCCCGATCACGCGCGGCGAACTGCCGGTGCTGCAGGGCATCCACCTCCGCTTCGGGCTGGATGCCGGCGCCTGGGAACGCGCCAAGGGCGGCAGCGGCCAGCAGGGATCCCGGGTCGAGGAGCAGCGTCAGACCGACGACGCCTATGCCGTGCTCGGCCTGACCAAGGCCGCGACCGATGACGAGGTGCGGCTCGCCTGGCGGAAGCTGATGCGGGAGAACCACCCCGATACGCTGGCCGCGCGCGGCGTGCCGAAAGATTTCGTGGTGCGCGCGACGAAGAAAGTCGCCGAGATCAACGCGGCCTGGGACCGGATCAAGCGGCAGCGGGGGCTGTAGCGGATTGCGTGAGAAGCACTCTCCCCCACTCATGGCGGAGAGTGTTGGGTAATGGGGACGACGAGGACATGGCGCGCGCTGCTCTTCTTCAATGCCCCCCTCACCCAACCCTCTCCCCCCTGCGGGTGGAGGGGGCTTTCCGGCGGCGCGTGTCAGTCGGCTGATCCCTTGCGCATCCGCGACCTGCCCAGCCCGAACCACGACGAGCGGCCCGCGGGCACGCCCATCGACACGATGATCCTGCATTACACCGGCATGCGGACCGGCGAGGCGGCGATCGCCCGGCTGCGCGACCCCGCCTCGCGCGTCTCCTCTCATTATGTGGTGGAGGAGGACGGCGCGGTCTTCCGCCTGGTGCCGGAGGACCGCCGCGCCTGGCATGCCGGCGTCTCCTCCTGGCGCGGCAACACCGTCCTCAACAGCCGCAGCGTCGGGATCGAGATCGTCAATCCCGGCCATGAATGGGGCTACCGGCCCTTTCCCGCGCTGCAGATGGCCGCGGTCTGCGAGCTGTGCCTGGCCATCCTGGAGCGCCACCCGATCCCGGCGCGGAACGTCGTCGCGCATTCTGACGTGGCGCCGGACCGCAAGGACGATCCCGGCGAGCTTTTCGACTGGGAAGGCCTGGCCGCGAACGGCGTCGGGCTCTGGCCGGCCAAGGACGGCGCGGCGGAGGGCGATGCGCTGACGCTGCTCGGCGCGATCGGCTACCGCACCGACCTGCCGCCGCCCCTGCTGCTCCGCGCCTTCCAGCGGCATTGGCGGCAGGAGAAGGTGGACGGGATCGCCGATGGCGGGACGCTGGCGCGGCTGAACGCGGTCGCGGCGCTGCTGTGAAGGCGCGCCTCGCCGCGATCCTGGCGGCGAGCCCCGGGCATCTCGATGTCCTGCAGGCGGCGGCGCTGGCGGGACCGCGCCATGCCTGGATCGGCGCGGGCTTCCTGCGCAACGCGGTCTGGGACGCGCTGTCGGGCCGGGCGCCGGATGTGGCGGCGTTGGCGGACATCGATGTCGTCCATCACGACGCGGACGCCCCGCCCGATGCCGCCTTCGAGGCCGCGCTGCGCGCCGCGCGTCCGCTGCCCTGGTCGGTGGTGAACCAGGTCCGCGCGCATCCCTGGAACGGCCACGCGCCTTACCGCGACCTGGCGGATGCGCTGGCGCATTGGCCGGAAACCGCGACCGCCGTTGCGGCCAGGCTGGCCCGGGGCCGGATTGAGATCCTGGCGCCGCATGGCGTGGACGACCTGATGGGATTCGTCATCCGTCCCACGCCATCCCATGCGGCCGACCGGTCCGCGCTGCGCGCCCGGCTGGCTGCCAAGCGCTGGCGCGAGCGCTGGCCCGCGCTTCGCGTCGTCCTGCCGGATTGACCCGCGCGCCCCCAGGCGCGCTTGACCCGCGCGCCCCCAGGCGCGCTTGACCCGCGCGCCCCCAGGCGCGCTTGACCCGCGCGCCCCCAGGCGCGACACCCCCCTCGGTGCCGGGTGGCTGGGCGACCGCTGGCTCCTGCGCAGGCAGGGGCTGGAGGAAAGTCCGGGCTCCACGGGAATACGGTGCCGGCCAACGGCCGGCGGGCAGAGGGCGCAGGCCCGAGGCCCAGGGAAAGTGCCACAGAGAGCAGACCGCCACGGCGAGGCCTCGGCCTCCCCGCGGCAAGGGTGAAAGGGTGGGGCAAGAGCCCACCGCGCTCCCGGCAACGGGGGCGGCATGGCAAACCCCACCGGGAGCAAGGCCGAATAGGGGCGGCCGGCGTGGCGGGCAACCGCTGACGCAGGGACATTCCCGTCCCGCCGCCCGGGTTGGCCGCGTGAACCCCGCGGCGACGCGGGGTCCAGAGGAATGGTCGTCCAACGCCGAAAGGCGCGGACAGAACCCGGCTTACAGGCCACCCGGCGCCAGCTTTCCTCCACAGGTCATCCCCGAAACGTCCCCAACCCTGAGAACAAACAACGAAGCCCAGGAATCGCGGGCAATGTTCAGTATACAATCAAGGCGGGATCTCAGAGTCGTTCCTTAACGGCCTGAGAAGAGACGGTTTTTCACAGCCGCATTCCCGCGTCGTCCCGTGTTTTCTGCTTGTGATCCCGGAAATGCCCATGCTATCCCAAGCCATCCCGTGACGGAGCCTCGCTCGGGGGGGCATCTGGGGCACGTCGGGGGATGGTCGGGCGAGCCGGTGGGGTCGGGGGGCCCCGCCGGCCGCTGAGCGGGGGACGACGGCCCCAGCGCCGTCGGGGGGCGACAGCAGACGCGATGACCCAGTTCGTGGGCACGCATTTCGGAAAGCTGGACCGCAAGGGCCGCATTTCCGTGCCCGCGCCCTTCCGCGCCGAGCTCGAATCCGCCGACACCTCCCACCTCGTCTTCCGCATCTCCCACCAGCATCCCTGTATCGAGGCGAGGTCCCGCGCGGTGTTCCAGAAGATGCTCGACAGCATCCTCGCCCTCGAGCATTTCAGCGAGGAGCGCGAGACGCTGGAAGCCGGCCTGATCGCGGACAGCACCATGCTGCGCCTCGACGGCGAGGGCCGCCTCGTTCTCCCGGAATCCATGGTCGAGGACGTGAAGCTCTCGGAGAATGTCGCCTTCCTCGGCAAGGGCGACCGCTTCGAGATCTGGGACGCCGACACCGCCAGGACCCATGTCGCCGAGGCCAAGGCGCGGGTGCGCGAAAAACGTCTCACGCTCGCCGCGACGCCTCTCCACACGACTCCGCGCGCCATGCCATGAGCGGTCACGTTCCCGTCATGCTGCAGGAGGTGCTGGCGACTTTGCGGCCTCGCTCCGGTGCCACCTATCTCGACGCGACCTTCGGCGGCGGTGGCTATGCCGAGGCGATCCTCGCGGCCGCGGACTGCACGCTCTGGGCGATCGACCGCGACCCCGACGCGATCGCGCGCGGCGCGGCGCTGGCGGCGCGCCATCCCGGCCGCCTGCACCTCGTGCATGCCTGCTTCGGCGACATGCTGGAGAGCCTGGCGGCGCAGGGCGTGACCAGCCTCGACGGCGTGGTGATGGATCTCGGCGTCTCCTCCTTCCAGCTCGACCAGGCTGAGCGCGGCTTCTCCTTCCGCGCGGACGGGCCGCTCGACATGCGGATGGGGCGGGAAGGCCCGACCGCGGCCGATCTCGTGAACACGCTGCCCGAGGCGGAACTCGCACGCATCATCGCCGAGTTCGGCGAGGAGCGGCACGCGCGCCGCGTGGCAAAGGCGATCATCCGCGCCCGCGGCGAGTCGCCGATCGACACGACCGCGCGACTTGCCGAGATCGTGCGCCGCGCCGTCCCGCGCGATCCCTCCGGCATCGACGGCGCGACGCGGTCTTTCCAGGCGCTGCGTATCGCGGTGAACGACGAACTCGGCGAGGTCGAGCGCGGCCTGGTCTCGGCCATGCGCCTGCTCGCGCCGGGCGGGCGGCTGGTGGTCGTCGCCTTCCACTCGCTCGAGGACCGGATCGTCAAGCGCGCGATGACCGACGCGGCGGGCAAGCGGGGCGGCGCCTCGCGCCACGACCCCGCGTCGATGCTGGCGCGCGCCGCGCCCGATTTCGCGCTGGTGACGCCGAAGGCGCTGAAGCCCGGCGAGGACGAGACCTCGGCCAATCCGCGGGCGCGCTCGGCGCGGCTGCGCGCGATCGAACGACTGACGCCTGCGCAGGTGCACGCATGATCCGGCCCTTCACCCTGCTCTGCTTCTGCGCCTTCGCCGGGGCCGGCGCCTGGCTGTATGGCGTCAAGCATTCGGTCTCCGAACTCGACAGGAAGCTGGTCGAGGTGCGGCGCGAGACCGAGCAGGCGCGCCAGCGCATCGACATCCTGCGCGCGGAATGGGCGCTGATGAACGAGCCGGAGCGTCTGCGCCAGACGGCGACGCGGGTGCTGACGCTGGAGGGGATGCAGCCCCAGCACTTCGCCCGGCCGGGCGACGTCGAGCGCCGCCTGCCCGCCGCCGTCGCCTTCGCCGGCGCACCGAACATCTTCGAGATCGGGCCCGCGCCGCGCCAGGCCGATCCCAACGTGATGCTCGCCGCCGCGACGGCGCAGCCGTCGTCGGTCGCCGCGCCCGCCGCGGCG
>NZ_JBNXUM010000065.1:0-8035 GCF_050563545.1 Falsiroseomonas sp. HW251
GACCGCAGGATACGCACCGGATTAACGGCACGATGCTTTAGAGCGACTGGGCGACTTCCCGCAATACGCTGTGGCTGCCGTGCAACATGCAGGAGTGCTCCGAGCCGGTCGCTAAAGCGACTGGACTAGGGTGGTCGGCGGCGCTCTGGCCCTAGAGTTCGTGCTCTTCGATGCCCACCTCCCGGCCTATCGGCGATGGGCTCAGCCCAAACCGCCAAGGGAGGAAGGCAATGACGACATATGTTGCGTTCGGCCAGTGGACGGACCAGGGCGCGCGCGCGATCGCAGACTCACCACGCCGTCTCGACGCGGCCAAGCAGAAGCTCGAAGCGATGGGCGGCCGCGTGCTCTCGTTCTATCTGACGATGGGCGAGTACGACATGGTGCTGGTGTACGAAACGCCCGACGATGCAACAGCAGCACGCTTCCTCTTGCTGCTCGGAAGTCTAGGCGCGGTCCGCACGACGACGATGAAGGCGTTTCCGGAGAAGGCATACCGCGAGATCGTGGCCTCTCGGTTAGACGGGCCGGTGTATCGATCGCTGCGCAATGACGGCAGCCGGAGCGACAGAGAGAACGAGAGGTTCCCGTGCATGTCACCGTCCACAGATACGTCGGCCTTGGTAGCCTGATCGACAGGCTCGTACCTCTCGTGCGCGCCAAGCTCGTGCCCAGCCTCAGAGCCGCGCCCGGCTTCCTTGGCCATTGCACGTATGTCAGCGAGGACGGCCATCTCATCATTCTCACCGTCTCACGGGATCGCAGCAGTGCCGTACAGGCCGACAAACAAGTCCAAAGGCGGATGTCTGCTGCGTTAGGCGACATGGCGCGGCCGAGAATCGACATCACGGCAGGAGAAGCGCTGCTGCACGAGGTCGCAAGCGTGCAGCGCGGCGATGAGCCTCCGATGTTCATCATCGTGCGCGTTTACGACGGCATCGGTCCGCGCGAGGAAGTTCTGCCGCGCGTTAGAGAGCACGTCTTCCTGACCATCACGGGTGCTGCTGGCTTTCGCGGCTACTACGCCTACATTGACGAGAAGCACGAGACGCGCGGCGTAGCCGTCTCGCTCTTCGACAATCGCGAACACGCTCTGGAAGCCAATGAGCGCACCGTGTCGGTAATGCGCGATCAGCATATCGCACCCGGTCCGCCCGTCATCTTGGCCGGGCAGACAATGGTGGTGGCCTCTCGGTAGGGTCGCCTCCGCTGGCCCATGCGGATTTAAGCGGGCCGTGCCGAGGCCGCGTTTGCGGACGCGGATGCACTCAGTTACCCGCCGCCTTCACCTCGCCACCGTCGCGCCAGCCGGGCGTCACCGCGCTCCTGTTCCATCGTGCAGGTCGGACAGCACGAAGGAGAGGTCCGGGTGCGCAGGATGACGATTACGGCCGTGGCGTTGATCGGGGCGCTCGGCGGGGGCATGGCGGCAAGCCCAGCGGACGCCCGGCCAATGCCGCTGAATGCGGGAGAGCACGCGCGAGTGCAGCCGGTCGGCTATTACGATCGGGATGATGGTGCGCGCTTCTACGGACATCGCGAGGGCCGCTACGACTGGGGCGATCGCCGTCGAGAATACGAGCGCGCGCGCATCGCTGAGGCGGCGCGCCGTGAAGCAATGCGGATCGAGCGCGAACGCGCCGCTCGCCACGCGTGGCTGCACGCGCAGCGCCCGTATCGCGGCTGGTAAGCGGCGCGGGGCATGCAGCACGGATTGGTGCTTCAACCACCATGGGGTGACGTTCGGTCGCCTTGGCACCGCGCGCTCATGAGCGCGCTGCGAAGGTGGTGGACGACGGGACGGCATTATCATCCTGAGCGCCAGTACATGCGAGGTGGCACAGGCCAGCGGGGGCAATAAAGCGTGCCGTGTCGCCAAAATCGTAATGGCGGCGCAGCCCGCTAGCTGGCGTCGAAAATTGGGCGTCGGCGGGCCGCGCAGTGTTCAGATGGCAAGTTGCGGTAGGACGCTCGCCATATCGGCCAATATGACGACCTTCCGAGCCAACATGCCGCTCGCCATGGCACTGGCTGACTGGGGCGCTTGTGCAGAGGGACACTTACAGCGCTTCCTAGCGGACGGAAGCTGCGGCGTTCCGCCGTTGCTGCTGCTGACACCGTTCAGCACATCGATCTTATTCCCCGGGCGCTGCTGGCAGTCCTCGAGTGCTCTACCGCGCAGCGTCGTCAGGAACTCGCCGCGACGGCCTCCGCCAGCGACGCCAGATCGCTCACAGCCTGGGCGATGTTCGTCGCTAAGACCCTCGGTGCGGTTGTGAGGCTGCTGGTGAGATCAGCGACCGTCAAGGACTTGGCATTTGGCGCAGCGCTTCCTTCGAGCGGCGCAGAATCCTCCCGTCCAGGGCGTACTTCACGTAGCCGCCCCGGCCGCCAGCCGCCAGCTTGCGGCGCGCGCGCCGCTTCGCCGGCGTGAGCGAGCGTGCCGTCATGATGGGCGCCATCCTCGCCTTCGCCTGGCTCGGACACGGCCTCGGCGGCTTCAACGCGCCGGCCAGGAAGAACAGCACGTAGAATTGCCAGAGTTGGCCCGCCGCACTGGCCAGCAGCACGCAAAGCCCGACCACGAGCGTGCCCGCGAGCGCGATCCTTCGGATCGGCAGGCGGTCGGCGAGCACCCCCATGGCGATGCCGCCGAAGGCGAGTCCAACGAGGCCGGCCGAGTTGATCAGCGCGATGGCCCCCCGCGAAGGGTAGCGCCCGCGAGATCGGCAAATGACAGCGTCCTTCACGCGGCGAGCGGATGGCGCGGCGGCAGAGCGCAGCCAATCTCCGATTGGCAGAGCAGCGTCGTCTCGACCCGTGCATCACCAGACTTGCCGAGGATCAGCCCGATATCGGCGCGATAGTCCGCCACCTGGTTCACGGCGTCGAGTGCCGTCGTGGCGCGCAGACGCACCATGACCTCGGGGCGGAATGCACGGAAGGCCCGGATTGGCTGGGGCAGCAGCGCGGTCGCAAGCACCGGCACCGCTGCGATTGTGAAACGGCCCGTGCGGCCGCTGCGAAGGGCCTCGGCCAGGCGCTCCGCGCCGCTAATCGCTGCAAAAGCGCCGAGGAGTTCCGGGAGCAGCGCATGCGCCTCCTCCGTCGCGACAAGGCGGTTGCGATCCCGCCGGAACAGGCTGAAGCCCAGCCGCGTCTCGGCCTGGCGCAGCATCTTGCTCGCCGCGGGCTGCGTCATGCCGAGCCGCTCGGCGGCGCCAGTCACGCCACCCGCCTCCATGATCGTGCGGAATACCTCGAGCTCGCGCAGATTCAGCACCAGAACCATCCGTCTACGATGTCGGTTCGACCTTGGTATTTGACAGATATGGCCTTCGCTTTGCACGGTCCCCCGAAGGAAAGGGAGGAGGATCCGTGAAGGTCGTCGGCATCCAGGGATTCCATGTCGGCTTCGCGCCGAGCCCGGCGCTCGGCAATGCCTCCACCTTCATCCGCCGGCGCGAGATGCTCCTCCTCCAGCTTGTCGGCGAGGACGGGACCGCCGGCTGGGGCGAGGCCTTCAATTCCCCCGCCGCGGCCGCGACGGTGATCCGCACGCGGCTCGCGTCGCTGGTGCTGGGACAGCCAGCCGAGGACATGGGTCGGATCTTCAACGCCATGCTCGGCTCGCTCGGCTATGACCGGCGCGGGGCGGGCATGATGGCCATCTCCGCCATCGACATGGCGTTGCATGATCTCGCCGCGCGTGCCCGCGGCATCAGCGTGGCGCGGATGCTGGGCGGCGCGTCGCGCGACCGCATGCTGGCCTATGCCAGCGGGCCCTTCATCGCCGAAGGCGACGATCCCTACGGCGCCTATCCCGATGCGGTGGAGGCGCTACTGAACCGCGGCTTCCGGGCGATCAAGCCGCGCGTCGGCGCGGCGCCTCGGCTGGACGGAGCAGTCATGCGCGAGATGCGCCGCCAGGTCGGGCCGGCGGTCGGGCTGATGGTCGACATCAACCAGGGATACACGGTCGGCGCCGCGCTCGAGAGCCTGCGGCACATGGAGGAGGCCGACCTGCTCTGGGTCGAGGAGCCGCTGCAGCCCGAAGACATCGGCGGTTACCAAACGGTGGCCGCGGCAGCGCGCTGCGCCATTGCGGGCGGCGAGGCGCTGGGCAGCCTGGCCGCGTTCCGCGATTTCCTTGTCGCCCGCACCTTCTCCGTCCTGCAGCCTGACATGGCGGTTTGCGGCGGGTTCACGGGTTTCCGGCGCATCGCGGCGCTGGCGGATGCCTTTGACGTGCCGGTCATGCCGCATGTCTTTGGCAGCGTCGTGAATGCCCATGCCGCGCTGCAGATGGGGGCGCTGCTGCTGCCGCGGCGCGGCGGCGGGCCTGCGCCCTATCCCTTTATCGAGGTGGACGTCACGCCCAACCCGCTGTTGACGCTGCTGGGTCCGATGGAGCTCGGCGCGGATGGGTTGATGGCCGTTCCCGACGCGCCGGGTCTTGGCTTCGAACTCTCGCCGGATCGCCTGGCGCCCTTCGTCACCGAGCACTGGGAGATCGCGCCATGATCCTGCGCCGCATGCTACTGGCGGCAGCGCTGCTTCCGGCCGCTGGTCGCGCCTTCGCCCAAGCATGGCCCGCGCGTCCAATCCGCCTCGTCGTACCCTACCCGCCGGGCGGCGCGAGCGACATCACGGCACGCCTACTCGCGCAGGAACTGACGGCGGCCCTAGGCCAGTCCGTCGTCGTCGAGAACCGCGGTGGCGCGGCCAGCATCACCGGCACCCAGGCCGTCGCGGCCGCGCCGGCCGATGGCTACACGCTCGGCGTGGTGGACACCGCCTTCGTGGTGAACCCCGCGCTCTTCGGCAGCCGGCTCCCATACGACACGCAGCGCGACTTCACGCCGGTCTCGCTGCTGGTTCGCGCGCCGCTGGCGCTGGTCGTGCCGGCCTCGGCGCCCTGGCGCGACGTCGCCGCGCTGGTGGCGGAGGCGAGGGCGAAGCCGGACCAGGTTTCCTTCGGCTCTGCCGGCAACGGCACGGCGGTGCACATGGCCGGCGAGCAGTTCCGCCAGGCCGCGGGCTTCGCCTATCTGCACGTGCCCTATCGCGGCGGTGGGCCAATGATCACCGACCTCCTAGCGGGCCGCGTGCAGATGGCCTTCGGGACCGTGCCCGCCATCGCCGAACATGTTCGCGCTGGCCGGCTGCGCGCGCTGGCCGTCACTGGCCGAGCGCGCACCGATCTGCTGCCGGAGGTGCCGAGCATGGCCGAGGCCGGCCTGCCGCAGGTCGACGCCGCGCTGATCAATGCCCTGGTCGGCCCGGCCGGCCTGCAGGATGGTGTAGTGGATCGGCTGGCGATGGCGTCGCGCGCCGTCATCACCGGCGCGGCGATCCGCCTGCGCCTGTCCGAGCTCGGCTTCGAGCCCGTGGGCAGCACGCCGCAGGAAGTCCGCGACGCCTTCGCCGCCGAAATCCCGCGCTGGGAGGCGATCGTGCGGCAGGGCGGCATCACCCCGGACTGACAATGGCCGGGAAACAGCAATACTGACGTGGGAGAACGCGTATGAACTTCCTCGACCGCCGCGCGAAGCGGCCGATCACCGAGGCGCTGCGCGCCAGCGTGATGGAGGACCTGCCGGAACTCGCCGACATCGCCGATCGCGAACTGCGAGCCAAGGCGATCGAGGCCTGGGCCTATGCCCTGTCAGAAAGCAGCTTTGGGCGGGTCCGCGACGTTCCGGGCGAGGGCAATCCCGGCATGCAGGCGCTGCGGCGGGGCGACCAGACGGTGCATCTGCGTGGCGTGACGAAGCTCGCACTGTCCATCGCCGACACCTTCCTCACTGACTTTCCGGAAGCGCGGATCGAACGTGACGTCGTCCTCGCGGGCGGCCTGCTGCATGATGTCGGCAAGCCGTGGGAGTTCGACACCGGCAATCGCCGGCGGTGGGAGGGCGATCCATCCGCGACCGGCCTGCCGTCGCTGCGCCACTCCGTCTATGGCGCCCATATCTGCATCGCGGTCGGCTTGCCCGAGGAGATCGCGCATATCGCGCTCGGCCATTCGTATGAGGGAGACCAGTTGATCCGCAGCCTGGAATGCCTGGTCGTGCATCGTGCGGACCAGCTTTGGTGGGCGCTGGCTGGCGGCTGCGGGCTGCTGCAGCCCAGCGCCGACGCGCTGCTGGCGAGCCGCAAGATCGCGCCGCGCGCCCTGCGCAGCTAATCGCACGGGAGGGGGAGCCAAGATGCGTCGCTTCACTGGGTTGTTCATCGCCGCGTTGGTGCTTCTCGGCGTGGCGCCGTCCGCCCAAGCACAATGGCCAGACCGGCCGGTGCGGATCATCGTGCCCTTTGTGCCCGGCGGCAGCTCGGACATCCTCGCGCGTCTCGTCGGCGCTGGCCTTCAGCAGCGGCTCGGCCAGCCCGTCATCGTGGACAACCGCGGTGGCGCGAACGGGCTTCTCGGCATGGGAGCGGCGGCGCAGGCGCCGGCGGACGGCTACACCCTCGTCATCGGCCATATCGGTACGCATGCCATCAGCCCCCTGATCGTCGCGACGCCGAGCTTCGAGACGGTGCGGGACTTCACCACGGTCGCGCTGCTGGCCCGAGCGTCGAGCGTGCTGGTGGTGCCACCCAGCAGCGCGGTGACTGACGTGCCCTCTTTGGTGCAACGCGCGCGGACAGCGCCGCAGCGGCTGAGCTACGGCTCGCCGGGCGTTGGGTCGCCATCGCATGTGGCCGTCGTGCTGATGGGGCGGCTCGCCGGCTTCGAGGCCGAGCACGTGCCCTATCGCGGTAACGGCGCCGCCCTGACCGATCTAATGAACGGCACGCTGGACTTCATGTTCGCGGGCCCCGCGGAGGTCGCGGAGCCCGTGCAGGCGGGACGCCTGCGGGCGATCGCCACATCCGGCGCGCAGCGCGCGGCGACCTCGCCGCAACTGCCAACCGTCGGCGAGGCGGGCGTGTCTGGCTTCGAGATCAGCGTCTGGCACGTCCTTTCTGCGCGGGCCAGCACGCCGGCACCTATCGTAGCACGGCTGCGCACGGAAACCGCCGCGGTCCTTGCGAGCGATGCCATTCGCGAAAGGCTTCAGACTCTCGGCCTGGAGCCCGGCGGCATGGATGCGGCGGCAACCGACGCCTTTATCGCGGCAGAGATCGCCAAGTGGCGCCGCTTAGTGCAGGAAGCCCGCATCCAAGCCGACTGATGCGCAGGCCTTCGGAGCGTCCCGCGATGCTGCCGCCGGTCTCGACATCGTAGGTCGATCGAGGCGGCGCTTACCGCGTGGTCCGACCGCGTCACGATTGCCATCAAACTTCTGGTGCCGGGGAAGGGGAAGCATGACGACGGACCAGGCCGCGCCGAGGACGATGTTCGACAAGATCTGGGATCGCCACCGCGTGCTGGAGCGCGAGGACGGCCAGACCCTGCTTTATGTCGACCGCCACCTCCTTCATGACGGCACCGCGCCGGCCTTCGAGATGCTGAAGGCGCGCGGCGGTGACGGGGTCTTCGCTTCTTCTACGGACGGAGGACGGTGCCCTCGCATTGCGGCACGCGCCGGACACCAGTGTGACGCTGATTCCGCCACCGCCGCCCGGCATGTCCTGCGTCGGCGCCTGTGTTCCGCAGGAGCCGCGCGCGACGAGACCGTCGAGCAGTTCGTCCAGCGTGTGGGCCAGCCTAGATGTCCCGAGAACATGCCCGGCGGCCCGCGCCGTAACAGTGTCCCGCAGGATCAGCTCCTCAGCTAAGTCGTCGCGTGTAGCTCGGGCCGAGTGATCCTCGGGCCGGCGGCATTTCGCATTCCGCCTGAATCGAACACGCGTGCGGTAGCGCTGTCATCCAATGTCGGAGCGCTGGTGCTGCTGAGAAATCCCCAGTTCCTGTGGACGTTCCTGTGGATCGATTCCAAATCCGTCGCCCGTGCGTGGGCCGCCTTGGGTTGCCTCCAAATGAGGCAGTCGCGGATCGGGCGAAGCCAACGCTTTGACCAATGTCGCGTCGTGGCCGGCAGAGCCACTGCCGCTAGAGCGATTTCCGAGCTGAGTGAATCGGGGT
>NZ_JBNXUM010000066.1:0-7403 GCF_050563545.1 Falsiroseomonas sp. HW251
GGTAAATCCATAGTCCGCTTGGTTTATGAGACTGGTTGCATCCCGTCGTTCGAGTTAGATAGACGAATGGAGTCGGGCGATTCGCGCTCGCTGACGCTCTGGCTAGAGGGCTTGGGTCCGAACGACGGGGCGCCGCGCAGCTGCCGGTCCGTCTGCAGTGGCGGTCTGCGAAGGGCCTGATTCCGATCTTCTGGTAAGAGTGTTACTTCAACCTGGCGGTTGAGTATGGTTTTGCGTTCGGGGCCCAGGCCAATGACAGAGGACGAACACAGTCAAGCCCAGCGGTTTGCCCGCTTGGACTATGAAGGATTCCGCCTCCTGGCTAGGGACGACAGGCTGAGCCCCTATGAGCGCATCGGCTTCCCCGATTCTTACCGGGCGGGGCACGAGGAGACGATCTTCGCCGACATCAGCGCCAAGCTGCCACGGCTGGACGCGCCCGGTGCTACGGTACTGGACATTGGCCCGGGCTGTAGCGGCCTGCCTCTAATGATTATCGAAAAGTGCGAGCGGCTCGGCCACAGTCTGGTGCTCGTAGACTCGGAGGAGATGCTGGAGCGTCTGCCGGACCGGCCATTTATTCGTAAGGTTCCGGGCCCATTCCCGCACTGTGCGCCTGCTCTGGCAGACCTGGCGGGGCAGGTGGATGCGGCCATCGCTTACTCTGTGCTACAATACGTCTTCACTGAAGGTTCCGTCTTCGGCTTCCTCGATGCTGCACAGGCGTTGCTGCAGCCGGGTGGAGGAGCGATGCTGATCGGCGATATCCCCAACGCCTCCATGCGGCGGCGCTTCCTGGCCACCGCTGCCGGCGTTGCGCACCATCGGCGCTACACTGGCCGCGACGAGGATCCGTTGCTGGCCTTCAACGCCCCCACTCCAGGCGAGATGGACGACGCGGTGATTTTGGCGCTGCTCGCGCGTGCGCGGTCGGCCGGCGCCGATGCTTGGGTGGTGTCACAGCCGCACACCCTCCCGATGGCAAACCGGCGGGAGGACATCCTGGTGCGGCGGCCGTGACGGGAGGAGCCTCGCCCGTGCAGAAGACCCGAGGCCTCGTGCTGATCGGCGACAGCGCCTTCGCTGAGGTAGCACACGAATACTTCGAGGCCGATACGAGCTACCGCGTCGCAGCGTTCGCGGTGGAGCGCGCCTTCCTCCGGCGCGAAAACCTACGCGGCCTGCCGGTTGTCTCGCTTGAGGACATGGCGGCGCGCTTCCCGCCAGAGACGCACGACGCCTACGCTGCGGTCGTCTATACGCAGCTAAACCGGCTCCGAACGCGGCTCGCGGCGGCGGCGCAGGCCATGGGCTACCGCTTGGCGTCTTACGTAAGCCCGCGCGCCTTCGTTTCGCCTAGCGCCCAACTCGGCGAGCACTGCTTTGTTTTCGAGGCGAACGTGATCCAGAGCTTCGTCGACGTCGGGCCGAACGTCGTGCTGTGGAGTGGCAACCATATCGGCCACCACTCTCGAATTGGCGCGAACGTCTTCGTCTCGTCGCACGTCGTCATCTCGGGCTTCTGCGATGTGGGGGAGAACTGCTTCCTTGGGGTGAACGCCGCGGTCGGCAACAACCTCCGTATCGCCTCTGACTGCTGGGTGGGGCCGGGCATCGTGATCTCGCGCGACACCGAGCCCGGACAGATGTTCCGCCCGCCCGCCCAGGAATCGGCGAAGGTTAGCGCGCGCCGTTTTTTCCGCGTCCCTGAGGAGCCCGGGCCATCGTGACAAACCAGTTCGACATGGAGGCCGTGGCACTGTGAGGTGGCGCAAACTTGGCCTGCTCTGGGCGCCGCCCGGTCACCAGCCCTGGGCGCGCAGCCACGCTATGCTGCCGACGCCGTTGCCGCGCGTGGACGAGAGGCATCGCGTGCGTGTGCTGCTCGCGTCCGCGGACACGAGCACAGTCGCGCGCGTGGGCTGGATCGAGCTCGACGCGCGCGATCCGCGGCGCTTGCTCGACGTCGCGGAGGCTCCAGTGCTCGACATCGGTGCGCCCGGGATGTTCGACGACAACGGTGTCAATCCCTGCTGCGCCGTGCCGATGCCCGACGGTAGGCTGCGGCTCTACTACGTAGGCTATCAGTTGCAGCGGAAGATCCCGTATACGCTGTTCACCGGTCTAGCGTTGGGCGATGGTGCGGGGGCGGAGTTCGTACGCGCGCAGGAGACGCCGGTACTGGACCGCGGTCCCGGTGAGGCCTTCTTTCGCACGGCCCCATTCGTCCTCCATAACGAAAGCGGGGACGGATGGGAGATGTGGTACATAGGCGGCGGTGAGTTCTCGGAGGCGGCAGCCCGCCTGCAGCCGCGCTACTCACTGTGCCACGTGTCTTCGGCGGACGGCATCGCCTGGCCGGCGGCGGGGCGGGAACTCCTGTCACCCGGCCGCGGCGAACTGGGCTTCGGTCGGCCGTGGATCATACGCGAGCCAGGCGGCGGCTGGCAGATGTGGTACTCGGTGCGCACTCCGTTAGGCTACCGGATCGGCTTCGCTACCTCACCGGACGGCCTTGCCTGGACGCGACGCGACGCAGAGGCTGGGATTGCACCGACGCCGGGCCAGTGGGACGGTGAAATGGTCTGCTACGCAGCTGTGCTCGACCTCAGAGGCGAGCGCTACATGCTGTACAACGGCAACGGTTACGGGCGCACTGGCGTCGGCTTGGCGGTCCTTGAGCATGGATAACAACGTGGGTCCTCCGTTGCCTGCGCCGCTGGAAGCGCCGGCCGTTCCGGTCTCTGGCGCTAGGCTGTCCATCGTTATTCCGGTGTATTGGAACGAGAGCAGTTTGCCGTCGCTCGAAAACGGGCTGCTCTGGCTCAAGGCACGGCTCGTCGAACGGGGCATGACGCTCGAGGTCGTCGCGGTAAACGACGGGTCGGGCGACGGCTCGCTAGACGGGCTGCTGGCGATCAAGTCGCGACGGCCTTGGCTGAAGGTGGTCTCGCTTGCGCGAAATTTTGGCGCCGTTGCCGCGTCCAAGACCGGGCTGCGCTACGTCACTGGGGACTGCTTCATCATCGTTGCCGCTGACTTACAGGATCCGTTAGAGACGGTCCTGGAAATGGTGGACCACTGGCGCGCCGGAAGCCGCTTTACCATTGCTGCCCGAACCTCTCGTAAGGATCCAGCGTCTACTCGCGCGCTCGCCTGGCTCTACTATAGGATTGTTGACTGGCTCGTGGTGAAGGGTTACCCGAAGGGCGGCTTCGATCTAATGCTGATGGACCGCTTGATGCTGCCGCACATGGCCGGCAGCGGGCGCAACACCAATCCGAACATGTACGCCTTCTGGCTCGGCATCCCGCCGGTCGTCGTGCCCTACGAGCGGCGGGCGCGCACGTATGGAACGTCGCGCTGGACCTTTCGCAAGAAGCTCAACTTCATGATCGACACGGTGAGCGGCTTCTCAGTGGCGCCGATCCGTATTCTGTCGGGCTTTGGGACGGGCGTCGCCCTGCTCGCCTTTATGTATGGCATCAACATCGTCGTGCAGGCGGCCCTCGGGAACAGCGAGGTTCAAGGCTTTCCGACCATTGTCGCGCTGATCGCCTTCTTCTCGGGCATTATTCTGGTGATGTTGGGCGTAATTGGCGAGTACATTTGGCGCATCTTCGACAACGTTAGCGGAAAGCCGGAGAGCGTGGTGGAGCGGACTTGGTTGTGACCGCTCGCCGCGTCGTTCGGCGAATTACCGTCGAGCCCTACGTCCCGAGTCGGCGCGAGGATTGGAACTCCTTCGTGGAAGCCAGCAAGAATGGCACATTTTTGTTGTCGCGCGACTACATGGACTACCACGCACACCGATTCGAGGACTGCTCGCAGATGGTGTACGCCGATGGGCACTTGGCGGCGGTGCTACCCGCGCACGCAGTGCAGTCGCAGATCCATAGCCATCAAGGCCTGACCTATGGCGGCTTTGTCGTCTCACGCGGCATGACGACGCCGCTGATGTTGGACGTCTTCTCCGTTGTAATTGACGACATGCGACGCCGCTGCTTCACCGCAGCGGTCTACAAAACGATTCCACACATCTATCATCGCATGCCGGCCGAAGAGGATCGCTATGCGCTGTTCCGCGCCAATGCGGTCCTTTATCGGCGTGACCTGCTCTCAGCGATCGACATGGCCCGCCGGCCGGTGCCGCAGGACCGGCGTCGCCGCAGCGCTGCGAAAGCCATGCGGTCGGGGATCGACGCGAGCGAGTCCGACGATTGGAGCGGCTACTGGGCGCTGCTTGAGACACACTTGCAAGGTCGTTACGGCGTTCTACCCGTTCACAGTCTCGACGAGATACGCCTGCTGCACGCCCGTTTTCCGCATAACATCCGGCTCTTCGTCGCAACGCTGAAGGGGGCGCTGGTGGGCGGCGCCGTCATTTACGAGACCCATGAGGTCGCGCATCTGCAGTACGCTGCCGCGAACTCGGACGGTTTTGCGCTAGGCGCTCTGGACCACCTATTCTTCCATCTGCTCAACGACGTATTCGCGACCAAGCGATGGTTTGACTTTGGGAACTCGACCGAACAGCAAGGCCGCTGGCTGAACGACGGACTCGTCGAACACAAGGAAGGGTTTGGGGCGCGCGCCGTGGCTCACGACTATTACAGGTTCACTGTTTGAAATGCGACCAGGACCGCTGCGCCTCCTTGCCTTCCTCGGTACTGGAGCCACGAACGCGGCACTAACGTATCTTCTCTACCTCGCGCTCCTCCGGGGAGCATTATTGCCGGCACGCGCCGCGTACACGATGACCTTCATCGCCGGTGTTGCGCTCTCGACGGCGCTGAATGTGAAGGCGGTCTTCGGTGCGCATCCAAATTTGGGCGCCATCGTCTCTTATACGTCCGTCTACCTGGTCGTTTGGGGAATCGGGCTGCTCCTTGTTGAGGTGTTCACCTCTATTCTCGTGCCGGCCGAGCTAGCGCCGCTGCTAGCTTTGCCTGTCACTGCAGGCACAGCCTACCTTTTATCTGGGCTAGTGCTTGGACGGCACCGCGGCGCCCCCGAATAAGGTGACAGTCAGCTGCGACGAACTCTCGCATAAGAGGTAAGCGTGCGCTGACGGCTACGGCGTCGGCGGGTTGACGCAGGTCAGGCGGCGTTGGGTCGCAGGTTCCATGGCGCGAGATCGCCGATGCGATTGATCGGGTGATCGGCGATGCGGTCGAGCAGGATGTGGAGATACGCCTGCGGGTCCAGCCGTTCAGCTCCGCGGTGCCGACCAGGGTGTAGATGATCGCGGCGCGCCTGCCGCCCTCGAGCGACCCGGCGAACAGGTAGTTCTTGCGGCCCAGCGCCAGGGGCCGCATGCACCGCTCAGCGGCGTTGTTGTGCAGGCAGGCGCGACCGTCGCGCAGCACCGTCGTCAGCGCGCTCCACTGTGCCAGCGTATAGCGGATGGCCTTGGCCAGGTCCGACTTGCCGGAGATCCGCCGCAGCGTCGCCTCCAGCCAGCCGTGCAGGTCGGCCATGATGGGCGCCGAGCGCGCCTGGCGAGTGGCGAGGCGCGCCTCCGGCGGCTGGCCGTGGATCTCCGCCTCGATGGCGAACAGCGGCTGCATGCGCTCGATCGCCTCGCGCGCCAGCGGGCTGCCGTTGGCCAGCAGTTCGTCGTGAAAGTAGCGCCGTGCATGCGTCCAGCACGCCGCCTCGACCACGCGGCCGGTCTCGTAGAGGGCGTTGAACCCGGAATAGGCGTCGGCCTGCAGGATGCCCTCGAAATCGCGCAGGCGCCGCTGCGGGTGCTCGCCCTTCCGGTCCGGCGTGAACTCGTAGAGCACCGCGGGCGGATCACGCCCGCCGAATGGCCGGTCGTCGCGCAAATAGGCCCAGAACCGCGCGGTTTGCGTCCGGCCCTTTCCTGGCGAGAGCATCGGCATCGGCGTGTCGTCCGCATGCACCCGCGGCCCGGCCAGGGCGTGGCGGCCGATGTACGCGGCCATCGGTTCGGCCAGCGCGGCCGACCTGCCGACCCAGCCCGCCAGCAGCCCGCGCGGCAGGTCCAGCCCGTCGCGCTCGTAGATCTCCGACTGGCGGTAGAGCGGGATGTGGTCGCAGTACTTCGAGACCAGCACGTGGGCCAGCAACCCGGGGCCCGGCCTGCCGCGCTCGATCGGCTGCGAGGGCATCGGCGCCTGCGTCATCGCCTCGCAGGCCCGGCAGGAGAACGCAGGCCGGATGTGGCGCACCACCTCGAACCGGCCAGGGCGGTACTCCAGGATCTCCGTGATGTCCTCACCCACCTTCCGCAGCACGCCGCCGCAGGTCCGGCAGGTGCAGCCTTCGGCGGGCAGGTGTTCGACATCCCGCCGCAGCAGGCTTTCCGGCAGCGGCTTGCGGCCGCGGCACCGCGCCTTCTCCTCCGGCGCCTCGGCGCTGGCCGCCTCGTCCTCGGTGTCGTCCGCGCCGCCTGACGCCGCGATGTCGGCCAGCACCTCGTCGAGCCGCAGTTCTAGTTGCTCGACCTCGCCCGCCAGGCGCTCCGACGAGCGCCCGAACCGCTCGTGCCGGAGGCGCGCGATCTGGACCCGCAGCCGCTCCGCCTCCAGCGTCTTGGCGTGCAGGCCGACCTCCGCCATGCGGCGGGCGCTGCGCTCCTCGGCCAGCTCACTGCGCAGCGCCGCGATCATCGCCGCCAGCGCAGCGGGATCGTCGGGCAGTGCGCTGTCGACATGCGGCGTCACATCGGAATCGTCCCAGACGCCGCCGCGTCGGCGCAAGAGACTACACCGCGATCTCGGGTTTCCAACTCGGCGTCGGCGTGCGCCAGTCCAGGCCCTCCAGCAGCATCGCCAGTTGCGCCGTCGTCAGCGTCACCACGCCCTCGCGCGCGATCGTCGGCCAGAGAAAGCCGCCCTTCTCGAGCCGCTTGGCCAGCAGCACCAGGCCCTGGCCGTCCCACCAAAGGGCCTTCAGCAGATCGCCCCGCTTGCCGCGGAACAGGAACAAGTGGCCGGAGAACGGATCGGCCTTCAGCGCCGTCTGCACCTGCGCCGCCAGCCCGTCGAAGCCCTTGCGCATGTCGGTCGCGCCCAGCGCGAGGTGCACGCGCATCCCGGCATGCAGCGCCAGCATCAGCCGTCGAGCGCCGCCACAAGCCGCCCCAGCACCTCCGGCGCGATCGCCTCAGACACCCGCAGCATCCGGCCGTTCGACAGCACCACCTCGACCGCCGCCGCCGCCTTGGCCGTACGCTCGGCAGACCGGCGCAGCGTCTTCTTCGGCGGCGCTTCCTCCACGATGCGGACCGGCACCAGCGTCGCGGCCGCATCTGCACGCATCACGCCCGGCATCGTCCCCTCGCGTACCTGGCGACGCCATTCGAACAGCAGGCTCCGGCTCATTCCATGCCGATCGGCCACTGCCGCCACCGACGCGCCAGGCCGCGACGCCTC
>NZ_JBNXUM010000067.1:0-2500 GCF_050563545.1 Falsiroseomonas sp. HW251
GGATGCGGGGACAGGATTTGAACCTGTGACCTTCAGGTTATGAGCCTGACGAGCTACCGGGCTGCTCCACCCCGCGTTGAAGGTTGTTGTCTGGATCCGGCGTGGTGGCCCGGCGGCGACCGACTCTCCCGCACCTTGAGGTGCAGTACCATGGGCGCTGAGGTGTTTCACGGCCGAGTTCGGGATGGGATCGGGTGTATCATCCTCGCGATGACCACCGGGCCACCAGGCCGGATCGAGACAACGGATGAGGGGTGGGGATCTGGTGTGTGTGTGTGTTGGCTTGGGTTGGTAGTGCGCGGCTTGGTGCTGCGCGCGGCTGGGGGTGTCACGAGGACACCCTGGCCGGTGCGGTGTTGGTGGATACAGGAGCTCTATCGGGCGATTAGGACCGCTCGGCTGAAAGGGTTACCCCTCTTATACCTGCGGCCTATCGACGTGGTGGTCTTCCACGGCCCTCGGCGAGACCTCGTTTCGAGGCTGGTTTCCCGCTTAGATGCCTTCAGCGGTTATCCATTCCGCACTTGGCCACCCGGCCGTGCCGCTGGCGCGACAACCGGTTCACCAGAGGTGCGTCCTTCCCGGTCCTCTCGTACTAGGGAAAGATCCTCTCAAGTCTCGTACACCCACAGCAGATAGGGACCGAACTGTCTCACGACGTTCTAAACCCAGCTCACGTACCGCTTTAATCGGCGAACAGCCGAACCCTTGGGACCTGCTCCAGCCCCGGGATGCGATGAGCCGACATCGAGGTGCCAAACCTCCCCGTCGATGTGGACTCTTGGGGGAGATCAGCCTGTTATCCCTAGAGTACCTTTTATCCGTTGAGCGATGGCCCTTCCACGCGGGACCACCGGATCACTAAGGCCGACTTTCGTCTCTGCTCGCGCTGTCGCGCTCGCAGTCAGGCGGGCTTGTGCCTTTGCACTCAACAGCCGATGTCCGACCGGCCTGAGCCCACCATCGCGCGCCTCCGTTACACTTTGGGAGGCGACCGCCCCAGTCAAACTGCCCACCACGCAGGGTCCCGATCCCGGATGACGGGATGCGGTTAGACGCCAGAAAGGCACAGGGTGGTATTTCAAGGGTGGCTCCACCGAGGCTAGCGCCCCGGCTTCAAAGCCTCCCACCTATCCTACACAGTCCCTTCCTGGCGCCACTGCGAAGCTGCAGTAAAGGTTCATAGGGTCTTTCCGTCTAACTGCGGGTACCCCGCATCTTCACGGGGAATTCAATTTCGCTGAGCCCATGCTGGAGACAGTGGGGAGGTCGTTACGCCATTCGTGCAGGTCGGAACTTACCCGACAAGGAATTTCGCTACCTTAGGACCGTTATAGTTACGGCCGCCGTTTACCGGGGCTTCGGTTCGGAGCTCTCACTCCTCCCCTTGACCTTCCGGCACCGGGCAGGCGTCAGACCCTATACGTCGTCTCACGACTTCGCAGAGCCCTGTGTTTTTACTAAACAGTCGCCACCCCCTGGTTTGTGCCACCCACCACGACTTGCGTCGCAGCAGGTCTCGCTTATCCCGAAGTTACGCGAGTAATTTGCCTAGTTCCTTCAGCATGGTTCCCTCAAGCGCCTTGGTATACTCAACCAGTCCACCTGTGTCGGTTTCGGGTACGGTCCATGTGCCAGAGCTGTTTCCCGGACCTCTCCAACCGCCCGGCCAATCCGATAAGGCCGAACAGCGTTTCAAGGTCGTCACTTCTGGCGGGCGCGGGAATATTCACCCGCTTCCCATCGGCTACGGCTCTCGCCCTCGCCTTAGGGGCCGGCTCACCCTGCGCGGATTAACCTTGCGCAGGAACCCTTGGACTTTCGGCGGGAGAGTTTCTCACTCTCCTTGTCGCTACTCATGTCCGCATTCGCACTTCCCATACCTCCACCACCCGTCACCGGTATGGCTTCACAGGCCTAGGGAACGCTCCGCTACCGCGTGCATTGCTGCACACCCATGTCTTCGGTAGATGGCTTGAGCCCCGTTACATTTTCGCCGCAGAACAGCTATTAGACCAGTGAGCTATTACGCTTTCTTTAAAGGATGGCTGCTTCTAAGCCAACCTCCTGGTTGTTTTGGCCGTCCCACATGCTTTCCCACTTAGCCATCATTTGGGGACCTTAGACGATGGTCTGGGCTGTTTCCCTCTCGACAATGGACCTTAGCACCCACTGTCTGTCTGCCAGGCTGCACTCCTCGGCATTCGGAGTTCGGTAGGGTTTGGTAGGGCTTTGGGCCCCCCTAGCCCTTCCGGTGCTCTACCTCCGAGGGTGATCACCTGACGATCTACCTCAATAGATTTCGCGGAGAACCAGCTATTTCCGAGTTTGATTGGCCTTTCACCCCTAGCCACAGCTCATCCCCGACTTTTTCAACAGGCGTGGGTTCGGCCCTCCAGTAGGTGTTACCCCACCTTCAGCCTGGCCATGGCTAGATCACTCGGTTTCGGGTCTCATGCCCGTGACTAATCGCCCATTTCGGACTCGCTTTCGCTGCGCC
>NZ_JBNXUM010000068.1:0-5531 GCF_050563545.1 Falsiroseomonas sp. HW251
CGCCGGGCTGCGGCGGTCGGTCTGACCGGAGTCTCGATGGGGTGATCGGCCAGATGCCGGCGTCCGATGGTGGCCCATCGGTGCAGGTCCGAACCCGGCCCGGGCAGCTCAGATCATGAACCGCTCCAGCGCTGAATTCGCGAAGAGCTCTTCCGCCGTCAGTCGTCGCGGCGAAAGGCCCTGGGCGTGGTGGTGCTGAAGGAAGACGTCGAGCGTCTCCCGGTTGCTCGCCAGGCCATAGGGCCAGAAGTCGGTTCCCATGAGCGCCTGCGTGCGCTCGGTCTCCTCGACCAGGAAGGGCAGCGAGACCGCAAGGGCGGTGGTGTCGCGCAGACGCTGCAGGGCGATGTCGCGTGCCGCCGTGAAGGCCTTGAAGACGCTTTGCGGCAGCCAGGGATGCGCTTCCACCAGGCTGCGGCGGATGCCGACGACATGCATGATCGGGAAGATCCCGCGCCGCCGGTACCACTCCGCCGCGGCAGCCGCAGGATCGGCGAAGAGCCGCGCGACCTCGGGGTGGCCCGCATCGAAGCAGGAGGGCGCGCGGGGGCACATCAGTGCGTCGAGGTCGCCGGCGGCGAGCATCTCCGACAGCCACCGCCCCTCCGGCGCACGGGACAGCTCGACGCCGGGCGGCACGGAGAGCGCGACCTTCTCCGGGCGGCCCGGCTCCTCGACGCCGCCCGATACCCAGTGCAGATCCTGCGGGCGCACGCCATGCTCCTGCTCCAGGATCGCACGCGCCCAGACGGCGGCGGTCACCTGGTACTCCGGCACGCCGATGCGCTTGCTCCTCAGGTCCTCCGGCCGCGCGATGCCGCGGTCGCGGCGGACGTAGATGGCGGAGTGCCGGAAGGAACGCGAGACGAAGGCGGGCACGGCGATGTAGGGGCAGGTGCCGCGCGCGGTCGTCATGACGTAGGTGGACAGCGACAGCTCGGCGACGTCGAAGGCCTGGTGGCGGAAGGCGCGGAAGAAGCTCTCCTCCGGCGTGAGCGGAAGGGCCGCGAGCTCGCAGCCCTCAACCTCCACGCGCCCGTCCAGGATCGGCCGCGTGCGGTCATAGTCGCCGCAGGCGAGCGAGAGGCGCAGCTTCGTGCTCATGGATGCGTCGCGCCGCCATCGACGGTCAGCGCCTGCCCGGTGACGAAGGCCGCACCGTCGGAGGCCAGGAACACCAGCGCGCCAACCAGATCCTCCGGCACCTGCGGGCGCGGGATGCATTGCAGCGCGACGATGCGCTGCTTCTGCTCCGGCGTGACGGTCTTGCGCTCGATCTCGGTGTAGGTCGCCCCGGGCAGGATGGCATTGACCGTGATGCCGTCCGAACCGAGCTCCCGCGCCATGGACCGGCTCATGCCGACCAGCGCCGCCTTGGAGGCGATGTAGTGCAGGTAGTTCGGCCGCCCGAGCGTCACCGCGGCCGAGGCGATGTTGATGATCCGCCCGAAGCCGCCCCGGCGCATGGCGGGCAACGCCGCGCGCGCGCAGAGGAAGGGGCCCGTCACGTTGACCTTCAGCACCTGCTCCCACTCGTCCAGCGGGATCTGGTCGAAGGGCCGCATCTCCAATGTCGAGAAGATCGCGGCATTGTTGACCAGCACGTCGAGGCGCCCGAAGCGCTCCACGGCCGCCGCAGCCATGGCGTTGACCGATGCCTCGGACGCCACGTCCGTCTCGACGGCGAGCGCGGTGCCGCCTTCCGCCCGGACCTCGTCGGCTACTGCGGCGGCGCGGTCCGCGTTGCGCTCCGCGATGACCACGGCATGGCCGGCGCCGGCCAGGGCGCGCGCGAAGACACGCCCGATGCCCTGGCCCGCGCCGGTGACGACGGCGACGCGCATCACGCGGCCGCCGGCAGGGTGGAGAGCGCCTCGCGCGCTGTCCGGTGCGACCACCAGCGCGGGACGCCGAGGTCGTCGGCGATCAGCCCGGCCGTGATGTAGCCCGCGCCGCCCGAAATCGCGCCGCCGGGATGGCAGGCGGAGCCCGCCATGTAAAGGTTCGGCACCGGCGTGCGGTAGCCGAAGTGGTTGTACATCACCTGCTCGGCGCTGAAGGCACCCATGAAGATGTCGCCGCCGCGCATGTTCGGCAGTTCCTGCACGTATTCGCGCGCGGTGTAGACATGCTTGCCAAGGATGTTCCGCTTCGTGAGGTTGGGCGCGTATTCCGCGAAGCGGTCGATGATCCGCTCGGAGAACTCCTCCGTGAAATCCTCCCAGGACTGCGTGCCGATGTCGGGGTTCATCGGCATGACGTGCCAGGCGTAGGTGGTGTGCCGCCCCGGCGGCGCCTGCGTCGGATCGAGCAGGCTGAGCGGGCCGGAGCCGAACTGGACGATCCTCGGGACCCGGTTCGCCTTCACGTCCTCGAAGGCGGAGTTCAGGTCATCCATGCTCTCCGCGCCGACGCTCCACTTCAGCGCGCGGTTCAGGTTCGGGTCGAAGCTCGATGCGGCAAAGCGCGGGCTTTCCTCCAGCGCCAGGTGCACGCCGAACAGCGTCCAGCCCGTGTACTGGAAATTGTCGAGCTTCCGGGCGAAGGCGGCGGGCAGCTGCTCGCGGCCGAGCAGCCGCTCGAAGGTCTGGTGCACGTCGATCGTGCTGGCAACGAAGCGTCCGGCGCGCACGGTGCGGCCATCCGCCAGCACGATGCCGGTGGCGCGCCCGCCCTCGACCAGGATGCGGTCGAGGTTGACCTGCGGCGCGAAGGTGCCGCCGGCCGCGATGAAGGTCTCCATCAGGCCGCGCGCCAGGTTGAACGACCCGCCCTGACAGAGCTGGTAGCCGCTCTCCAGGTCGAAGGCGCGGATGACGGAGCCCATCGGGCTCGTCTTCGACATGGTGTCGGTCAGCCAGGTGCCGAAGAGCGACACCTTGAAGAGGAAGAGCAGGCGGACATGCTCGTCCTCGAACAGCTCCTGCACGACGTCCAGCGGCTGGCGGCGCGCGACGGCGAGGAAGTCGCGGCCGACGGGGCTCTTCTCCAGCAGCGCCTCGCGCTCGGCCTGCGACAGCGGCTCGGCATAGCGCTCGGGCAGCAGGATGCGGCGCGTCATTTCCTCGGAGCGGTGGTTCCATTCGCGGAAGGTCTGCGCGTCGCGCTTCGAGAAGCGGGCGACATTCGCGATCGTCTCCTCGAGGTCGCGGCCGAAGACCAGCGCCGTGCCGTCCTTGTGCGCCTGGCCGAATTCGTAGCGCGGCGTGATGTAGGTGACCTTGTCCTCTAGGCCGAGGTCGCGGAACCACGGCGTCTCGCTGATGTGGAAATGGTTGATCGAGTGCAGGTTGTGGTAGAAGCCGGGCAGCGTCGCTTCCTTCGTCGTCAGCCCGCCGCCGTAGTCGAGCCGCCGGTCCACGAGCAGCACCTTGAGCCCCGCGCGGGCCATGTAGCTGCCGAGCACGAGCCCGTGCTGGCCGGCGCCGATGATGATGCCGTCATAGGATCGCTCGAGAGCCTTGCTCATGGTCGCGTCCTCCCCTCTCAAAGTCCGGAAAAGCCGGCGCGCGCGAGGTAGTAGTCCCAGGCGCGGGCCAGCGGCATGTCCGACAGCAGCATCTCCGACGTCTTCGCGATCTCGCCAGGCGTGAGATAGCTGAGCGGCGCGTGCGGCAGGCTCGCCAGCAGCATCTCGGCATTCTCCTTGGTGTAGACCGCGGTGAAGACGGCGGCGCGCAGGCTGCGGCCGACATTGCAGGCGCCGTGCCGCGCCAGCAGCACGGTCGCGTTCTGCCCGAGAGCGCGGGCCAGCGAATGACCGCTCGGCATGTTGTCCACCAGCATGTTGGTGTCGCCGAACTCGTCCTGGCTGTCCCAGAGCGGCACGGTCGCGCCCATCACGCTGCCCATGTGGAAGACCGGCTTCAGCTCCAGCTTGGCGACGGTGAAGGGCAGCACGGCGCGCGCGTGGTGATGCACGACGGAGGTCACGTCGGGCCGCGCCATGTAGATCGCGCCATGGATGGCCCGCTCGGCGTACATGCGCCGGCCGCGCTGCTCGAGGGGCGTGCCGTCCAGCGTGAACTCCATGATATCGTCGGCGGTCACCGCGACGGGGCTGCGGCTGCGCGAGAGGAAGTAGCGCCCCGGGTCGGTCGGGTGGCGCAGGCTGACATGGCCGAAATCGTCGATCACGTCCTCCCGCGCCAGGATGCGGTTGGCGATCACCAACTCGCGGATCGCATGCTGGACGGCGTCGTCGGACATTCGCGTTTCCTCTCTCAGGGGACCGTTGTGGCGCGGGGCGCAGGCCGGCACAAAGTCAATCGCTGTCTGCCTGCCCCCCTGCGCGCTATATGGCCGGGGGAGGGACGCGATGAACCTGCGCCAGCTTCGCTACTTCGTGCGTGTGATCGAACTCGGCAGCATCACCCGGGCGGCCGAGGCGCTGCACGTCGCGCAACCCGCGCTCGGGCTGCAGGTCAAGCAGCTCGAGGACGGGCTAGGCGTGCAGCTTCTCGCGCGGCATTCGCGCGGCGTGGAGGCGACGCCCGCGGGACGGCTGCTCTTCGACCGCGCGCGCGCCATCCTCCGCCAGGTGGACGACACGCAGCGGGACGTCATGGGCTTCGGCAAGCGCGTGCGGGAGACGCTGTCGCTCGGCCTCTCGCCGAGCCTGGTTGCGCTGCTCGGCCCCGACCTGGTGCAGCGCGCGCGGACGGAGCTGCCGGACCTCGAGCTGCGGCTGGTGGAGGAGCTGAGCTTCACCCTCGCGGAGTGGGTGGAGGCCGGCCGGCTCGACCTCGCCCTTGCCTACGACCCGCCGGAGCGCGAGGGCGTGACCGCGGAGCCGGTGCTGGAGGAGGCGCTGGTGCTGGTGCGCCCGGCCGCGGGTGGCGTAGCGCCCGAGATCACGATGGTCGAGGTGCTCGCCGGCGAGCTCGCCCTGCCGGGACGCGTGGACAGCATCTCCCGCACGCTGGCGTCGGAGGCGGCGCGGCGTGGCGTTCCGCTGCGCATCGCCTTCGAGGTGCAGTCGGTCGCCGCCATCAAGCGGCTGGTGGCGCGCGGCCTGGCGACGGCGGTGCTGCCGCGCGGCGTGGTCGCCGACGAGGTCGCGCGCGGCGAGCTCTCCGCGAGCCGGGTGACGGAGCCGCCGATCGTGCGGCGCCTCGCGCTGCTGAGCCGGCCCGACCGCGCTGCGATGCGGCAGGAGCCGCAGCTTCGCACCATGCTTTTCGACATGGCGCGGCGGAGCGTCCCGCAGGCCTGAAGCCGGCTACAGCGCGGGGCCGATCGCGACGGACAGCCGGCCGACGCCCTCGATCTCGCCCTCCATCCGGTCGCCCGGCCGCACCGGACCGACGCCGGCCGGCGTGCCGGTGAAGATCAGGTCGCCGGGCTGCAGGTCACCGTCAGCGCAATACGCCCCCGCGCGGGGTGGCCGATGCGCGAGGCCGGCGCGATCGGGCCGAGCACTGCGCTCTCCTAGACATCCGTGCCGGTGTCCCAAGATCGCCCCTTCGCGCGCGCGGCCTGCTGCTGGTCGCGCCGCGTCCTGCGTGCCCATCTCGGCGGTCTGCGCCTCT
>NZ_JBNXUM010000069.1:0-4950 GCF_050563545.1 Falsiroseomonas sp. HW251
CAGGCGAAATCCGTCAGCGAGCGGATGCGGCCTGTTCCAGGCGGTGTAGCAGGCGTCCACGATGGCTCGCGTGCTGGCGAACAGGCGGCCAGACAGGTAGCGGCCTCGTAGATACTGCCAGACCTTCTCGATAACATTCAGCTCGGGCGAGTACGGCCGCAGGTGGACGAAGCTGATCTTCGTCGGGACGCGCAATTCGTTGGCGACATGCCAGCCGGCGTTGTCGATCAGCATCGCCGCGTGCGTGCCGCGCGGCAGTTGCGATGCGACCTCCTCGAGTAGCAGGTTCATCGCCGCCATCGAGACGTAGGTCAGGACCAGCGCGGCGCCGGTGTCGCGAGCGGGGCAGACGGCACCGACGATGTAGGCCGATCGGTAGCGCTGGTCCTTGACCATCCGAAGTCGCATGCCGAACCGCTCCTGGGCGGTGCGGTCTGTGGACGGGGCGCATACCAGGACAGGTCTAGCCGATGCAGTGCCTTGCCCAGCCCGCTCTCGTCGTAGCCGACCCCGAAGCGCTCGCGCGCGATCCGGCAGAAACTATTCAGCCGCCAGGTGGAGAGCCCATCAACTTCGGGATCCGGCCCAGTCAGCACGATCGCCTCCAACGTCGCCTTGTAGCCCTCCGTCAGCCGGCATGGCCGGCCATCGCCCTCGTGGTCCGACAGACCGGCAGGCCCGCCGCGGTTGTACCGTATCACCCAGTCCCGCAGCGTTCTGGCGGTCCATTCCTGCAATCCGCGCCGAGGCTTCCCTGCTCATCCCATCCAGCGCCGCTGCGATCGCCAACAGCCGCCGCGCCACCCGCGGATCGTCCTCGGTTCGGGCCAACCGCCGAATTACAGCAGGTGACACATCCTCCCGGATGATCAGCGCCGGCATGGTCCCCTCCTCGAAGCCATGCACGCCGATGAATCACGAGCGCGCGCGCCGCCTCAAGCACAAGCGTCTTCCCTTTGACAGCTGGTATGACACATGCGAGGCGTTTATTTACGTTCATCTGCTGTCAGAGCCGTTGCCCTGATGTCGTCCACACGAAGAACTTGTGGCCGTTGACTGGGTCGCAACCGGACTGGGTAGCATCCACGTGGGGACAACAGCGAGCGAGACCGCGTAGTCCGCGATGCTCCCTTTTGGCCGTTCCATCTGCCACACCTGAATAAGATTGCACTTCGCCTCAGCCACTGGCTCCCGAACGAGAGAACGGCGGATTTCTATAAGTCCAGTTATAGATCCAATCGAAAGAACAACTAGTGGCAAGATCATGCGGACACGGAACACACCCTGCTCACAAAATCTGACTGACGCACTTCCCGCTATGATAGCCATAATCGCAAGGGCTGGTATGGATGAACGCATTGCAAAATCGTTTGCACCACCAAGCCTATACAGGGGAATTAGGACTAAAATAAAAATCGCAATCATAAGCGTTGGATCATTTGCCGCTCGTCGATCCAAATAAGCAATCAACACTAGAAGTGGCAATAATTCGAGTATCAGGAAAACAGCATAAAACAGCCAAAAATATGGCAGATTATATGTAAAGCCATGATCAATCTGTGTGGCACCGAGCTGCTGATAGTATAATGCCGGGAGTGATATCGCGCCCGCTATCGCAGTGATGATGGCGTCCCCGAACGTGAAGCGCTGCACTTTAAGTGACTTCAAGCCTGCGTAGAAAGCGAAGGGCAGTGTCCCAATTGCGCTCAACGGCGACCAGAAGGCAAATAGGGGTACGAGAGCCAAAAGCAAACCGATTCGCACCTCTGAGCGGCACCACATCATGTACACACAAGCAAACGCCCAAGCGGGAGCAGCATGGTTCGGCACCCAGAAAATTTGTGTCACCATCGACGAATACTGAAAATACCTAGCCCAAGCTTCGATGTGGTCTTCTGGTATTGTAGTGTCTCGGGCTGAAAAACCCAGTTTCATTCCCACGATGTCCCAACCGCTGAATAAACAAAATACTAAGACCACCACAAACATGTTACGGACACCCAATATATTGCCCGCTACGAAATAAAAAATCAGAGTAAATATGATAATATTTTGTGTTGCCAGCAAAAACTGTGCGCCTGACGCACCAATTACGTGTGCGGCAAGCGCTGGGATTATATACATTCCGAGGGGCGCTCTGAGCAGCAGGCTCTCGCTTTGCCAGCTGTAAACGACTGGCCACGGTCCTGCTGCGAGATCACGGAGCACCGCGTTTCTCCAAAGCCAATCGGGATTACTGTAGAGAAGGCCACCCTGTCCGCCGAGGATGCACAAAGTCGTGGCGAAGAAAAAAGCGATGGTAAGACCCCCGAAGCGGATCTTGCGTTGGCTAAAACCCTGCGTGGCGAAAAACAGAACAAAGAAGAGCGATATTGCGCCGTATATTGCAAATATACCAGTTGCGGGGACTCCAAATAAGACTGGGGCCAGCGCAGTCGGAACGCACATAGTGTAGATCAACAAACGGAGTAGGCTTCTATCTTTCATAAGGGTCGTGCTCCTCGATTCGATTTGCCCGCACCGCTTCGTCACGTCAGGATAGTTCCGGTACGTGAACTTCATCGCGGGCAGCCGCATCCGGCAGCCCCGTGCGGGTCAGTTCCACCTGGCGATGGTCGAAGAACACGTGGCCCGGCGACCGCGGCGGACTCCCTTGATGACGTCCAACTTGGGTCGGCTTCCAAGCTCCCAGTAACAGCTTGGCGGCTCATACGGCGAGTTCAGAATCGACCGTTCGAAGAACTGCATGCCCAGCTGTCAGCGCCCCGAGTCGCTTTAGCGGCGAAAATATAGGGTTTAGCAGCGACCGCCAGCCGGTTTCGCGCGTGCGCCCGATTTGATACCGCCGAGCATCGTTCCCACTCCCTTTCGGCCCTTCCAGCATGAGGCAAAAGGGGCGCGGCGCCGAGCACGCCGAGGCGCTCCTCGGCGGCTATCAGGGAATCCTTCAATGCGACGGCTGAGGCGCCTACGAGGCGCTCGCGGCGAGCGACGGCAGCCTCACGCTGGCATTCTGCTGGAGCCGTGTGCGACGCGAGTTCATCGAACTCGCCAGAGGCAAGACCGTCCCGATCGAGCAGGGGACGCTGCAGAGGATCGCGGCACTCTACGCGATCGAGGCGGAGGTCCGCGGCAAGCGGCCCGAAATTCGTCGGGCCCCCCGCCACGAGCGAAGCTGGCCCCTGGTCGAGGAGCTGTTCGCCTGGCCGACGGAGCAGCTCGCGCAGCTGCCGGGCGCCAGCCCGACGGCCGGGGCGATCCGGTATGCCATGAACTATCGCGATGGCCTGGTGCGGTTCCTCGACGACGGCCGGATCGAGATCAACACCAACACGTTGGAGCGCGCCATCCGCCCGATCTGCCTCAGCGGCAAGAACGCGCTTCCCTGCCGGGCTTCGGCGCGTCAAACGTCGTGCTGTATCCTGCCACCGGGGTCTCGCTTCCCTTCGTGGTCGACACCTCGGGCGCCACACCATGCCATAAATGGGGAACCCGGCGAGACCATATTTTCGGCGCGGTCGCGCCATAGCGCGCCGCTTGCGTTCTTTCGGCTTCACCGTCTACTCCGTCCCGGTGGGGCCGCCCCTCGCCGCCCGGCGTCAGCCGTGGCCTCAAGGGTAGCTCGTTACACGGCGCGCGCACCCGCCGCGGCGTCACTGCCCCAGCGGCAGGTCGTGCCATCCACCCAGATCCGGTGCAGGACTATCGCCAGCTTGCGCGCAAGCGCGACACGCGCTCGCTTGGTCCCGCGCCGTGGTGCGACGGCGACCGCCCAGCGCTTCAGCGGCGAGAAGCGCACGGCAGCGCGTCAGAATGATCGTCGCGGCCTCGTAGAGCGCGCGCACCATCGTGTCGCCCGCACGGCTGATGCTTCCGATGACCTCGGTCTCGCCCGACTGGTATCTGCGCGAGGTCAGCCCGATGTAGGGCCCGAGCGCGCGCGAGGATCGGAACCTGCACAGATCGTCGACGCCCGAGCGGTAGGTCAGGGCGACCACAGCCCCGACGCCGGGCGCCGTCACGAGCCGCTGGCAGACGTCGTAAGCGCGCGCGACGGCCAGCACCTGCCGATGCAGCGTGATCAGCTCAGTCCGTATCGCCTCGCGCGCGGCAAGCAGCGGTTCAACGACCGAGCGCAGCATGGCGTGGCCTCCCACCAGTTGCCGCAGGTCGGCCGAGGCTGCCGACGACCCGGCCTGGGAAGCTGGCCTGGCGGACCGCGCCGACCTTCAGCCCGAAGCCGCGCAGCAAGCCACAGATCCCGCTGTCCACGTTGACGAGCTTTGCCAGCAGGAGCTTTCGGGCGACCAGCAGCGCCGGATCTCCTGCGCGAGTGGTGCCTACCGGTGCACGGGCCGCTACCAGCCCATGCTCAGGAGCTGCGCGATGCCGCGCGTCGCGTCAGTCCGTCTTCCACACCGCATGTTACCTGCTGCCCGACCGCGCCTATGACGCCCGCCACCTGCGCGAGGCCATCGCCGCCGAGCCCGTCATGCAGCCGAACCCCCACGCGCAAGCATCCCGCCGACTACGACCAGCTTCGATACCGAGACCGCAACCGCATCGAGCGCCTTCAGCCGGTGCTTCATGGTGGCCAGGTCGTGCCGGAGCCAGATGTTGCGCACGCCGAAGGGGGAGACCTCAATGCCGCGCTGGCGCAACTCGTTGGCCGCCCGCGCCTGGCCCCAGGCGGGCTGCTCGACGGCGATGGCGACGACGGCGGCCTCGATCTCCGGCGCCACACGGTTCTTAAGGTTCGGCTTGTCCTTCGTCATCTCGGCCAGCGCCAGCTCGCCGCCGCGATCGTAGAGCTCGCGGAAGCGGTAGAAGCTGTCCCGGCTGTAGCCGAGCACGCGGCAGGCCTGGGTCACAGTGCCCAGCTGCTTGGCCAATTCCAGCAGGCCAACCTTGGCGCGGATCACCTTCCGTTCGGTCTGGGTGGGCTCTCCC
>NZ_JBNXUM010000007.1:0-282324 GCF_050563545.1 Falsiroseomonas sp. HW251
TGCCCAGCCCGCGCCGCCGCCGGGGCCTCCCCCCCTGCCCCCGCCTTCGACCGGCTCGGTCAGCGGCCTGCCGATCCCGCGCTTCGCCTCGCTGCGCTCGGACCAGGTCAACATGCGCGTCGGGCCCAACACGACCTTCCCGATCGAATGGACCTTCCAGCGGCGCGACCTGCCCGTGATGATCGTCGGTGAGTTCCAGGTCTGGCGCCGCATCCGCGACGTGGACGGCGCCGAGGGCTGGGTGCACCAATCCACCCTCGCGGGACGCCGCACCGTGCTGGTCAAGCCGCCCGCCAATGCCGAGGAAGCCGTGCTGCGCCGCCGGCCCGAGGAAAGTGCGAGCCCCGTCGCGCGGCTGCGCGGAGGCGTGATCGCACGGGTGCGGGAATGCGACGCCAGTTCCGCCTGGTGCGAGGTGCAGGTGCAGGGCATGCGGGGCTATGTGAAGCGCGGCGACACCTGGGGCCTGCTGCCGGAGGAGGAGGTGAAATGAGCGACGTCGGGACACCGCCGCCGGCAACCCATGACCTGGGCGGCTCGCTGCGCTTCCGCTGCACGCCGGTCGAGCCCGACGACGAGGCACCGCCCGATCCCTTCGGCAAGCGCGTGGACGCGCTGCGCCAGCTTCTCGCGGCCAAGGGGCTGATGACGGTGGACGAGCTCCGCCGCGGTGTGGAGGCGATCCCCGAGGCCGACTACCACGCGCTCGGCTACTACGAGCGCTGGCTGCGCTCGATCTCCTCGATCATGGCGGAGAAGGGCGTGGTGGACGCGGAGGCGCTGAAGCCATGAGCTTCGCACCCGGCACGAAGGTGCGTGTGAAGCGCGACTTCCCGGAGCTGCGCGGGCCCTGCCACATCCGCACGCCGCATTACGTCCGCGGGCTGTCGGGCGTGGTGGAGCGGCCGCTCGGCTCCTTCGCGAACCCCGAGGACCTGGCCTTCGGCCGGCCGGCGGCGACGGTGCCGCTGTACCACGTGCGCTTCGACCAGCCCGCCCTCTTCAATGAGGGCGCGCAGGGCGACACCCTGCTGGTCGAGATCTTCGAGCATTGGCTGGAGGCGCGATAACCATGGCTGCTCCGCCGACCGCAGAGAGCATCGCGTTGCTGGAGCGCTTCGTCGCCGCGCTGAAGGCGAAGGGCGTGGTGACCGAGGAGGAGATCGCAGACCGCATCGAGCGCACCGACCGCGCCAGCCCCGAGATCGGCGCGCGCATGGTCGCGCGAGCCTGGACCGATCCCGCTTATCGCAAGCTGCTGCTGGCGGATGGCAGCGCGGCGGCGGAGCAGGCCGGCGTGTCCATGGCCGGCATGCCGCCGCTCGGCGTGCTGGAGGATACGCAGCGCGTGCATCACCTCGTGGTCTGCACGCTGTGCTCCTGCTATCCGCGCGCGGTGCTGGGCTATCCCCCGCATTGGTACAAGTCGGCGGCGTACCGCGCCCGCGCGGTGCGGGACCCCCGTGGCGTGCTGGCGGAATGGGGGACGGTGCTGCCGGCGGGCGTCGAGGTGCGCGTCGTGGACAGCACCGCGGATTACCGCTGGATGGTGCTGCCGCAGCGGCCGGCCGGGACCGAGGGCTGGGATGCGGAGAGGCTCGCGGCGATCGTGACCCGCGATCACCTGGTCGGCGTGGCGCTGCCGGGGGTGTAGCGGCGCGACGCCGCGCGGACGTGGCGCGGCGACGGTTTGTCAGCTCCTCAGGCCCGGCGCTTCCTGGCCGGTGCGCGCGACATACTCGGTGTAGCCGCCGTCATACTGGTGGATGCCCTCGGGCGTCAGTTCCAGCACCCGGTTCGACAGCGCGGCCAGGAAGTGCCGGTCGTGCGAGACGAAGAGCATCGTGCCCTCGTACTGCGCGAGTGCGGCGATCAGCATCTCCTTCGTCGCCATGTCGAGGTGGTTGGTCGGCTCGTCCAGCACCAGGAAGTTGGGCGGGTCGAAGAGCATCTGCGCCATCACCAGCCGCGCCTTCTCCCCACCCGAGAGCACCCGGCATTTCTTCTCGATCTCGTCGCCGGAGAAGCCGAAGCAGCCCGCCAGCGCGCGCAGCGATCCCTGGTTGGCGCGGGGGAAGCGGTGCTCCAGCGATTCGAAGACGCTGTCGTCGCCGTCCAGCAGCTCCATCGCGTGCTGCGCGAAATAACCAAGCTTCACGCTGGCGCCGAGCGTCACGGTGCCTTCGTCCGGCTGCGTCGCGCCGCAGACCAAGCGCAGCAGCGTGGACTTGCCCGCGCCGTTCACGCCGAGCACCGCGCAGCGCTCCTTCCGCCGGACCAGCAGGTCGAGCCCCTCGTAGATCGGACGGCTGCCGTAGCGCTTGTGGACGTTGCGCAGATTCGCGACGTCGTCGCCCGAGCGCGGCGCCGGCAGGAAGTCGAAGGCGACGGCCTGGCGGCGCTTCGGCGGCTCCACGCGGTCGATCTTCTCGAGCTTCTTGACCCGGCTCTGAACCTGGGCCGCGTGCGACGCACGGGCCTTGAAGCGCTCGATGAAGTTGATCTCCTTGGCCAGCATCGCCTGCTGGCGCTCGAACTGCGCCTGGAGCTGGCGCTCGTTCAGCGCGCGCTGCTGCTCGTAGAAGGCGTAGTCGCCGGCATAGGTGGTCAGGCTGCCGCCGTCGATCTCGATGATGCGGTTGACGATGCGGTTCATGAACTCGCGGTCGTGCGAGGTCATCAGCAGCGCGCCGTCATAGCCGGTCAGGAAGTTCTCCAGCCAGATCAGGCTTTCGAGGTCGAGGTGGTTGCTCGGCTCGTCGAGCAGCATGACGTCGGGGCGCATCAGCAGGATGCGGGCGAGTGCGACGCGCATCTTCCATCCCCCGGACAGCGCGCCGACGTCCCCGTCCATCATCGCCTGGCTGAAGCCTAAGCCCGCCAGGACCTCCCGCGCGCGGCCCTCCAGCGCGTAGCCGCCGAGCGCCTCGAAGCGGGCCTGCACCTCGCCGAAGCGCTCGATGATGGCGTCGAGATCGTCGGTCTGGTCGGGGTCGGCCATGGCGGCCTCGAGTTGCGCGAGCTCGGCCGCGACCTCGCTGACGGCGCCGGCGCCGTCCATGACCTCGGCGACCGCGGGGCGGCCTGCCATCTCGCCGACATCCTGGCTGAAGAAGCCGATGGTGACGCCGCGCTCGACGATCACCTGGCCCTCGTCGGGCTCCTCCTGCCCAGTGATCAGGCGGAAGAGGCTGGTCTTGCCGGCGCCGTTGGGCCCGACCAGGCCGGTCTTCTCGCCCTTCTGGAGCGCGGCCGAGGCCTCGATGAAGAGGATGCGCGTGCCGGTCTGCTTGCCGATGTTGTCGAGACGGATCATGGACCGGGCTTATGCCACGCCAGGCACGCCGCGGCAGGCCCGGCGGGCGGGCCCCTGCCCTGCCGGGACGGGATGGCCCGGGTGGTATTGTCTTCTGCCCTCAAGCGGCGGGCGCGGCCTCCGCCCGCTTGCCTCGCGCCATTGGGCGCGGGCCGCATTCGCGGCCTCAGCCGGCTTCGCCGGCTGCAGGTCGGCCAATACCGCCGTTGGTATCAGGCCGGCGAGGCGACCATGACCTGGCGCTCGACCTCGACCGCGCCGGCGGGCATGGCGGCAAAGATGTCCTTGGCGGCCTCCACGACGAAGACGCCGGCCAGCCGCGGGCAGAGCACCCGCCCCATCCCTTCCAGCGCCGGCGCGGCGGCACCGAGGAAGCGCAGCCCGTAGGGCGGGACGAAGAGCGCGGCCTCCCGCCGGTCGGCGCGGAACAGGTGGCGTGCGAGCAGGCGCTCGATCTGGCCGCGGGAATAGGGCTGGCCGTGGCCGAAGGGCGTGCGGTCCAGATGCGCCCACATGCCGACGCGGTTCGGCACGACCAGGATCAGCCGCCCGTCGTCGCGCAGCACGCGCCAGACCTCCCGCAGCAGGCGCCGGGCGTTGTCCGCGGCCTCGAGCCCATGGACCAGCAGCACGCGGTCGAAGCTCGCATCCGGCAGGGGCAGCGTCTCCTCCGCCGCCAGCAGGGTCGGGCCGACCGGGCGGGCCAGGTCCTGCGCGCCGGGAAGATGGGCGGGAACGAGCGCGATGCGCCGCGTCGCCTCGGGCCAGAGGCCGAGATAGGGCGCAGCCCAGCCGAGGCCGAGCACGGACTGGCCGGGCAGGCGCGGCCAGAGTGCCGCCAGGCGCGCCGCCACGAGCCGCGCCGCGGTCTCCCCGCCGCGCGAGCCGTAGAAGGCGCTGAGGCCGTGGACCTCGATCGTCATGCCGGGCAGATATAGGACCATCCGGCGCCGCATGGCATGGTCTTCGGCAGCGGGAAATCGTTCGAGGAGGTTGGCCGATGTCGCTGAGGGTCGAGGCGGTTCCCTGCCTCCAGGACAACTACCTGTGGCTGCTGAAGGACCAGGCGACGGGCGCGGTGGCGATCTGCGACCCCGCCGAGGACCAGCCGGCGATCGCGGCCGTGGAGGAGCTCGGCGGCGGGCGGCTGGACCTGATCCTGCTGACCCACCACCACGGCGACCACGTGAACGGCGTGCCTGGGCTGAAGGCGCGCTACCCGCGGGCGAAGGTTGTAGGCGCGGCGCTGGACGCGCACCGGCTGCCACCGCTGGATGTCGTGGTGAAGGAAGGCGACGTGGTGCCGCTGGGCGCCGCGCAGGCCGAGGTGCTGCACCTGCCCGGGCACACCACCGGGCACATCGCCTATCACTTCTCGGCCGATCATGTGCTGCTCTGCGGCGACGTGATCTTCGCGCTGGGCTGCGGCCGCCCGCTGGAGGCCGGCGGCATGGAGGCGCTGTGGCATTCGCTGCGGCGCGTGGCCAGGCTGCCGGTGAACACCAGGCTCTGCTGCGGGCATGAATACACCGAAGCCAATGCGCGCTTCGCGCTGCACCTGGACCCCGACAACAGGGCGCTGAAGGCCGAGGCCGAGGCCGCCGGCGCGCTGCGCGCGGCGGGCCGCCCGACGGTGCCGACGACGTTGGCGCAGGAGCTGGCGGCGAACCCGTTCCTGCGCGCACGCGACCTCGCGGAGTTCACGGCAAGGCGCGAAGAGAAGAATCACTTCAAAGGCTGAGACCTCGATGACGATGAAGCTGCACCACGCCCATGCCAGCCCCTTCGCCCGCAAGGTGGTGGCCTGCGCCATCGCGCGCGGGATCGACGACCGGATCGAGCTGGTCCCGGTGAACCCGCATGTCTCGCCGGAGGCGCTGCTGAGGCACAACCCCCTGTCCAAGGTCCCCTGCCTGGTGCTGGAGGATGGCACGGCGGTCTACGACAGCCCGGTGATCTGCGAATACCTCGACAGCGTGGGGGAGGCGAACGGGCTGTTCCCATCCTCCGGCACGCCGCGCTGGGTGCGGATCAGCGTGATGCATGCGCTGGCCGACGGCATCATGGATGCGGCGGTCGCGCGGCGGATGCGCGCGGGGAAGCCGGTGGACGAGACGCGCGCGGCCTTCCTGGACCGGCAGAAGGCGGCGGTGGCGCGCGGCCTCGCGCGGCTGGAATCCGATCCGCCGAAGGGGCTGGCGGATATCGGCGCGATCGCGGTGGCCTGCGCGCTGGGCTACCTGGATTTCCGCTTCGCCGACGAGCCCTGGCGTGGGGCGCATCCGGCGCTCGCGGCCTGGTTCACCGAGGTGTCGAAGCTGCCGCCGATGGCGCGCACCGTTCCCGTGGGATGAGCACGTCGCTCGCCTGGGACGAGCGCTTCGCGGGCGGCGACTTCCAGTTCGGGGAGGCGCCGAACCGCTACCTGCAGGCGCTGCGGCCCTGGTTCTCGCCGGGGATGCGCGCGCTGTCGCTCGGCGATGGCGAGGGGCGGAACGGCGTGTGGCTGGCGGAGCAGGGGCTGCGCGTCACGTCGCTCGACTGGTCGGGCGTGGGGATGGCGAAGGCGGCAGCGCTGGCCGCGCGGCGCGGCGTGGCGATGGTCACGATCGTCGCGGATGCCGCTTCCTGGGACTACAGGGAAGGCGCGTTCGACCTGGTGGCCTGGATCTACCTGCACCTGCCGCCCGCCGACCGCGCGGCGGCGGCGCGCGGCGTGGTGCGCGGGCTGGCGCCGGGCGGGCTGCTCGCGCTGGAATGCTTCACGCCGGCGCAGCAGGGACGGCGCAGCGGCGGGCCGAAGATGGTCGAGCTGCTGTGGTCGCGCGCGATCGTGGAAGACCTGTTCGGCACGCTCGAGGTGCTGGAACTGCTGGAAGGCACGGTCAGCCTGGACGAGGGACCTCGGCACCAGGGCCCAGCCGAGGTGGTGCGGGCGCTGCTGCGGAAAGCCTGAGCGCCGGGGCTACCGTGCCCGCGCCGCGATGAAGCCGCCCCCGGCGACCATCAGCGTGGCGGCGAGGACGCGCAGCGACAGCGCGCCCTCTCCGGCGAGGATCAGCAGCAGCGTGGACGCCACCGGCACGGCATAGGCCAGCGTCCCGAGCAGGCGCGGATCGCCGCGCTTCATGCCGACATCCCACAGGAAGAAGGCGGCGCCGACGGGCCCGAGGCCGAGCACGACCAGCGCCAGCCATTCGCCCGCGCTCGGCGCGACGGTGGTCTCGAACACCAGGTGCAGTGCGGCGGCGAGGGCCGCGGTCGCCAGGCAGAAGCCGGCGACGGCTTCGGTCGGCACGCGGGCCAGGCGCGGCAGGCCGGCGGTGACGGAATAGACCGACCAGACGACGGCGCAGCCCAGCGCAGCGAGGAAGCCCGGGATTGCCTCGGGCGGGAAGGACGCGCCGGGGCCGACGATCAGCAGGCAGCCCGCGAAGCCGAGCGCGACGCCGCCGATGCGCGCGGGGCCGAGCCGGAGGCCGCGGATCGGCGCCGAGAGCAGCACGATCAGCAGCGGCCAGAGATAGTTGATCAGGTTGACCTCCACCGCCGGGGCGAGGGCAAAGGCGAGGAAATAGAGCGCGTGGTAGCCGAACAGCCCGCCCACGCCGTGGATCCAGGCGATGGGCGGCTGCGCCAGGGCGCGGGCCTGGCCGCGGGCCAGCACGACCAGCAGCGCGACGCCGCCGCCGATCGCGAAGCCGATCGCCGTCAGCTGCAGCGGCGGGATGCCGGCGGCGAGCCGCGACAGCAGCGCGAGGAAGGCCCAGAGGATCAGCGCGCCGCAGCCGGCGAGCGTGGCGGGGGACATGGGGAGGGCTGATAGCGGCGCGCGCCGAACCCGCCCAGCCCGGCGGCGTTGCCCCAGCCATGAAGGGATCGCCTCGCAGCCTGTTCCTGTCTGGCGCCAACCGCGCGGTCGGGTGGTGGATGGGCCATGCCGCGAATGCGGTCAGACAGGCCCAGTCGGCATGGCTGACGGCCGCGACGAAGGCCGCGAAGCCGGCGCCGAAGCGGCAACGAGCGTCGCCGAAGAAAAGGTCGCGCTGACCCGCACCCCGCCCGCAAGCAGGGATGATCCGCGGCGTTAGACGTCGAACTGCGGATCGACCGGGACGCGCATCGCTTGCGCCAGGCGGTTCGTCTCGCTCGCGATGCCGATGATCGCCAGCAGTTCGCCATGCTGGACCTCGGTCATGCCCTTGGCCTTCGCCGCGGCCGTATGGCTGGCGATGCAGTAGTCGCAGCCATGCGCGACGGAAACCGCGAGGTAGAGCATCTCCTTCACCAGCGGATCGAGCGCGCCGGGTGCCATGACGGCGCTGAGGCTCTCCCAGATGCGCTTCAGCGTCGGCGGGTGCACCGCCAGCGCCTTCCAGAAATTGTTGACGTCGGGCACGCCCCGCGCGGCCTTGATGGCATCGTAGACCGCGCGGACCTCCGCCGGCGCGTCAGCGTATTCCACCAGCGTCGTCATGCACGCGGCAGCGGACGGTAGGGCAGCGGGCGCAGCAGCGTCCCGTACCACGTCATCTCGCGCCAGACGCCCTGCTGCACATAGGGATCGGCGGCCCAGAAGCGCTGCGCCGCCGCGTGGTCGGCGTGGCGCGTGACGGCGACGGAGCCGCGCATCGTGCCCGCCTCGTCCAGGATCGCGCCGCCCATCAGCAACGTGCCGTCCTCGGCGATCGAGCGGACGCGGTCCAAATGCACGGGCCGCGCGGCGAGGCGGCGGGCGGCGGCGCCCTCGTCGGTGCCGTCGCGCGCGACGACGATGGTGTGGCTGCGCGGCCCGGGCATGGCGCTGCCGGGCGAGGGCCAGGGCGCATAGGGCAGCGGGGCGATGCGGAAGGGATGGATATCGGTCCGCTTCCACACGCCCGAGGTCGCGAAGGGCTCGGCGGCGAGATAGGCGTCGAGCGCGGCGCGGTCGCCCTCGATCACCATCAGTGAGCCGAGGCTCTGCGCGTTCTCGTCATGCAGCGGCAGGCCGAGCAGCAGCCGCCCGTCCCGCGCCGCCGCGGTGATGTGCGCGACATGCGCATCCCGCGCGGACATGCGCCGCGCGGGGGCTTCGGCATCCGTGCCGTCGAAGGCAATGATCAACCAGGTCATTCGGAGGAACCTCGCAAGCCCAAAAGGCCCCCCGGAATCCTGCCGCGGCTTTGCCGTGGCAGGTGGCGCCATCAACGCAGGAAGAAGCGCCAATCCGGGGCCCCCATGACAACGCAACGCGTTGTCATGGGGAATTCAGTACATATGCTGCCCGCCGTTGATGGAGAGCGTGGAGCCCGTGACGAATTCCGCATCGTCGGCGGTCAGGAACACGACGCCGCGCGCGATGTCCTCGGCATGGCCGAGGCGACCGATCGGGATGCGCGCGATGATCTTCTCGAGCACCTCGGCCGGCACGGCGCGCACCATCTCGGTGTCCACGTAGCCCGGCGCGATCGCGTTCACCGTGATCTTGTTGCGCGCGCCTTCCTGCGCCAGCGCCTTGGTGAAGCCGTGGATGCCGGACTTGGCCGCGGCGTAGTTCACCTGGCCGAGCTGGCCCGCCTGGCCGTTGACGCTGCCGATGTTGACGATGCGGCCGAACTTGCGGGCGTTCATGCCGTCCCACACGGCCTTGCACATGTTGTAGCAGCTGCCGAGGTTGGTATCGATCACCTGGTCCCACATGTCGCGCGTCAGCTTGCGCATCATGGCGTCGCGGGTGATGCCGGCGTTGTTCACCAGGACCTCGATCGGGCCGACCTCGGCCTCAATCTTCTGCACGGCGGCCTGGCAGGCTGCGAAGTCGCCGACGTCGAACTTGTAGCAGGGGATGCCGGTGCGCTCGGTGAAGGCCTTCGCGGCCTCGTCGTTGCCGGCGTAGCTGGCGACGACCTTGCGGCCCGCGGCCTGCAGGGCCTCGCTGATGGCGGCGCCGATGCCGCGCTGTCCCCCGGTGACCAGTGCCACGCGTGCCATGTGGTTTCCTTCCCTTGATCCCAGGCTTGCGGCGCGCTCCATGCGCCAACCCCCTTTTCGCAAGCCTCGCCGGGCGAGGCAAACGTCGCGCGCCAGCGTGACGGTTCGGGGGGTTGATGTGGATCAAGGAAAGGTGTGGCGGTGCGGCGCAGTCTCTTGGCCGTCCCGAGGTGCAATGCGCCGCACGGACGTTCCTGGACGTTTCCTCCCTCAACTCCCACCCGGCGGGGCTCCCGCCGGGTATTTTTTTGGATCAGGGGAGCTCGGCTGCAATCATTGGTTGAACATTGCGCGGAGCGATTGCGTCTTCACGCCGGCGTGATGATCGTGCGATGGAAGGCTGCCGCACCGCTTGGGGTGCCGGGGGCTTGTGAAACGATAGGACCATCAGATGCGCGTGAAGACGACCGAGGACAAGCCCTGCGACCGTTCGGCGCTGCTGTTGATGCTGGCCTATGTCGAGGCGGAGTGCCGTCGGCTCGGCGCGGAGGCGGCCGCGCAGCACGCCGCGATGGCCGCGGCGCTGGTGCCGGGCGACGGCGCGGCGCGCTTCGTGGTGCATTGAGCTTGGGCCGGCGTGACCCTGCAGGCATCCTGTCGGGTGAAGTAAAGTAGATTTCTTTGCGGGCCCACGATCGCTAGCCTCCGTTCCGCGCCGCCGCTCCGCGGCGGCGCCCGCAACCAAGGAAAGGGAGGATCGGGCGATGCCCGTGATGAGCTTCACGCGGTGGAAGAGCCGCGAGCAGGAGCTGATGCGCGAGGAAGCCTCGGCGGCGAAGCAGCACATGATGAAGGCCGGGGCGCAGTCCGTGGAGATGCACCGCTTCCACAGCGGCGCCTTCATCGGGGAATGGCTGGTCGTCGCGCGCTATGCGAACTGGGAAGCCTATGGCAAGGCCCAGGACGCGCTGACCGGCGACGCCAAGTACCAGGCGCTGCTGAAGCGCGTGATGGAGAAGGCCGAGCTGGTCGGCCGCAGCGTGCTGGTGGACCAGGCGATCTGACGGAGGGCGCCGGCTCCGCGCCGGCGCTCAACCCTTCCGCAGCAGGAAGAGCCCCTGCTCGCCGAACAGATTGGCCAGCCACGGCGATCGCTTCCACGGGCTCTTGAGCCCCTTGTCGTCCACCGCCAGCCAGCGCTCCACGACATAGCCCTCACGCGCGCAAAGGTCGAAGAAGTCGCGGATCGTGCAGGGGTGGATGTTCGGCGTCTCGTACCACTTGCGGTCCCAGGTCTCGTTGTCCGGCATCCGCCCGCTGGTGAGCAGCTTCCAGCGGAGCTGCCAGTGGCCGAAGTTCGGGAAGGAGACGATGGCGTGCCGCCCGATGCGCAGCATCTGGCGCAGCACCTCGCGCGGGCGCTCCACGGCCTGCAACGTGCGCGACAGCACGACGTAGTCGAAGGCGTCGTCGGGATAGAAGGCCAGGTCGGCGTCGGCGTCGCCGTGGATGACAGGCAAGCCGGCGGCGACGGCCTCGGTGGCTTCCGCCATGTCGATCTCGATGCCGCGCGCATCGGCGCCCTTCTCGCGCGTGAGGTGCTCGATCAGCGCGCCGTCGCCGCAGCCGATGTCGAGCACGCGCGCGCCAGGCTCGACCATCTCAGCGATAAGCCGGAGATCGAGCCGCATGTTCTTCGCGACGAAGCGCACCTCGCCCGGGGCGTCCGGCACTGGTCTTTCCGTTCTGGTTGGCTGGCGAGGTGATCTAGTCGGACCGGGCGGCGGGGTCCAGGGGAGGCGACGCTGCCCCTAGTTGATCACCGCCGCCGTCGGCGCCGCCTCCTGCCAGGATTTCCGCTGCGCCATGAAGTTCCGATAGACCTGCTCGCCCGCCACGATCGGCTCGAAATCCGGGCCGGCCGGCGCCTGGCCGACCAGCGTCATGGGGTCGATGCGGGTGTGCCAGGACGGGTGGACGAAGAGCGGCATGGAATAGCGCTCGCGGCCCGAGGCATTGAACACCTTGTGCAGCGCCGCCTGGTAGCGGCCGTTCGTCCAGCGCTTCAGCAGCTTGCCCACGTTGATCACCATCGCGTCCGGGTTCGGCACGACGGGCAGCCAGTCGCCGGCGGGGCCGAGCACCGACAGGCCCCCGTTCATGTCCTGCACCAGCAGCGTGATCAGCCCCTGGTCCTCATGCGGGCGGACGCCGATGTCGGTGACCTCCGCGACCTTCTCAGCGGGCGGGTAGTGGATGATGCGCATGTTGGAATAGCTGGCCTTCGAGGCTTCCGCGAAGAAATCCTCGGCAACGCCGAGATGCATGGCGGCGGCGGCCAGGATCCGCTGCGACAGGCCATACATCGCGGTATAGTAGGCCTCGAGCCGTTCGCGGAAACCCGGCATGTCGGGCCAGGGCGTCGCGGCATAGAGCGGCAGCTTCAGCAGTTCCGGGTCTTCCGGGCGCCAGAGGTGGCCGACGCTGTAGGCCTCCTGCCCGTTGGGCTTCCTCGTGGCCTCGGCGATGCCGTCGAACATCGGGATGAAGCCGCGGTTGGTCCTGCGGTCCTGGACCTGGCGCTTGAACTCCTCGGGCTTGTCGAAGAAGGCCTCGGCCGCGGCGAAGGTCGCGTCGATCGTCTCCTGCTTCACGCCATGACCGACGAGTTGAATGAAGCCATAGCGCTCGAAGGCCTCGCCGAGCGACTGCGCGACGGCCTGGCGCTGGTCCGGCGTGCCGGAGAGAAAGGGGCTGAAGTCGAGCGTGGGGATCGCGTCCATGGTCGTCCTCTCCGTCACGAAATGCCGATGTCGAGCGAACGCTGGGCGCGCGGCGGCAGGAACGCGTCGGTATAGACCTGCTCCACCGTCAGGCCCTGCGGCAGGCCGAAGGCTTCCTCCACCGCGCGAATGCCGCGCTGCAGCCGCGCGGGATCGACGTTGGAGAAGCCGTTCTGGCGCACGTTGTCGGTGATGAGGTGCTGCTCGGTGTTGAAGACGTAGCGCTCGCGCTCGATCGCCGTGTCGGTCAGCGGCTCCTGCGCCTTCAGCGCGGCGATGCTCTCATCCGGGTGGTGCCAGGCATAGGCGAGGCTGCGGAACAGCGCCTTCAGCGCGCCGCGCACGATGTCGGGGTGCTGCTGCGCATAGGCGCGCGTGGTGAGGAAGGCCGTGGAATAGAGGTCGAGCCCATGGTCGCGGTAGAACATGATGCGCTGCTGCGGCAGGTCCATGCCGAGCGCCTTGAGGCTCAGCGCGGTCGAGGTGACGATGCCGGTGATCCCGTCGGCGCGGCGCTGCACCAGCATGGGCTCGCGCAACTCGCCGCGGACGGTCTGCCAGGAGATCTTCGACTGGTCGATGCCCGCACGGCTCGCGAAGACCGGGAAGAGCTGCCGCCCGGCATCCTCCTGCGGGGCGGCGAGGCTTCTGCCCTCCAGGTCCTTCGGCACCATGATCGGCCCGTCGGCGCGCACCGTGCAGCAGAGGCCGTTCCGGTCGGCCGCGATGCCGACCACGACCAGCCCGGCATTCGGGTTCTCCGCCATGAATTTCAGCGTCGGGTTGATGTCGGCCTGCCCCATCTCGAAGGAGCCGCCGGCGATGTCCACGGGCACGCGGCCCGATCCGAAGCCGCGGGAGAGCTGGATGTCGATGCCCTCGGCGCGGAAGAAGCCCTTGTCGCGGCCGAGCAGCGCGTAGGAGTTCGGGCCCTGGTAGGCCCAGTCCAGGGTGCAGCGCAGGCGCGTCGGCGCCCCCTGCGCACGGGCGATGCCGGGCGTGGCGAGCAGCGCGCCGGCGGAGAGGAGCGAACGGCGGGTGGGGTGCATGGGGCGGGCCTCCAGGAGCCGGGAGCGAGGTCAAGCAGTTATGGTGCCGCGTAAAGGACGACGCTTCGCCGCCTGGTGCGCTTCGCCCTGGGCCGGGCAGGCTGCCGTGCCGGACGGCAGCCTGCCTTCGCTTCGGGCGGCCGTCAGGAGGTCGGGCGCAACTGCCGCTCGGCCGCGGGCGGCAGGAAGGCGTCGGTGTAGACATCCTCCGGCTTCAGCCGAGGCGCCATGCCATACGCTTCCTCCACCGCGGTCAGGCCGAGCTGGAAGCGCGACGGCACGACGGCGGAGATGCCGTTGGCCAGGCTGTGGTCGGAGATCACCTGCTCGGCGAAGGAAAGCTGCTGGCGCTCGGTCTCGATCGCGACGTCGGTCAGCGGCTCGGCGGCCTTCAGCGCGGCGATGGACGCCGCGGGATCGCGATAGGCCTCGCGCAGGGACCGCACGGCGCCGCGCAGCACGGCGCGTACAAGCTGCGGGTTGCGCCTTGCATAGTCCTGCGTCGTCAGCCAGCAGGTGCCATAGAGCGGCAGACCGTAGTCCCGGTACCAGAGGATGCGCTGCTGCGGAAAATCCATCCCCAGCGCCTTCAGCGACATGCCCGTGCTGGTCGCCGCCCCGGTGATGCCGTCGGCGCGGCCCTGAACCAGCATGGGCTCGCGCAGTTCCGGCCGGACCGTCAGCCAGTTCACCTTCGAGGCATCGATGCCGGCGGCGCGGGCGAAGGCGGGGAAGATCTGGCGCCCGGCGTCGCTGTCCGGCGCGGCGAGCGTGCGGCCTTCCAGGTCCTTGGGCGTGCGCACCGGGCCGTCGGCGCGCACCGTCGCGCAGAGCAGGCTCTTGTCGCCCCAGACGCCGACCACGACCAGGCCGGCCGAAGGGTTCTCGGCGATGAACTTGATCACGGGGTTGATGTCGGCCTGCGCCATCTCATAGGCGCCGCCGGCGACGTCGATCGGCACGCGGCCCGAGCCGAAGCCGCGGTCGATCTGGATGTCCACGCCGGCTTCGCGGAAATAGCCACGGTCGCGGCCGAACAGCATGTAGGCATTGGGGCCCTGGAACGCCCAGTCCACCTGGTATTTCACGCGCGGCAGGCCCTGGGCGCGGGCGATGGCGGGCGCGGCGAGCAGCCCGGCGGAAGCCAGGGCGAGGCGGCGGCGGGTGATGATCATGGCGACGGCTCCCTGCTGTCGCCGCGTTGCGATGCAACAACCCTGCCAGCGGTGCCGGCGGCTACACCCCCGCCTTCGCCGCCGCCCCGCGCAGGAAGCCGCCCAGCGCGCGGTGGAAGACGGGCTCGTCCAGCAGGAAGGCGTCATGGCCCTTGTCGGTCGCGATCTCGACGAAGGAGACGTTTGCCGCCGCCGCGTTCAGCGCGCGCACCAGGGCGCGGCTTTCCTCGGTCGGGAACAGCCAGTCCGAGCTGAAGGACACCACGAGGAAGCGCGTCTCCGTGCCGCGGAAGGCCGCGGCGACGTCGCCGCCATGCTCGGCGGCCATGTCGAAGAAATCCATCGCCCGCGTGATGGTGAGGTAGCTGTTCGCGTCGAAGCGGCGGACGAAGGTGCTGCCCTGGTGGCGGAGGTAGCTCTCGACCTCGAAGACGTCTTCCAGGAAGGTGAGTGCGTTCGCGCCGCGCAGCTTGCGGCCGAATTTCCGCGTCAGCGCCTGCTCGGACAAATAGGTGATGTGGGCGACCATGCGCGCGACCGACAGGCCACGCGCCGGGATCCGCCCGTCCTCCCAATAGGCGCCGCCCTTCCAGTCGGGGTCGCCCTGGATGGCGGCGCGGCCGACCTCGTTGAAGGCGATGTTCTGGGCGGAATGGTTTGTCGCGGTCGCGATCGGCGCCGCGGCGACGACCATGTCGGGGTAGGTCGCCGCCCATTCCAGCACCTGCATCCCGCCCATCGAGCCGCCGACGACAGCCATCAGCCGCGCGATGCCGAGATGGTCCACCAGCCGCTTCTGCGCGCGGACCATGTCGCGGATGGTGACGGATGGAAAATCCACGCCCCAGGGCCGGCCGGCGGGCCGCCCCTCGGCATCTGCCATCTCCTCCGGCGGGCCGGAGGAGCCCATGCAGCCGCCCAGCACATTGGCGCAGACCACGAAGTAGCGGTCGGTGTCGATCGGCTTGCCGGGACCGACCATGCTCTCCCACCAGCCTGGCTTGCCGGTCAGGGGGTGGATCTCCGCGACATACTGGTCGCCGGTCAGCGCATGGCAGATCAGCACGGCATTCGACTTCGCCGCGTTCAGCTTCCCATAGGTGCGGTAGGCCACGGCCAGCGGCGCAACGACCGCCCCGCAGTCGAGCGCCAGCCCGTCCTCGAAGAGGACGCGCTGATGGACGAGCGGGGGCGAGACCTGGTTCATCGGGGCCGGCAGGAATAGGCGGGTGCCCCGCCCGCCGCAACACTTCCCCCGCCTTGGCCCCCGCCTTGGCGGCACGGGCGGGCGGTTCTATGCAGGCAGCCCCATGTCAAACGCCTCGCCCGCTCCGACCAACGAGGCCGACCTCGCCGCGCTCCGCGCCGAGATCGACACGCTGGATGACGCCATGCACGACCTGCTGATGCGGCGGGTGGACGTCGTCGCGCGCCTCGCGGCCAGCGGCGCCAAGGGCAACGCCCCGGCCATCCGCCCGGGGCGGGAGGCGCTGATCATCCGCCGCTTGCTGTCGCGCCATGCCGGGCCGCTGCCGCGGGCGTCCCTGCTGCGGCTGTGGCGCGAAATGCTGGCGGCGACGGCTTCGCTGCAGGCGCCGGTGGCGGTCGCGGCCTGGGCCGATGACGGGCAGCTCGACGTCCTTCGCGCCCATCTCGGCCATGCCGCGGTGGTGACGCGCTGCGCCGACGATGCCTCGGCGCTGGCGGTCGCCGGGACCGACGCGGAGATGCTGGTGGCGCTGCCGCCGGGCGGGCGATGGTGGCGCGTCCACCTGCCGTCCCGCCTGCATGTCGCGGCGCGGCTGCCCTTCCTCGGCGCCGGCCCGACGATCTTCCTGCTGTCGCCCAACGCTCCCGACGCGTCCGGCGACGACCGCAGCCTGGTCCGTCTGCCCGCGCGCGCCATGCCGCAGCTCGCGGCGTCGGGCCTGCCGGCGACCGAGCTGTCGCGCACCGACGACCTCGTGCTCGCCGAACTGCCGGGCGTGGTCTCGGCCGGCGATGCCAGGCTCGCCGCGCTCGGCGGCACGGTGCTGGGCTTCTACGCCACCCCCGTTCCCGACCAGGGTTGACCGCCATGCCCGTGATGCCGCGCCCCTCCATCCTGTCGGTCGAGCCCTATGTCGGCGGCGAGTCCAAGGTCCCGGGCGTCAACCGGATCATCAAGCTGTCCTCCAACGAGGGCGCCTTCGGACCGCCGCCCGGCGCCATCGCCGCGATCGCGGAAAGTGCGAAGGAGGCGCATCGCTACCCCGACGGCGGCGCCACCGCGATCCGCGAGGCGATCGGCAGGCGCTTCGGCCTCGACCCCGCGCGCATCGTCTGCGGCAACGGCTCCGACGAGCTGCTGTCCATGCTGATCCTCGCCTATGGCGGGGAGGGCACGGAGCTGGTCATGTCCGCCCATGGCTTCATGATGTACGACATCACCGGGCGCTGGGCCGGCTGCCGCGTCATCAAGGTGCCGGAGAGGAACCTGACGGCCGACGTGGACGGGCTGCTCGCCGCGGTCGGGCCGCGGACGACGATGATGTTCCTCGCCAACCCGAACAACCCGACGGGCTCCATCCTGCCGCAATCCGAGGTCGAGCGCCTGCGCGCGGGGCTGCGCGACGACATCCTGCTGGTGCTGGACTCGGCCTATGCGGAATACGTCACGCGGCCGGACTACGATCCCGGCGTGCGGCTGGTGGACGCCGCGACCAACACCGTGATGTGCCGCACCTTCTCCAAGATCTTCGGCATGGGCGGGATGCGGCTGGGCTGGGCCTATGCGCCGCCGGCGATCGTGGACGTGCTGGGCCGCGTCCGGGGCCCGTTCAACGTCAACGCCTCTGCCATGGCGGCCGGCATCGCGGCGCTGGCGGAGCGCGGCTGGGTCGAGACCTCGGTCGAGCACAACACGCGGGAGCGCGCCCGCGTCGCCGCCGCGCTGACCGGCGCGGGGCTCAAGGTCTGGCCGAGCGAGGGCAACTTCCTGCTGGTCGATTTCGGCACGGCGGACCGCGCCAAGGCCGCGGATGCGCATCTGCGCTCGCGCGGGCTGATCGTGCGCGCGATGGGCGGCTACGGCCTGGCGAAGTGCCTGCGCGTGACCATCGGCACGTCGGAGGAATGCGGCCTGGTGATCGAGGCGCTGACCGCCTTCGCCCGTGGCTAGCGATGCTCCGCGCGCTGCCGGCGCGACGCCTCTCTTCGACCGTCTCTGCCTGCTCGGCGTCGGGCTGATCGGCAGCTCGATCGCGCGCGTCGCGAAGCAGCGCGGCGACGTCGCGCGCACCATCGTCGCGCACGCCAGGACGCCGGCGACGCTGGAGCGCGTGCGCGAACTCGGCATCGCCGATGTGGTGGAGGCCGATCCCGCCAAGGCCGTCGAGGGCGCGGATTGCGTGATCTTCTGCGTTCCCGTCGGCGCCTATGCGTCGGTGATGAAGGCCGTCGCGCCGCATCTCACGCCCGGCACGATCGTCACCGATGTCGGCTCCACCAAGGGCAGCGTGGTGCGTGACCTCGCGCCGCTGCTGCTGCGGGGCGTGCATCTCGTGCCCGCGCACCCCATGGCGGGAACGGAGTATTCCGGCCCGGATGCCGGCTTCGCCGAGCTGTTCCAGGGCCGCTACACCATCGTCACGCCGCTGCCTGGCACCGACGCCGAGGCGCTCGAGAAGGTCAAGGAGCTCTGGCGGCGTTGCGGCAGCATGATCGAGACGCTCGATCCCGCGACGCATGACAAGGTCGTCGCGATCGTCAGCCACCTGCCGCACCTCATTGCCTTCACCATCTGCTCCACCGCCGACGACCTGGCGGAGGAGACGAAGGAAGCGGTGCTGAAATTCGCGGCGTCGGGCTTCCGCGACTTCACGCGCATCGCGGCGAGCGATCCCACGATGTGGCGCGACGTCTTCCTCAACAATCGCGAGGCGCTGCTGGAGATGCTGGCGCGCTTCACCGAGGATGCGCATGCGCTGGGCCGCGCGGTGCGCTGGGGCCAGGCGGAGTACATCGAGGACCGCATCGCGCGCGGCCGGAAGATCCGGCGCGGGCTAATCGAGCGGAAGCAGGCGTGACGCCGGGATAAGCCCTCTCCCCCTCTCATGGGGGAGAGGGTTGGGTGAGGGGGACGCGCAAGGCGGCGAGCGTGTCCTCCGTCCTCGTCGCCCCCCTCACCCTTCCCTCTCCCCCTGCGGGTGGAGAGGGTCCTGTGGCGCTAAACTCCTTTCACCTCCACCCGGTCGGCCTGCCCCACCAGCCCGCGCGCGCCGTCGCGCAGGGCAGCGACGGCACCCGCGTCGTCCTCCAGCATCGCGCGCAGGAACAGCACCGACAGCGCCGAGACACGCGGATGCCACGTCGGCGGCGCCCAGCGCGGACCGCCGGGCGGCTCGTCGGCGAAGGCGGTGTGCGTCGCGCCGTCGAACACCGCGAGCACTTGCGGCGCACCCTCGATCATCCGGAACGGGATTTCGCGATCAGTCGCGGTCGCGTTCTCCAGCACGCCGGAATCGCGCGTGCCCGTGACATGCAGCATGGGCGTCGCGACGCGCGCGAAGGTCCCGCGCGCGCGGCGGTCGCGCGGCGGGATGGGCGACAGCGCGATGCCCGCGCAGAAGCGCTCGTCGGGCAGGCCGAGCGCCGCCTCGCCGCCGCCCATGGACTGGCCCAGCACATGCTGCACCGTCCAGGCGCCGGAGGAATGACCGGCGATCGCGATCGCCTCAGGATCCACGCGCCCCGCGAGCGGCCCTGACGGCAGCGCGGCGCGGCGCAGCACCTCGTCCAGCGCGAATGTCGCGTCGCGCAGCCGCGCGACCGCCGCCGCGCCGTCACTGCCCGCCGCGGCGATCGCTGCTTCCTTGTCCCAGGCGTCGCGCCAGATCTCTGCGTCGCTGCCGGCATGCTGCAGGTGGACCGCGATCCAGCCGGACCCGGCGAAGGCGTTGCCGAGATACGCCAGCCCCTCGCGCGTGCCGCCCAGGCCGTGGCTGAGCAGCACCACGGGCCGCGGCCCCGGTTCCGATGGTAATCGGATCAGCACGGGCACGGCGCGGCCACGCTGGCGGTCGCGCCAGACATCGCGCAGCGGCGCGGACTGCGCCGGAAAGGCGGCCGCGATGGTCGCGGCCAGCAGGAGACGTCGTCGCATCACCGAGCGAAAGGCCGGCCGCGGACGTCACGCGCAACGCAGCAGGGCGTGAGGCGCGATCAGATCGCCTTGATCTCGACGCGGTCGCCCGGCGCCACCAGGCCTGCCGCGCCGGCGCGCAGCGTCGTCCGCGCGGCGGCGTCGCCTTCCAGGATCGCGCGCAGGAACAGCACCGCGATCCCCGCGGTGCGCGCGTGGAAGGTTTCATCGGCCCAGCGCGCGCCGGCAGCAGGCTCGCCGGCGAAGGCGGCATGGGTGGCGCCGTCGAAGACGACCAGCGCCTGCGCCACGCCCTCGATGCTGCGGAAGGGGATCTCGCGGTCCGCCGGCGTCGTGCCGTCCACGAAGCTGCTGTCGAGCGTGCCCGTGACATGCAGCATGGGCGTCGCGACGCGTGAGAAGGCGAGCCGCGGCGGCAGCCCGCGCGGCGGCAGCGGCGACAGCGCGATGCCCGCCTTCAGCCGCCGCTCGGGCAGCGGGATGCCGCGGTCGCCACCCGGGATGCGCTGGCCCACCAGATGCTGCACCGTCCAGGCGCCGTAGGAATGCCCAGCCACCGCCAGCCGCGCGCCGTCCACGCGCCCGGCCAGCGCATCGCCCGCGCGCGCGGTCCGACGCAGCACTTCCTCCACTGCGAAGATGCCGTCCAGCAGCCGCGCCGCGGCCTGCGTGACGTCGAGCGCCGCCGCCGCCAGCCCCGCCATCCCGGCGCCCGCCCCGCGCCAGACGCTGTCGTCGCTGCCGGGATGCTGGAGATGGACCGCGATCCAGCCGGCCTGCGCGAAGGCCTCGCCGAGGTAGCCCAGCCCCTCGCGCGAGCCGCCGAGGCCGTGGCTGACGATGACCACCGGCCGCGGTCCCGCCGCCGCCGGCAGGCGAAGCAGCACCGGGATGTCGCGGCCGCGCGCGGCATCGCGCCAGGTGTCGCGCAGCGGCGCGGCGGCGGCAGGCAGACTGGCCGCGCCGAGGGCGCCCAGCATCACGCGTCGGGTCATCGTGGTCCAACGCCGCGACGTCACGGCCGGATGCGCCCCGCCGCCGCCAGCCCCACCAGCACGGCGCCGACATGCATGGCCTGGTTGATCAGGCCGGTTCCGATGCCGGCCAGCACCTCGGCCACGGGCATCAGCACCACCTCAATCGCCTCGCCAGCCTCGTGCGCGGGATCGGCGATGCGGTGCGCGCCGGTCGCGAGCACGACATGGAAGCGGTTGGTCTGGATCGCGGGGTTCGGGAAGCCGGCGTAGAGATACCGCCACGACCGCGCGGCGAAGCCGGTTTCCTCCAGCAATTCGCGCCTCGTCGCGTCCGTGGCGTCGGCATCCGTCTCGTCCACCACGCCGCCCGGCAGTTCCAGGCACCAGGCCTGCGCGGCGTGGCGCCACTGCCGAACCAGCACCAGGCGGTCGTCCTCGGTCAGCGCCAGCGCCACCGCCCAGTCCGGATAGTCCAGCACGTACCACGGGGAGAGTTCCTCGCCGCGCGCGTTGCGCAGGCGGTCGGCGCGCAGGCGGATCCAGCGGTCGTCGATCAGCGTGCGGCTGTCGAGGACGGTCCAGGGGGAGGCGGTCATGCCGCAGCCTCGCCCGGGGCCGCGGCCCGTTGCAAGCGCGGGACGGTGACGGGGCGCGCGTCAACGCCCCGTTCATGCGGCCGCGTCACCTTGGCCCCATGGACGCCCTGACACCGGCAACCCACGCCGTCCGCGACGCGATTCGCGTCGAGCTCGACCCGCGGCTGGCGGAGTTGCGCGCCTTCGTGGACCGCCGCATCGCGGAGCTGAGCGCCGAGATCCATGCCGGCGTGCAGCTCGCCGACATGGGCGAGGAGCGCATCACCGGCGAGATCGCGCGGATGCAGGACCAGATCGCGCGCCCGGTCGCGGTGAGCGGGCGCGAGCTCGCACCGGGAGGGGCGCTGCCCCTCCCAGGCCCTCCCCGCCAGGGGCCGATGGGCCCCTGGACCGCAATCAGTTTTCAACGCCGAAGGGGGAGGGGGCACTTCGGCCCCCTCCCCCTTCGTCGTTAAGTCTCATGGGTTCTAAGGGTCCACCGACCCTTGGCAGGAGGGGTACGGGGAGGACAGCGTCCTCCCCGGGCCACCCTCACGCCCGCTCGACGCACATCGCGACACCCATCCCGCCGCCGATGCACAGCGTCGCCAGGCCGCGCTTCGCGCCGCGGCGCTGCATCTCGAACAGCAGCGTGTTCAGCACGCGCGCGCCGGACGCGCCGATGGGGTGGCCAAGCGCAATCGCGCCGCCGTTCACGTTGACCTTGGCGGGATCCCAGCCCAGGTCCTTGTTCACCGCGCAGGCCTGCGCGGCGAAGGCCTCGTTCGCCTCGATCAGGTCGAGGCTCGCGATGTCCCAGCCCGCCTTCTGCAGCGCCTTGCGCGAGGCCGGGATCGGGCCCGTGCCCATGATGGAGGGATCCACGCCCGCCGTCGCCCAGGACACGATCTTCGCCATCGGCTTGATGCCGCGCTTCGCGGCCTCGGCCGCCGACATGACGACGACCGCCGCGGCGCCGTCATTGATGCCGGAGGCGTTGCCCGCGGTGACCGTGCCGTCCTTGCTGAAGGCTGGGCGGAGCTTCTGCAGCACCTCGAAGGTGGTCTCGGGCTTCGGGTATTCGTCGCTGTCCACGACGATGTCGCCCTTGCGCGACTTCACCGTCACCGGCGCGATCTCGTCCTTCAGGCGGCCGGCCTTCATGGCCTCGCCGGCCTTGCGCTGGCTATCGGCGGCGAAGCGGTCCTGCTCCTCGCGCGTCAGCTGGTACTTCTGCGCGACGTTCTCCGCCGTCGTGCCCATGTGGTAGCCCTGGAAGGCATCCCAGAGCCCGTCCTTCAGCATCGTGTCCACGAGCTCGAGGCCGCCCATCTTGGTGCCGGCGCGCAGGTTCGCGGCGTGCGGCGACATCGTCATGCTCTCCTGCCCGCCGGCGACCACGATGGCGGCGTCGCCGGTGGCGATCTGCTGGGCGGCGAGCGCCACGGCGCGCAGGCCGGAGCCGCAGAGCTGGTTGATACCGAAGGCCGTGCGCTCGACCGGGATGCCGGCCGCCACCGCTGCCTGTCGGGCGGGGTTCTGGCCCTGACCGGCGGTCAGGATCTGGCCGAGGATGACCTCGTCCACTTCCTCGGCCTTCACGCCGGCGCGCTCCATCGCGGCCTTGATGGCGACGGTACCCAGCGTGTGGGCGGGCAGGCTGGCGAAAGCGCCGTTGAAGGCGCCGACGGGGGTCCGCGCGGCGGAGGCGATGACGATCTCGGTCATGGGGGTTGCTTCCCTTCCTCAGGAACTGGCGTGGGTCGCAGTCTGGTGCGTTGCCGCGCCCGCTACAAGCTTTGCAGCCATGCCAGCAGCGGGCGCCAGAGCGCCGTTTCGGCCGTGCTGCCGGCCGCCATGCCGATATGGCCGGCCTCGGCCTCGTGCACCACCGCCGACGGCAGCCGTTCCGCCAGCGCCCGGGCCGAGGCCGGCGGCACGATCCGGTCGCGATGCGGGATGGCGACGAAGGCAGGCAGGCGGGCCGCGGCGGGGTCCACGACGGCGCCGGCGACCCGCCAGGCCAGGCGGGCGGGGGTGTTGGCGCCGTACCAGCCGCCCAGCGCCTCGCGCGCCACGGGGGCGGCCAGCGGGACGCCGTCGTTCAGCCAGTCCTCCAGCGCGACGAACAGCGCGGCGCGGGGGCTGCGCTGGTCGAGCCGGGCGAAGGCGCGGAACTTGCGGGCGATGCCGAAGGGGTCGAGACCCGCGAAGAGCATCTGGATCACGTCCACCGGCAGCGTCCCGGTCGCCTCCATCAGCGGCTCGATCGCCGGCAGCAGGGCAGCCGCGGCACGGGCGCGGGTCGCGTCCTCTTCGGTCGCATGGAAATCCCATGGCGTCGCCAGCAGGCCGAGCGCGGCGACGCGGTCCGGCCGGCGGATCGCGGCGGCAAGCGCGAGCAAGCCTCCCATGCAGTAGCCCACCAAGACGGCCGGCCCGGGCAGCGCCATCACCGCGCGCTCCAGCCGTCCCGCGACATAGTCCGTGAGCGTGAAGGCGCGCTCGGCCTCGCCCGGCCATCCCCAGTCCAGCAGCAGCGGCCGCACCCCCTGCCCCGCCAGGAACCGCATCATCGAGGTCTCGGCCGTGAGGTCGAGCACATGCGCGCGATTGACCAGCGAGGGCACGAAGAGGACGGACGGCCCCTTCGCGCCGGGGAGCGAATAGTCCAGCAACCGCGACCCGCCCTCCGACCACGGCGCGAGCGGATCGGGCAGGTCGCGCTGCCAGGGATGGCGGCGATAGGCGGCGATGCCGGCCAGCAGCGCCCGGTCCTGCCGCATCAGACGCCGCAACAGGGCGGCGCGGAAGGCCTCAGGCGCGTGGTTTCCGTCGGCGAGGCTTGCCAGGATCCTCTGACGTTCCGCCTGGCCCGCCCTCGAGATCGGCCAGGCGGCGCGCCAGCTCGGCCAGGCGCTGGAGGAGGGCATCGTCGCGTCGGCCAGCGCGAGCCACCCCCGGCTGGCTGCCAGCATCAGGTGCAGCGGGAGCGGGCGCGGGCCGCGGCGGCGCAGCGGGGCCGTCATGCGGCGGTGTGAAGGGCGGCCAGCCAGGCGCAGCCCGGCCAAAGGGGGGTGCTGCGGCAGCACGCATCCAGGCCGCGCCGAGCGCCGCCCAGGCGGACGCCGCCGCGGCCCAGGCCTCGGCGGCCTCGCGGTCGGAGGCGAGCCCGGCGATCTCGCTCTGCCAGAGCGTGATCCAATCCTCGGCCAGCTTCTCGAGATCGGCGTCCGGGTCGGGCGCAGTCATGGAGCTTCACTAGCGCGCGACCGTGCAGGCTGGAAACCGGTGGGGAGCGGACAGCGGGCCGCCATGCCTCGGGATTGAGGGCCGGACCAGCAATTTTCGTCCATCTGGTGTTTCGCACCGCAGCGCGGCCCATGATAGCATCGGTGCCAAGCGGCGGGTCCAAGGGGCAAACCCCCGCACGGAAGGCAAAAGCATGTCAGACACCGCACACCCCCCGGCGGACGCGGCCGAGGCGCCGGCCAGCCCGCCTGTCGTCGTGAAGAAATACGCGAACCGGCGGCTCTACAACACGGAATCCTCGTCATACGTCACGCTCGACGACCTCGCGACCATGGTCCGGCAGGGCCGGCACTTCGTGGTCTACGACGCCAAGTCGGGCGAGGACATCACGCGATCCGTCCTGACCCAGATCATCGTGGAGGAGGAGGCGAAGGGGCGGAACCTGCTGCCGACGAGCTTCCTGCGCCAGATCATCGGCTTCTACGGCGACAGCATGCAGTCGCTGGTGCCGCGCTACCTGGAAAGCGTGATGGGCGCCTTCTCCCGCCAGCAGGACCAGGTGCGGCGGGCGATGGAGAGCACCATAGGGGGCTTCAACCCGCTGATGGGCCTCGAGGAGATGGGCAAGCAGAACATGGCGATGATGGAGCGCGCCATGAGCCTCTTCGCCCCCTTCCGCGGCGGGCTCGAGGAGCCGTCGGGCGAGGCCGCGCGCATCGCGGCGCTGCAGGCCGAGGTGGACCGGCTGAAGGCGCAGCTCGAGTCCCTGCAGAAGAAGTGACCGCAGATGCGCTGACGCTGGCTCTCGAACGGGTCGAGTTCCTTCCGTTCGGGCGCGTCACCGACGACACCTCCATCCTGACGCTGCGCTCCCTGGTCTTCGAGCCGCTCTGCCGCTGGCGCGACGGGGTGGTGGGGCCGGGGCTGCTCGCGTCCTGGACGGTGGACCCGGAAGGCCGGGACTGGCACTTCCGGCTGCGCCAGGGCGCGCGTTTCCATGACGGCGCGCGCTGCACGGCCGAGGACGTCGTCGCGACGATCGGGCACCACACCGCGGGCCTCGACATGTTCGGCATGCCCTGGCCCTACGCGCGCTACCTCCGCGGCGCCGTGATCGAGGCGGCGGGCACCGACCTGCTGCGGATCTCGACGCTGGCGCCGCTTGCCGACCTGCCTGAGGTGCTGGCCGAGTTCTTCTGCGCCCGCGCCGCCGCGGGCGGCGACGCGCTGCTCGGCACCGGGCCCTACCGGGTGGAAGCGCATGAGCCGAGGGTGATGGCCGATCTGCGCGCGGTGGATCCCGCGCGGCGGCCGGCGCGGCTGGTGCTGCGCGCGATCCCCTCGCCCGAGGCGCGGCACGACGCGGTGCTGGTGGGCGAGGCGGATGCCGCGACCAACCTCGAACGCATGGCGCGCGCGCCTCGGGGCGCGGACGGGCTGATCTGGGGCGAGGCGGCGAACACGCTGTCGGTGATGTACTACCTGAACTGCCGGCGCGGGCTCTTCGCCAGCGCAGAGGCCCGGCTCGCGGCGAACCTTGCCGTGGACGTGGACGCGATCGTCAACGAGGTGTTCCACGGTCTCGGCGTGCCGGCCGCGACGATCGTCAGCCCCTTCCATCTCGGCTTCCGCGAGGCCGGCGTGGCGCCGATCCCGCACGATCCGGACCGCGCGAAGGCGCTGTTCGCGAAAGCGGGCGGCGGCGAGGTCGTGCTGCGCACGCCGCTGCACATGCCGGAACGCGCGCCCGCGATCAGCGCGATGGTCGCGCGCGACCTGGAACGCGCGGGGCTGTCCGTGCGCGTCGAGACCGAGGCCGACCGCCCGGACTATGCGCGGCAATGCGGGCGCGGCGAGATGGGAGATCTCGCGATCTTCGACAGCTCGCCCAACAGCAGCTTCCGGGTGCTGGACGACAAGATCTCCGCGACGACGCGCGGCCAGTGGTGGCAGGGCTACGAGGACCCGGCTCTGGAGCCGCTGATCGCCGCGGCACGGCGCTGCGTGGACGATGCCGCGCGCGCGCGGGCCTATGGGCGCTGTCTCGCGCGGTTACGCGAGAATCCCCCCTGGCTCTACCTCTTCCATCCCGTGGAGCTGTTCGCGGCGCGGCCGGGCGTGGCGGGGCTCTCGCTCGATCATCGCGGCGTGCTGTCGGTGGAGGGATAGGGCGATGGATCCGCGCGCGCAGGTGCTGGCGACGGCCGAGGAACTCGGCGCGCTGATCGCGACGGGGAAGCCGGTGTCGGTGCTGGCGGTGCGCAACGGGCCCGGCGACTTCGCTGGGGCGCCGCGCATCCCGGGCGCGGTGGATGTGGACCTGCCGACGGAGCTGGCGTCTCCCGGCGGCGGCACCGCGGGCAGCCGGCCACTGCCGGCGATCGACAAGCTGCAGGCGGATGCGCGGCGCTGGGGACTGCGCACCGGCGTCCCAGTGGTGGTCTACGACCACGATCGCTGCCTGGTCGCGGCGCGCGGCTGGTGGGTGCTGCGCTGGGCCGGGCTGAGCGATGTGCGGCTGCTCGACGGTGGCTTTCCCGCCTGGCTCGCGGCGGGTCTGCCGGTTGCGACGACGCCAGGTGCGCCGCCACCGAGCGACGTCGTGCTGACGCCCGGCGGGCTGCCGGTAATGGATGCCGACGCGACGGCGCGAATGGCGCGCGAGGGCGTGCTGCTGGATACCCGCGTGCGCGTGAACTACATCGGCGGCGCCACGCCACCCGGCGCGCCGCGGCGCGGGCACATCCCGGGCTCGGTCAGCGCACCGGCCGCCGACGTGCTGATGGAGGACGGGCGCTTCGCCGACGCGGAGACGCTGCGGCACCTCTTCCACGCGCTCGGCGCGGACGGGTCGCGGCCGGTGGGCTTCACCTGCGGCGCGGGGATCTCGGCCGCGCATGGCACGGCGGCGCTCGCTTCCATCGGCGTCACGGCGGCGATGTTCCCGGGCTCCTGGTCTGCCTGGGCGGCCGATCCCGATCGGCCGGTCGTCGTCGGCGCGACACCGGGATGACGCTTGCCGCACCGCATGCCGCCCCGACATGCTGGGCGGAAAGAACTCCGGAGACTTCGCCCATGCTTCGCCGCAGCCTGGCATCGCTCGCCCTCGGCCTGCTCGCCGCGCCTGCCGTGATGGCGCAGGAGGCCTGGCCGCGCCGGCCCGTGCGCCTGGTCGTCGCCTTCCCGCCGGGGGGCCTCAGCGACGTCATGGGGCGCATGGTCGCGACGAAGCTGTCGGAGGGGCTCGGCCAGCCCGTGGTGGTGGACAACCGCGCGGGCGCGGGCGGGACGCTCGGCACCCAGGCCGCGGTGCGCGCGGCGCCGGATGGCTACACCCTGGCCTTCGCGGCGCCGTCCACGCATGTCAGCGGGCCGCTGCTGTTCCCCTCCCCAGGCTATGACGGCGTCAGCGACGTCATGCCGGTCGGCGCCTTCGCGACGATCGGCAGCATCCTGGTCGTGCATCCATCCGTTCCCGCGCGGTCGGTCGCGGAGCTGACGGCGCTGGCGAAGGCCGAGCCCGGGAAGATCAACTTCGCCTCTGCGGGGTCGGGCGGGTCGGTCCATCTCGCGGGCGAGCTCTACAAGATGCTCGCGCAGGTGGACATCACGCATGTGCCCTATCGCGGCGGCGCGCCGATGCTGACGGACATGCTGGCCGGGCGCGTGCAGATGGCCTTCGACAACCTGCCCCAGATCCTGCCGCATGTCCGCAGCGGCGCGATGCGCGGGCTGGCCGTGACCAGCAAGGAGCGCTCGCGCTTCATCCCGGAACTGCCGACGATGATCGAGGCCGGCGTACCGGGCTTCGACATCACTTCCTGGTTCGGCGTGACGGCGCCGATGGGCACGCCGCCCGAGATCGTGGCGCGGGTCAACGCGGTGATGCGCGCCGCGGTGTCCGAGGCGGCGGTGCAGGAGCAGCTGACGGGGATCGGCGCGGAGTCGCTCTCCATGACGCCGGAGGAGTTCGGCGCCTTCATGCGGGCGGAACGCGCGCGCTACGCCGAGATTATCCGCATCAGCGGGGCGAGGGCGGATTAGCTTCGTCCCGGGTCCAGGCGATGCCGGCCCGCGCGAGGCTTTCCTCCAGCATCGCACGGTCCATGCGCGCATGCCTGGCCAGCAGCCGCAGATAGGCCGCGACGAAGTCGGGGCCATGGCCGGCATGGGTGCCGTCCACATCGGCCGTCAGGGCATGCGCGATCTCGTGCAGCAGGACCCAGCTCGGCAGCTCCGCCGGCGCCTCGATCGCGGTGCGCGTGGCGCGGGCGACGGTGCGGCGGGCCTGCTTCGGCAGGGGCCGCACGCGGGGCGGCCATTGCCGGCCCTCCTCGGCCCAGACGTGATCAACCAGGGACTGGAGTTGCGCGAAGGGCACCAGGCTGCGGTCGCGCGGCGCGACGACGGCGTCCTCCCACTCATACAGCTTGCGGGCCTGGCGGTCGTGCCAGGTCATTTGCGCGGCAGGCGGCCCGTCGCGCCGGCGCCGACCGGGCGGTCCAGGCCGACGCGGCCTCCGGCCTCGCGACCCCGGCCATAGGCGCCGCGGTCGCGGATCGCGGTGCTGCGGGTCACCGTCCGCAGCCGCACGCCGAGCGCCCGGAAGCCTTCCTCGATCTTGCGCTCCTTCAGCAGGACCAGCGCCGTTCCCGCGCTGCCACGGCGCATGGCCTGTTGCTGCTGCGCCTGTTCCGTCGCGCGGCGGTGGCTGCCGAGCTCTCCAAGTCGCGCGGAGACACGGTCCGCGAAGCCGATGCGGAAGCTGCGCAGCGCGGCCTGGGCACGGGCGGAGGCCGGCTTGCGGCCGGGCCCGGCCAGGCGCGCCGCGTAGTCCTCGGCCTGGCGGAAGCGCGCTTCCTCATGGGCCAGCGCGGTCGCGATGACATGCATCAGGTACTCCGCCATCTGCACGTCGGGCTCCAGGCCGAACATCACGTAGTCCGCGCGGCCGACGGTCCAGCCCCGGCATTCCGTGAAGCGCAGCAGCGCCGGGAACAGCCAGTTCATGGCCTGCCGGCGCGGGTCGTCGAAGACCATCACGCGCTGGATGCAGGCCTCCTCGCGCAGCTCGACCTCGGACATGGAGAGGCCATAGATCTCGAGCAGCTCGCCCACCTTGGCGGCGGCCGCCATCGCCTCGGCCTCGGAACAGCCGCGATCGACCGTGCGGGCAGCGAGCGCGCGGATGCGGGCCTTCACCTTGGCGAGTTCGGTTTGGGGATCCATCGGCGCCGATATAGGCGACGCCGGCGCGATTGACAGCACGGGCGCGGCGCCCGTCGTCGGTCCGGAAAAGGGCGCAGAACCGGGACCGCGTCGCGGTCGGCGGCGCGGCTCTCAGCCCCCTCCCCAGGCTTCCCCCGCAACGGCGGGAGAGGGGAAAGATCGGGCGGGGGAAGAAGCGGTGAACCACGCCTCGAACGCCGCGAAGGTCGCGTCCGCGCCACGGATCATCTCGGCCAGCGCGGGCTCGGCGCCGCCACACAGCTCGATCGCGTCGCAGCAGGCACGCCACAGCGCGCCGTGGCGCGCGCCGTGGCCGAGCAGGAACCGGCGGCCGTCGCCGGTCGGCGGCAGCACGCCGTCCAGCGCACGCGCGAGTTGCCTTCCGCCGAGCGTCGAGCCCTCCGCGACATAGAGACCGCCGAGCGCCGCTGGCGCGGTCGCGAAGGGCCGAAGCGGCGCAAGCTCGACATCGTCCGATGCGCCGAGGAAGGCGAGGTCCGCGCGCAGCAGGGGCGACCGGCGGCGCGCCGCGAGCTCGATCCCGTACGGCGCCAAGGACGGCGCCTGCGCCAGCCGCCGCTCCAGCGCCAGGTGGAAGGCCAGCTTGCGGCGCAGCAGCGCGGCATAGTCTGGCAGCGCGATGCGGCCCTGCGCCAGCGCCTCGAAGGCAGGGATCACATGCAGCCGCTCATGCGCGGCCTGGGTCGCGAGTCGCAACCTCTCCCGCGCCGAGGCCTCAGCCATCGTCCCAGCGATCGGGCTTCGCCGAACCGAGCTGCTTGGCCAGCATCTCCAGCACCTCGGTCGTGCGCGCGACGGAGGCGCGCACGCTCTCCAGCATCGCCGGCATCCGCGACACGTCCACGCCTTCGGCGATCTCGAGCGCGGCGAGCTGCGCGTTCTCCACCAGCGAGGCCAGGATGCCCTGGAAGACCATGTCGGCGTGGCGATCGAGCCAGCCCGCCCGCGTCCGGTGGCTTTCCGCGATCACGTCCTGGAAGCGCTTGCGCGCGGCGTCCGCCGCCTTGCGCTCGCCGAGGTCGTTGAAGAGAAACACGAAGCCGAGGATCCGGTCGGGCGAGGAAAACACGGGATCGGCGCGGACCAGCATCGGCCTGCCCGCGCCCTCGTCGTCGGCGAGCCGCACCTCGCCCGACCAGGATTGCCGGTTCTCCAGCAGGTCGAAGAGGCGCCGGCGGATCTCGGCGGGGTTGGCGAAGAAGGGGGCGAGCTCCTCCATCCGCCGCGGCCGCGCACCGGCCAGCGCCGGCAGCAGCCGGTCGAAGGCCTCGTTCGCCAGCGTGATGCCGCCGCGGGAATCGCAGACCACGACGGGCTGGTCGGACAGCGCGACCTGGCGGCGCACCTGCGCCAGCTGGTCCTCCGCGATCAGCATGCGCACGGCGCGGAACTGGATGACCACGTCGGAGACGGAATCGCCGACCAGACGCGCCGTCGCGAGGTCGCGCGGCGTCCAGGGATCGGCGCAGCCTTCCACCAGCTGGTGCCACTTCGCGAAGGAACGCCGCGGCGAAACCGTACGCTCCTCGCCCACCAGTTCGACGGGCTTGTCCGGATTGCCGCCCCAGACCAGCGTGCGCTGGTGCTCCGGCCGGAACCAGATGAGGTACTCGCCCGGCGAGGCCGAGATCGGCGCGGCCAGCACGCCCGCCGCAACCGGCGTGGCAGCGGCCAGCGCCGGCATGTCCCGCTTCAGCGATTGCGTGTGCACGAGGCCGTGCGGGCGGCCGTCCAGCCAGCTGCCGAGCTCGCGCAGCACGGCGGTGGACGGCACGTCGCCCAGCGTCTGCACCTGGCCTTCGAAGAGCAGCGCCGCGCCGGTCGCGCCGAGGGGCTGCAGCAGCGTCGCGGGGCTGTCGAACAGCGCGGCGCGCCAATCGCCCTCGCGCGAGATCGCCTCCACCAGCCGCTGCTCTAGCCGGCGGACCGAGAGCTCCGCCTGCGCCTGGACGAAGGATTCCAGCGCGGCGATGCGCGTGCCCAGCGCTTCGGCCAGCAGGTCGGCCGCGGCGCGCACCGACAGCGGCGGGCGGCGCGGCGTCTCGTGGTGGCAGGCCACCAGGCCCCAGAGCTTCCCGCCCGACATGACCGAGCAGATCATCGTGGCACCCACCCGCATGTTCTTCAGGAACTGCAGGTGCATCGGCGAGACGCTGCGCAGCATCGCGAGCGAGAGGTCGAGGTCGTCGCCCGTCAGCGGGTTCAGCCGCGGCTCGATCGGGATAGGGGTGTAGTGGACGTCGGCGACGACGCGCAGCCGGTTGCGCTCATACAGCTTGCGCGCGACCTGCGGGATGTCGGAGCCGGGATAGCGGTTGCCGAGAAATGATTCGAGGTTGCCCTCGCGGCATTCCGCGAAGACCTCGCCATGCCCTTCCTCGGCGAAGCGATAGACCATGACGCGGTCATGGCCGGAGATCTCCTTGAAGACGCGGGCCGCTTCCTCGCAGAGCTGCTTCAGCGCGTAGCACGACAGGAAGGCCTGCATCGCGGTTTCCACCCGGCGCGCGATGTCGGGCTGCGGCTGGGCGGGCTCGAGTTCCAGGATCAGGCCGCCGCCGGCCGGGCGGTGCATCATCGCATCGAAGGCGGCGGGCTCGGCCCCCGCGGTCAGGCGCAGCGTCGCCGGCGTGCTTTCCAGCCCTTCGAGCGTGCGCGGCAGGATGGCGGAGGCGATGTCGCCGCCGAGGTCGCGCAGCTTCTGCCCGATGACGGCATCGAAGCCGAGCACCGCGGGCGCGTTGGCGCTGGCCTGCACCACGACATGGTCGGGCTCGCGCACCGCCAGCAGCACGCCATGTGGCTGGATCGAACCGGAGAGGTGGATGCGCTCGCGTTCGCAGTCGGCGAGGCTCGCCTCGCCGAAGGCAGGCTCCGCGGAGGGCGCGGGGCCGGGCGCGCTCATCCCGTGACGTCCTCCTCCGTGTCGCGCGCCTCCTGCATGCCATAGCGTTCGAGCTTGGCATAGAGGCTCTGCCGCGACAGGCCGAGGGCGTCGGCGGCGGCGGTGCGGTTGCCATTGGCATCGCGCAGCGCCTGCTCGATCCGCGCGCGCTCCACCACCGCGGCGGTGTTGCGGACCAGCACGGGCAGCGGCAGGCGGCCCATGTCGCGCAGCACCTCGGCCAGCGCGGCGTGCATTTCGTCGCTGGCGGCGTCCACGCCGCGGATGCGGCGGCCGACGTCGCGGATCATCAGGCCGAGCGCGAGCGGCCCGCCCTTGCTCGAGGCAGTGGCGGAGATCTCGACCGTCGCCTCGGTGCCGAGGATGCCGGTCAGCGTGGTCTGGAACAGGCTGACCTCGCCATGCTCGCGCAGCGTGCGCAGCAGCACCGCGGCGTCCTGGCCCGGCGTCGCCAGCCAGCGGCCAAGCGGCTCGCCGAGCACGGTGGCCTCGGTCGCGGATTGCGCGAGCTCGAGGAAGGTCCGGTTGGCGCGGCGGACGCGGCCATCGGCGTCGCAGACCACGAAGGCGTCGGGCAGCGCTTCCAGCAGCTCGTCCGTGCGCGGCGGGACGGCGCGCGGCAGGGCGCGGCCGGGCTCGGGCGTAGCGGAGGCGAGCTGGATCAGGAAGACCGGCCCGGGGTCGCGCGCCATCACCGACAGGCGCATCAGCCAGGGCGTGGCGGTCGCGCCGAGATGCAGCAGCACGCCCGGCGTGCGCCCATGCTCCCGCGCGCGGGCCAGCAGTTCCTGGAAGGCGGTGCGGTCGCGGGGTGCCACCTCCTGCGCGAAGTCCCAGCCCGGCGCCAAGCCGAGTTCGCGGATCGCGGCGGGATTGGCCTCGATGATGCGGAGGTCGGCGGCGGAGATCACCAGCACGGCCTCGGAAGACGCGTCGAATAGCAGGCGCGAGCGCATCTCGATCTCGCGCAGCTTCCAGTAATCCTGCTCGCGCGCCTGCTGGGCGGCGACCAGGCGGGTCTGCAATTCCTGCACGGCCTGGAGCGACTTGCCGACCGCGATCAGCCCGGCCTGCCCGCCGAGGCGGACGGTCGTGTACTCGATCGGCAGCTCGAGACCGTTGGGGAAGCGTTGCGTGACCTGGAGGAAGGCGGAGACGCCGCGGTCGCGCGCATCCTCGACCATGCGGCGGACCTGCTCTCCGGCGAGGTCGCTGACGGTGTCCGTCCAGCGGCGGCCGACCCAGCCCTCCAGCCCCTCCTTGGCGATGGTGGTGGAGACCGAGGCGTCGCGGATGATGCCGTCCCAGTCGAGGACCAGGGTGACGTCGGGCTGGGTGATGGCGACGCGAGACATGCCGGTGTTTCCCGAACGCCCGGCCCCGCACGGGCCACGACGGCCCGGCCCTCACCGGTTATTGGCAGCGCTTCTGGCCTTCCTGACTTGCCATGTGAGCCTGAAGCCCTTTGACGTCAATAAGTAATGACGGCTGAGACCGTCGGGAATGCCTGACCCCTGTCCTACGCCGTTTCGCGCTCGGGGTTGCGTGAAAAACGGCGGAGTTGTCAGGTTGACTTGACACAAGACAGTGTCAGCGCCTTCAGTGCCGCATGGGTGCCCGCAGCCGGCCTGTCGTGGTGATCGGCGCCGGGATGGGCGGCCTCGTCACGGCGGCGCTGCTGGCGGCCAAGGGGCGCGACGTCCTGGTGCTCGAACGCGCCGCCATGCCCGGGGGCAAGATCCGGGAGGTGATGGTCGACGGCGTCCCCGTGGGTGTGGGCCCTGCCCTGCTCACCCTGCGTCCCCTTTTCGAGTCGATCTTCTCCGAGGCGGGCGGCCATCTCGACCGTCTAGGCCTGGTGCCGGAAGCGCTGCTGGGTCGGCACGCCTGGGTGGATGGCCGGCGGCTCGACCTGCCGGTGGACCCGGCGGCGGCGGAGGCCGCGATCGGAGACTTCGCGGGGGCGGCGGCGGTGACGGGCTACCGCGCCTTCCGAGACCGGGCGAAGCGCATCCATGACGCGCTGGAGGGCCCCTTCCTGACGGCGCAGCGGCCGGGCGCGCTGGCGCTGGCGATGCAGTCGGGACTGCGGCGGCTGCTCGGCACCTCGCCCTTCAGCGGTCTCTGGGAATCGCTGGCCGTATTGTTCCCGGACCCGCGGCTGCGCCAGGTCTTCGCGCGGGTCGCGACCTATGTCGGCTCGTCGCCGCTGCAGGCGCCGGCGACGCTGATGATGGTGTCGCATGTCGAGCAGCAGGGGCTCTGGGCCGTGCCGGGCGGCATGCCCTGCCTCGCCGAGGCGCTCGCCGCGCTCGCCGAGGCGCGCGGCGCCGCATTCCGCTACTGCGCGGAGGCGCGGGCAATCACGGTCGCGGGCGGGCGCGCGGCAGGCGTGACGCTGGCGGATGGCGAGGTCGTCGAGGCCTCCGCCGTGGTGTTCAACGGCGATGCGCCCACGCTCGCCGCCGGGCGCTACGGCCGTGCCGTCACATCGGCGGTGGAGGCTCTGGCGCCGGAGAGGCGGTCCTTCTCCGCCGTCACCTGGGCGCTGCGCGCGACGGTCGAGGGCTTCGCCCCGGCGCGCCAGACCGTCGTGCATGCCGACGACCCCACCGCGGAATACGCGGAGATCGGCTACCGCGCGAAGCTGCCGACGACGCCGACCGTGACGCTGGTCGCGCAGGACCGCGGTGATGGCGCCGTGCCGGAGGGCCCGGAACGGCTGCTCGCGATGATCAGCGCCCCGGCTCGCGCGGATTCGCGGCCGCTGACGGAGGACGCGATCGCGCGTTGCGGCGAGGTCGTGTTCGACCGGCTGGGCCGCGCCGGCCTGACCGTCCACCGGCGGCCGGAGGCGGAGGTGGTCACCACGCCGGCCGGCTGGGACCGCCTGTTCCCCGGCGTCGGCGGTTCACTCTACGGGCCGGCGGTGCATGGCTGGCAGGCTGCGTTCAGCCGGCCCGGCGCACGGACGAAACTGCCCGGCCTGTTCCTGGCCGGGGCAAGCGCGCATCCCGGCGCGGGGGTGGCGATGGCCGCGATCTCCGGCCGCCTGGCCGCGGCGCGGGTGATGGAGGAGAAGGCATGAACGCCATCATGCCGAAGGCGAATGACCGCGCCGTTCCGGCGACGCGAAGCTGGGCCTTCGACCGGCCGGTCGGCCGGCGGGGCTATTGCTGGTGGTACCTCGACGCGCTGTCCGATGACGGCAGGCACGGCATCACCATCATCGCCTTCATCGGGACGGTGTTCTCGCCGTGGTATGCGCTGGCGCGCAGGGCCGAGGGCGGGACCGGCGGCGACCCGCACGACCATTGCTGCCTGAACGTCGTGCTCTACGGCACGCCCTCGCGCTGGGCGATGACGGACCGGCGCCGCCACGCGCTGCATCGCGACGCGGATCACCTGGCGATCGGGCCGAGCGGACTGGAATGGGACGGCACCACCCTGACGGTGCGGATCGAGGAGGTGACGGCGCCGCTGCCGTCACGCCTGCGCGGCGTGGTGCGTCTGCATCCGACTGCGCTGCACACGCGTCGCTTCGTGCTGGATTCCGACGGGCGCCATACTTGGCAGCCCATCGCGCCGCGCTCGCGCGTGGAGGTCGAGCTGGAAAGCCCGGCGCTGCGCTGGTCGGGCGACGCGTATTTCGACACCAACGAGGGCGGGGCGCCGCTCGAGCAGGATTTTCGTCAGTGGGACTGGTGCCGCGCGGCGCTGCCGGACGCCACGGCCATCCTCTACAACGCGGAGCGTCGCGACGGATCGACGATCTCGATCGCAGCGCGCGCGACGGATGACGGCGCGCTGACGGATTTTGCGCCGCCCCCGCCCGTCGAACTGCCGCGCACGCTGTGGCGCCTGCGGCGGCCGACGCGGGCCGAGGGCCCGGCGCGGGTGACGCGGACGCTGACCGACGCGCCCTTCTATTCAAGGTCGGAGATCGAGACGCGGCTGCTCGGGCGCGACGCGCCGGCGGTGCATGAGAGCCTGTCGCTGGATCGCTTCAGGTCGCCGCTGATGTACGCGATGCTGCCGTTCCGGGTGCCTCGGCCGTTGCGGTAGGCGCGTCGCGCACCTCCCCTTCGAACCAGCCGACATCCAGCGTCGCGACCTCGCCGAAGGGCACGCGCTTCCGCGCCGCGTCGCGCATGATTGGCCAGGCGGTGTAGGGCATGGTGAGCAGCGGCAGCGGATCGCGCGCGGCCCAGGTCACGTCGCGCGTCCTCAGCAGGTTCTTCAGATGACCGAGCGCCGCGCGTTCCAGACGGAACGCCGACAGCTGCGTCTCCGTCAGGCAGGACCAGAACTGCTGCAGCCGCCGCGCCTGGCGGTGCCGCAGCGTGTCGCGGTCGCCGAGGATCGCCGGCGCGATGTCGGCCGTTTCGAAGAAGTGCAGGCCGCTGGTGGTGCGGGGGTTGCACTCGATGCCGTGGATCCGGCCGTCGGCATCCTCCCGCAGGTCGAAGGAGATGAAGCCGGTCCAGCGGAGCGTCTCGACCACCCGCGCTATCCAGGCCTCCGCCTGCTCGTGGTCCACGCGTTCGAAGGCGCAGGCGACGGAGCCCGCGAACTGCACGCCGCGATAGATCGTGGTGCCGATGACACGCCCGTCCCGCGCCAGCGTGCAGGAGGAGTATTCGGCGCCCGGCAGGAAACGCTGCACGACGGTCTCGCCATCCGGCGCCGGCAAAAGCTTGCCGGGGGCCACCACGCGCACGCCGCGGCCGGCGGCGGAGTGGGCGGGCTTCACGACGACGCGGCACTCGCGCGCCATCGCCGCGGCCTGGTCGGAGCCAAGCATGAAGGTGTCGGGCACGGCGACGCCGGCATCGCGCGCGACCTCGATGAAGCGGCCCTTGTGGTGCAGCGCCAGCATCACCTCAGGCGCCATGGCGAGGACCGGCGTCTTGGGCAACCAGGTCGGCAGGAAGGCGACATGCATCGCTTCCTCCGACACCGGCACGACGAGGTCCGCGCCATGCTTGCGCACGGCCTCGGCCAGCAGGCGGAGATAGGCACGCTTGCCCTCGGCGGGCGCGGGCATGCGGACGGAACGGCTGACACTGGTCGAGGCGCCGCAGAGATGGCGGGCATGCGGCTCCGCCACCACCACGCGCCAGCCCATCGCGGCAAAGCTGCGGCAGATGTCGAGGCCCTTGGGCAGGCGGCCGAGCGTGACGATCACGGTGCCGGTCATGCGCGTGCGACGCGGCACATGACCTGGTCCACCGGGCGGGTGGTGAGCCTGGCCGCCGGACGGATGCTGTCGGGCGCATCCAGCGTCCAGTCGTAGCGGCGGAACAGGCGCGCGATGAGAAGCGTCGCCTCGATCGTCGCAAAGGCGGCGCCGGCGCAGATGCGCGGCCCGATGCCGAAGGGAATGTAGGCGCCCGAGGTGATCTTCCCCTCGCGTTCCGGCAGGAAGCGGTCGGGGTCGAAGCGGTTCGGGTCCTTCCAGTAGAGCCGATGCCGGTGCAGCACCCAGGGTGCGACCATCACCAGCGCGCCCTTCTTGAGGCGGTAGCCGTTCAGCGCGGTGTCCTGCATCGCCACGCGCGGCAGGAAGGTGATGGGGGGATAGAGCCGCAAAGTCTCCCGGAAGATGTTGCGCGTCAGCGTCAGGCGCTTGATGTGGTCGTATTCGATTGGGCCGCCGTTGGTGACCTCCTCGACCTCCGCGCGCAGCCGCGCAACCAGCGCGGGCTGCGTCGCGAGGATCGCGAAGACCCAGGTCAGCGCGCTCGCGCTGGTCTCGTGCCCCGCGAGGAACAGCACGCCGAGCTGGTCGATCAGCTCCTCCCACGTGAAGGCCTTGCCGCCGAGGTCGTCGCGCGCCTCGATCACCTGCTGCGCGATGTCGTCGAAGCTGGCGCCGGCCGCGAGGTGCGTGTCCAGCATCTCGCCGATGCGGGCGCGGATGACGGCGCAGGCTTCCAGCACCGGCGTCTTCTGCGGCGCCCTGGTCCAGGCCTTGTCCCAGATCAGACGGCGGATCTCGACCTGGGCGACGCGGCGCTCGAACTCGGTGAAGGCGTCGAAGACGTCGTGCGCGGTCCTGGTCGCCAGCGTCGTGGTGAACACCGTGCGGCAAATGATATCCGCCGTCAGGTGGCTCATCGCGAGGTCGAGGCTGAAGCGCGTGCCGTCCTTCGCATGGACGTCGTATTCGGCCTCTGCATCCGCGACGCCGGCCTGCATCGCGGGGAAGGCGCGGTTCACGCGCATCAGCGACAGCGCGGGATCGATCATCTCGCGCTGGCGCTTCCAGGTCGCGCCGGAGGAAACGAAGATGCTGTCGCCAATCAGCGGCTCCAGCGCATGCACCATCAGGTCGGATTTCGGGAAGATGCCCTCGGGGTCAGACAGCACGTGGCGGACAAGCGGGGGATCGTTCACCACGACGATGGATCGCCTGGAATAGCCGAGCGGGCCGATCTTCATGTGATAGGCCTCGCGTGGCAGCAGCGAGAGCAGGTCGCCGTCGCCCCGCAGCATCGCACGCACCAGCGACGGCAGCGCGGGCCAGGGCGGCGTGTAGGGCGGGATGAAGGGCGCCCAGCCCTGCGCGCCGGCACGGCGGGCGACGTCCTCGGCCATGGGCGCGTCGATCATGCGGTCCTGTGAACGCAGCTTGTCGGTGTGGCCTGCGCCAGTGCTGATTCCGGCGCTTTACACCCCGAAGTGTCAAGTGGCATTGTCACTTCGGACACGAGGGCCTCATGGAACACTGGGTTTTCCATACGCTGGTGATCGCCCACATCCTCGCCGGCGCGACCGGTGCGATCAGCTTCTGGGTTCCGGTGATCGGCAGGAAGGGCGGGCCGGCGCACCGGAAATGGGGCCAGGTCTTCACCCTCGCCTTGCTCTGCACCGGCAGCTACGCCGTCTGCATGAGCCTGCTTTCGCTGTATGACCCGATGGGCACGCATCCGCAGCTGGTCGGCCGCTTCGACGAGGTCTTCGTGCGCGGCTTCTTCGGGCATCTCATGCTCTGCGCGGCGACGCTGACGATCAACCTGGCCTGGTATGGCTGGATGCTGGTGCGCAACCGCGGCAACCCGGCGCTGAACCGCACGCCCGCGATGTATGCGCTGCAGGTCGTCGTGATCGCGACGTCGGTGAACTGCGCCATCCAGGGGTGGCTGATGGACGAGAAGCTGCTGATCGGGCTGGCGATCGTCGGGCTTGTGACGGGTGCGACGAACCTCTGGTTCCTGGCCAAGGACAAGCCGACGCGCGAGGATTGGCTGAAGGAGCATGTGAAGGCGTTGGTAGGCGCGGGGATCAGCGTCTACACCGCCTTCATGGCCTTCGGGTCGGTGCGGATCTTCCCCGAGCTCGCGCTGCATCCCGCGATGTGGGCCATCCCTCTGTCGGTCGGGATGACGATTATCATCTGGCATCGGCTGGCGATCGACCGCGCCGCGCGGCAGAGGCGCCGCGCGGGGCTGCAGGCGGCCTGACGCCTTGGACGGACCGGTGACCCGCCGGCGCGACCGCGTGGTGGTCATCGGCGCGGGGATGGGCGGGCTGGCGGCCGCGGTGGACCTGGCGCGCCGCGGGGCCGAGGTGATCGTTCTGGAACGCGCCAGCGCCGCGGGCGGCAAGATGCGTCAGCTGCGCGGCGTGGATGCCGGCCCGACCGTCTTCACCATGCGCTGGATCTTCGAAGGCCTCTTCGCCGATGCGGGCGAGCGGATCGGGGATGCGCTGGATCTGCACGAGGCGGAGACCCTGGCGCGGCATGCCTGGCGCGCCGGCGGCCGGCTGGACCTGTTTGCCGATGTCGCGCGATCCGCGGACGCGATCGGCGACTTCGCGGGCGCGGCCGAGGCGCAGGGCTATCGCGACTTCGTCGCCCGCAGCGCAGACATCCATCACACGCTGGTCGGGTCTTTCATGGCGGCGGAGCGGCCGTCGCCGCTCGAGCTCGTGCGGCGCGTGGGCTGGGGTCGGCTGGACGCGCTGTGGCGCACGACGCCGTGGCGGTCGCTGTGGTCGGCGCTGCGCGACCATTTTCGCGACCCGCGGCTGCGGCAGCTTTTCGGGCGCTACGCAACCTATACGGGCTGCTCGCCTTTCCTGGCGCCGGCGACGCTGATGCTGATCGCTCATGTCGAGCAGGACGGCGTCTGGCTGGTGAATGGGGGCATGGTCCAGGTCGCCCGCGCGCTGCAGGGGCTGGCCGAGCGCCAGGGCGCGCGCTTCCACTTCGGCGCGCATGTCGCGGAGATCCTGGTGCGCGACGGCCGCGCCCGCGGCGTGCGCCTGGCGGAAGGCGAGGAGATCGAGGCCGACGCCGTCGTCTTCAACGGCGACATCGCAGCGCTCGCGCGCGGGATGCTGGGCCAGGGCGCGCGGCGCGCGGCGCCGGATACCCCGGACGCGGCGCGGTCGCTGTCCGCGGTGACCTGGTGCGCGGAGGTCGCGACCACGGGCTTCCCCCTGCTGCACCACAACGTCTTCTTCGCCGAGGACTACGCCGAGGAGTTCGACGCGGTGTTCCGGCGGCGCGCCATCTGCGCGGCACCGACGGTCTACCTCTGCGCGCAGGACCGCGGCATCGGCGATGTGGCAGAAGGCGAGGCTGAGCGCCTGCTTCTGCTGATCAACGCGCCGGCCGATGGCGACACGCGCGACATCGGGCAGGACGTGCCGGACCTCGCGCGCCGGACGGTGGCGCTGCTGGAGGCCTGCGGGCTGCGGCTGGACCTGAAGGAGGGCGAAGCGACACCGACGACGCCGACCGGCTTCGACAGGCTGTTCCCGGCCAGTGGCGGCGCGCTGTACGGCCGTGCGGGGCATGGCGCCATGGGGACCTTCGCGCGGCCGGGCGGTGTGACGAACCTGCCAGGGCTCTACGCCGCCGGAGGATCGGTGCATCCGGGCGCGGGCATCCCGATGGCGGCGATGTCCGGGCGGCTCGCGGCGGCGCGGGTAATGGAGGACCTGGCAGGGTCGGTCCGGCGCGCGGTGAGGGTCGCCGCGCCCGCATGAGGCGTGGCTACCGCCGGTAGGCCACGCCCTCGGGCACCAACTGGTCCAGGATTCGCGCGGAGCTGATCACGCCCGGCACGCCCGCGCCGGGATGGGTACCGGCGCCGACGAGGAACAGGCCCTCCACCTCCTCGCTCCGGTTGTGCGGGCGGAACCAGGCGGACTGGAAGAGCTGCGGCTCCAGCGAGAAGGCCGCGCCGTTCACCGACAGCAGACGGTCGCGGAAATCCTGCGGCGTCATCATGCGCGACGTGACGATGGAGCCGCTCAGGCCCGGCATCACCGTCTCCTCCAGCCGCTTCTCGATCGCGGCGCGATAGGGCTCGGCGCGCTCGCTCCAGTCCACGCCGCTGCCGAGATGCGGCACGGGCGAGAGCACGTAGAAGGCATCGCAGCCCTCCGGCGCCAGCGACGGATCGGTCATCGAAGGCCGGTGAAGGTAGAGCGAGAAATCGTCCGCCAGGTGCTTGCGCGTAAAGATGTCCTTCAGCAGTCCCTCGTAGCGCGGGCCCAGCACCATGGTGTGGTGGTAGACGTCGTCGAAGCGGCGGTTCGTGCCGAAGTACCAGACGAAGAGGCTCATGGAATATCGCGCGCGGCCCACCCTGCGGTCGGTCCACCGGCGGCGCGGCTGCTTCGACAGCAGCTTCGAATAGGTCCAGCCGACATCGGCGTTGGAGACCACGATGTCGGCACGGATGCGCTCGCCCGACGCAAGCCGCACGCCGGCCGCGCGGCCGCCTTCCACCAGGATCTCCTCGACCTCCGTGTTGCAGCGCACGAAGCCGCCAAGACCGTCGATCAGCCCGACGATCCCCTTCACCAGCGCGCCCATCCCGCCCATGGCGTAGTGCACGCCATGCATGCGTTCGAGGTGGGCGATCAGGCAGTAATAGGCCGTGGTGGTCATGGGATTCCCGCCGATCAGCAGCGGGTGGAAGCTGAAGGCGACCCGCAGCTTCGGATTGGTGAAGTAGTCGCCGACCTTGCCGAAGACCGTGCGGTAGCCCTGCAGCCGGATCATCGCCGGCGCGGCGCGCAGCAGGGTCGCGATCCTGTGGAAGGGCTTGTCCGCGAGCTCGCCGAAGGCGACGCGGTAGATCGCCTCGGAATCTCGCATGAAGCGGTCGAAGCCGGCCAGGTCCTCCGGCGCGATGCGCGCGATCTCGGCCCGCGTCGCCTCGGGATCGGCGGAGCAGGACATGACGTCGCCATCGTCGAAGCGGATGCGGTAGAACGGATCAATCGCGCGCAACGTCACGTCGTCGGCCATCCGCCGGCCGCAGAGGTCCCAGAGCTCCTCCAGCAGGTAGGGCGCGGTGATGATGGTAGGGCCGGCGTCGAAGGTGAAGCCGTCCTGCCGGAAGACATAGGCGCGGCCGCCCGGCGCATCGAGCTTCTCGACCACCGTCACGCGCCAGCCGCGCGCGCCGAGTCGCGCGGCGGCGGCGAGGCCGCCGAAGCCCGCGCCGACCACCACGGCATGCGGGCGCGGATCGCTCATCGAATCCAGCATGACACCTCTCCCGCCGGCACGCGGCGGTTCAGAAGAAGCCGAGCGTGACCAGCGCGAGCGCGACGTAGCGGCCGGTCTTGGCAATCGCGACGAGGGCCAGGAAGACCCAGAAATCCTCGCGCAGCACGCCCGCAATGACGGTCAGCGGGTCGCCGATGATCGGCGCCCAGCTTAGCAGCAGCGACCACTTGCCCCAGCGCCGGTACCAGGCCTCGGCCTTGGCGAGTTGCTCGGGCTTCACGGGAAACCAGCGCCGGTCGCGGTAATGCTCGATCCAGCGGCCGAGCAGCCAGTTCAGGCAGGAGCCCAGCGTGTTCCCGACGCTGGCCACCAGCACCAGCGCCCAGGCCGGCTGGTCGCCGAACAGCAGCAGCGCGACGAACACGGGCTCGGACTGCATCGGCAGGATGGAGGCCGCGCCGAGCGCGGCGGCGAACAATCCGCCATAGGCGGTAAGCGACGTCACGGGTGAAAAAAGACTCGGCCGGCACACCCTGGCAAGGGCATGCCGGCCGACGCCTTGTCGCCCGACGGGACACGCTAGTTGCGGGCGGCCCCGGTGGCCGGAGCGGCCTCGCTGGTCCGCAGCGGATTGCGGCTGACCAGGTTGAGCTCCGGATAGTCCCGCAGCATCGGCGCGCCGAGCAGCGGACGGTTCGCACCCTGGTGGCAGGTCGCGCAGTTCGCCTTCAGCGCATCGCCTTGCGGGCCGACACGAGCGGTGTGCGGGCCATCGGCGGGGCCACGGCGATTGGCCGCGAAGACCGGCGTCAGCGGCTGGATGTAGTCGTGGTTCAGCTGCCGCACCATGCGGATGCCATGCCAGGCCGTCAGCCGCTGCGGCGGGCTCTGCGCCCAGTTACCCCAGGCACGGCTGTTGTGGCAGAAGGTGCAGTTCACCCCGAGGCCCTGCGACATGTGGGTCATGAGCGCATAGGTCCACTCGGTGCTCTGCACGTTGCTGGTGTCCGTGCCCGGATGCCAGGTGGTGGCCTGCACGCGGATCGGCTGGTCGTTCAGCAGGAACGGCGTGAAGGGATCATAGGGCAGCGAGCTGTAGTTGATCGCGGCCGTCGGGTGGTTCTGCCCGGTCGGGCCGACCATGCCGGCGCGGTTGTCCGAGGTCGGCGTCGACCACGAATAGGCCGGCACCGGCTGGCCCCGATGGCAGGTGTAGCAGGTGACGCCGGTCTGGGCGACGTGGGTCGACCAGTCCGCGTTCACCGTACGGGTCATCTGCAGCATCCGCCGCGCCACGCCCTTCGTGTAGACCTCGTCGGAGGCCATGTTCTCGGGATTGTGGCAGTAGTTGCAGCCATTACCGGCGTCGCGGACGGCCTGGGGCACGACCCATTCCGTCATCGCCACCATGATGCGCAGGAACTGCGCGCTGCTCAGATCGCCCAGAACCTGGACGTTCTGGAACTGCGCGGAGGCCTTGTCGCCCTCGGTGTCGGCTTCGGGAGGGGCCTCCGGCACCTGGTTGCGCGCGACCGCCAGGCGGGCGGTGCGCGGGTTCTGCAGCTGCTCCATCCCCGTGCCGCGGAAGCCGTTCTGCGTGCTGCGGACCGGCGGCCGTTCGAAGGTGGTGACGACGAGCAGCAGGACCAGCAGGCCGGCGATGACGATGCCGGCCTGAGCCGTCCAACTGAGCTTGATGGACCTCATCGGGCGGCTCCTGCGGTCAGGGCGGGGTCGAGGACCGGCGCCCAGAGTTGCGGGTAGGAGGGCGCGAAGTGGCGCTCGACCGCCCAGAGGTACCAGTTGTCCACGACGGTGCCCGTCAGCAGGATGCCGATGCCGCCGGTGAGCGGGCACAGCACCGCGAACCACCAGGCCCAGCGATGGATGCTCTCGAAGCTGGCGTTGAAGCCCATGCACCAGCGCCAGAAGAGGGCGCCGCGCTCCGCCGCCGTGCCGCGATCCGCGATCAGCTCGAGCTCACGCTCGCCGCCGTAGCGGCCGAGCGCCAGGATCGTGGCGCCATGCATCGCGAAGAGCAGCGTGGAGCCGTAGAGGAAGACGATCGAGAGCGCGTGGAACGGGTTGTAGAAGAGGTTCCCGTAGCGGATCGAGAAGGCCGCGGTCCAGTCGAGATGCGGGAAGATGCCGAAGGGCACCGCCTCGCTCCAGGAGCCCATCGCCAGCGGTCGGATGAAGCCGAGCACCAGGTAAAGCCAGATCGCCGCGGCGAAGGCCCAGGCGACATGGGTGCCCATGCCGAGCTGGCGCGCGCGGCGGTAGGTGCGCGCCCACCACAGCAGGATGGAGATCGTCAGGAAGAAGCCCGCGACGATCCACCACCCGCCCTCGCGCAGTGGCGGCACCTTCAGCCCCCACTTCGCCGCCGGCGGCTCGAGCGCGAGCCAGGGCAGCTGGCGGATGAACTCGAAGATGTCCCACCGCACCGAGGCGAGCATGTTCAGGCCCATGATGCAGATCGCGATGCTGCCCGCGAAGATGGACAGCACGCCGAGGTAGCCGAGGTAGATGGGCCCGACCTGCGAGTCGCCGAAACGGCCGAACAGGTGATGGAAGCGCGGCGTTCCCTCGCGGTTCGAATCGCCTGGCCCGAGATGCGTGCCGGGATAGGCCTCCGGCGGGCGCACCTGGATGCGGGTGAAGATGTTCTGGTAGTGGACGAAGGCTGTCATCGGTCCCTCCCCTGGCCTAGCGGTGCGGCCAGATCGGCAGGTTGAGCCACCAGCCCCACCACTCGGGCCAGCCGCGGGTCCAGAACGGACCGCTGATCACGATGCAGATCGCGCTCCAGAAGGCCGCCGAGAGGGCGAGGAACAGGCCGAGCCGATGGATGCCCAGCGTGCCGATGGAGTAGCCGATCAGGTCGCGGAAGTAGGTGTTCTCGTGCTCGGCGCTCTTCATCACCTCGCCCTTCCCAGGGTTCGCGGCTGAGAGCACCAGGCCGCCGTGCATCGAGAGCGCGAGCACCGTCGTGAAGAAGAAGGTGATGGCGATCATGTGCGCGGGGTTGTAGTGGAAGTGCAGATGCTGGTAGCCGACGTTCGACACCCAATCGAGGTGGCTCCAGATGCCGTAGGGGAAACCGTGCCCCCAGGCGCCCATCAGCAGCGGGCGGATGATCACCAGCGTGATGTAGGCGAAGACCGCGAAGCTGTAGGCGACGGGCACGTGGTAGCCCATGCCGAGCTTGCGGGAGATCTCCGCCTGGCGAAGCGTCCATGAGACGAACGCGCCGACGGCGCAGAAAGTGATCCACTGCCACAGGCCGCCTTCGCGCATCGGCGCGAGGCGCAGGCCATAGGCGAGGTCCGGCGGGGCGATGTTGATCAGCCAGGGATTCCACGTCCCCTGGATGGCCGCCCCCATGCAGATCAGCGCGACGCCGACCGCGGTGAAGAACGCGGTGGTGACCCCGAAGAACCCGACCCAGAAGGGCCCGATCCAGAAGTCGAAGAGGTCGCCGCCCACCAGCGTGCCGCCGCGGACCCGGTATTTCTGTTCAAAGGTCAGCATTGCCATGGATTGAGCTCCCATCCTGGCCAGGCAACGACCTGCCTAACCCATTCGTCGTCCCGGACAGCGGGCGAGGCCCGCCTTGCCGCGGCGTCGCTGCATCGCGGGGATGCAGCCGGCGCCGCGGGATCGATCGATCCTCGCCCACTGTCGCGGGTCGACATCGGCGACTGCCGCTACCTTCCGACGGGCTGGCCCGGCGTGAAGGTCGGCGACGTCGCGCACCAGCCCCAGTGATCGCAGTAGCGGGGCGAGCTCATGACGACGAAGTGAATGATCGTCGCCACGGCAATGACCGCGATCATCGCCAGGAACAGCGAGCGTCGCGGGTCAACCACCATCCAGATCTTGTGCATGGACTTGCTCTCCTTCGTTCAGGGTTAGAAGAAGCGCCAGTCCGGCGGCACCGTCTGGCCCGCGTAGACAAGCGGACGCCACAGCCACACCAGGATGTGGGCGCCCATCGATGCGAAGACAGAGAAAGCCCAGCCCTGGATCAGCAGGCGGTGGATTTCCCGTGCTTCGCCCTCGGTCAGGCCGGTCCGTGAACCTTCGGCCATCCTTCGAGCCTCCTATTGGCCTTTCGGCCGTTACCGCGCAGAGCCCGCGCGGCCGGGTTGCCAGGCGGCGAACCGCCATGGCGCACCCGCGCTCGATACAGATCCGGCCCGCAGGCCGGACACGCACCAGGCGAGGGATTCGCTGGAGAGCGCCGTGCGCGCGGGATCGGCGCGCGGGTGCTCCCCCGACTCGGCATGCGGCGCAGCTGCGCCGACCTCATGCTCCGCCATCGTCCAAGGGCCATGCTCATGCGACACTCTCCGCCAGTGTCGCCGTGACACGGTCCGCTGTGACGCGCTGCTCCCCAGCAGTGCGTGCGGCCTTCTCCACCTGCTCGCGCAGGCGCTTCGCGGCGGAGATGCGGAGCAGGAAGGGCTCCGCCTCCACGCGATCGTCGAGGATGCGCAGCGCATCCTCGTCCCAGGGCTCCGGCGTCCGCGCGGGCGTCGCCTCCACCCTGTCGAGATCCGTCCCCAGGGGCAGGATGTGAAACAACGCGTCGAACAACGCATTGCAGTATTCCTGCACGACGTAGGTCGCGCCGGCGTAGCCCATGAAGGGCGTGCCGGTGGCGCGCCGGATGATCGCACCCGGGAAGCTCGCGGGGATGTACATCGCGCGGGACCGCAGCTCGGCGGCGTACATCCGCTCGTTGTAGGAGCCGAAGAGCACCAGCGGCGGCGACTTCTTCATGGCGTCGCGCACCGCGGCGTTGTCGGGCTTTTCGCCGGCCTTGCGCGCGAAGGCGAAGGCGCAGGGCACGCCCATCTCCTCGCCGAGGAAGCGCTGCAGGCCCCGCGTGTAGGTCTCCGTCGCGACCACGGCGAAGGACGCGGAGGCGAAGAAGTCCTGCGTCACCGACCGCCACAGATCCCAGAGCGGCTTGATCGTCGTGTGCTTCTCGCGCTCGATGAAGGGCTCGGGGTCGAGGCCGGTGAGCTCGCCGAGCTTGCGCAGGAAGTTGGTCGTCGCGAACAGGCCGATCGGCGCGCGCAGCCAGGGCCGGTCCAGCTCCTCGCAGAGCTTGCGGCCGAACTCGCGGTACATGCAGATGTTGACGTCCGCGTCGGGCAGCTTCGCGATGTCCTCGACATGGCTGCCGAGCGGGAAGACCAGGTTCACCTCGCAACCGATGCCTTCGACCAGGCGGCGGATCTCGGCCAGGTCGGACGGCATGTTGAAGGTGCCGTAGATCGGCCCGATGATGTTGACGCGCGGCGTCGGCCCGAGCTTGGGGTTGCGCGCCCGCATCTTGCGCCCGCGCGCGCCGAACTCCGTCCAGAGCCACATGATGGCCCGGTCCGCGGCCTGCCACTGGTCCTCGTCGATGGTGCGGCAGATGAAGCGCTGCAGGTTGCTGCCCTGCGGCGTCACGCCGCCGCCGATCATCTCGGCGATCGAGCCCGTGACGACGACGGCCGGCAGGTCCGGATCCTGCGTCGCCGCGGCGCGGCGCAGGTTCGGCTCGGTGCCGTTCTGGCTCAGCGAGTCCTCGTCCAGGCCGGTCACGACGATCGGCAGCTCGTGCGGCGGCAGCGCGTCGGTGTAGTGCAGCACCGCGGTCACCGGCAGGTTCTCGCAGCCGACGGGGCCGTCGATCACCACGCGCAGGCCGCGGATCGCCGAGAAGGCGTAGATCGCCCCCCAGTATCCGCCGGCGCGATCGTGGTCGAGGACGAGCATGGCGCTACGTGCCCACTGCTTCTTCGGCTTTCGCCTTGGCAAGGCGGAGCTTCTTCTGGCGGTCGCGGAAGCCCGGCGGGTCCTGCGGCTTGTCCTTGAAGCCGTAGCCCGCACCATCCGGCGTGCCGACGCCTTCGAAGAAGGACACCATGCGGGCGAAGCGTTCGCGCCCGCCGGTCTGCGCGGCGACGATCCCGGCCATGGAGCCCGCGCCCGCCGGCCCGAAGAGCGGGCGGGCGCTCACCATGTTGGTGAAATACAGTGCGGGGATGCCGAGCTCCTTTGCCTTCTGCACCAGCGGCGTGGTGCCGAGCGCGAGATCGGGCTTCGCATCCAGCATCGCATGGACGTCGTTCTCAAGGCTCGCGCGGTACTGCACATGCGTACCGCGTGCTTCCAGCCATTCGCGGTCGGGGTCCGACCATTCGGTCCGCGGGCAGGCCGTGCCGACATAGGGCACCTCGGCGCCGGCCTCGCTCAGCAGCCGCGCGACCAGCAGCTCGCTGCCCTCATAGCCCGAGACGGTGATGCGCGCCTTGATCGGCGCGGCGGCGAGCGCGCCCTTGATCGCGGGCAGCATGCGGGCCTTGGCCGCATCCAGCATCGCTGCGGGCACATCGGCCGCCCGGGCGATCGCGTCCATCCAGGACGCTGTGCCTTCGACGCCGACGGGGCCCGAACCCACCACCGGCCGCCCGGCGGCGCGGAACTCGCGGATTGAGGCGGTGTAGAAGGGATGGATCGCCGCCACCGCCGCCGCATCCAGCGCGGCGTAGAGATCGCGCCATTCCCGCGCCGGCGTCTGCGGCGCGAGGCCCAGGCCCATCGGCGCCAGCAGCGCGCCGATGCCCATTGGGTCGGCGGGGAAGAGCTCGCCGATCAGAGCGATGGTGCGCTCGCCCTCCACCAGGTTGCGCGGGCGCGCGACCGGGCCGGCCTCGGCCTCGAGCCGCGCGTAGCGCAGCATGGCACCCGACAGCACGTCCTTGGCTTCCGCATGCGTCGGTACGCCGAAGCCCGGCACGTCGATGCCGATGATGCGCACGCCGTCGATCTGCTTCGGCAGCAGCTCCAGCGGCACGCCGGAGGCCGTGGGCACGCAGAGATTGGTCACGACGACGGCGTCGTAATCCTCGGGCTTCGCGATCTCATGCACCGCGTCGCGGATGTCCTCGAAGAGCTTGCCGGTGACGAGCGTCTCGGAATTGAAGGGCACGTAGCCCACGGTCCGCCGCGCGCCGTAGAAGTGGCTCGTGAAGGTCAGGCCGTAGACGCAGCAGGCACTGCCCGAGAGGATGGTCGCGACCCGCTTCATGCGCAGGCCGACGCGCAGGGACCCGAAGGCCGGGCACATGCTCTGCGGCTGGTCGTGCGGGCCGCGCGGATAGTCCTTGGCGAGACGATCCATCGTCTCCGATTTGCCGGCCGCACGCGCGGCAGCCTCCAGCGTCTCCCGGCCGCCGTGGCAGCCGGATCCCTCGACGGGCGGCGCGGTGGTGGGGGGAAGCGTGTCCACCTCAGGCGCCCTCGTAGACCACTTCGAGGGAGGGCTTGGTCACGGCGCCGGCGGCCCGCATGTCGTCCTGGCTCGCGGGCTGGAGCACCACGTTGCGGCCGACCACGTCGCCCTTGAAAAGGCCGAGCAGCCCTTCCTGGGTCAGCGGCGTCGGACGAAGCGGCGGTGCTTCGGAAACCTGGACGCCCAGTGCCTCGAACAGCGGGGCCCATTCGCCGCCGGGGCGGCCGACGATCTCGTAATTCGCGGACTTCCTGCGGATGTCCTCGTTGGCGGGGATCGCGGCGAGCACCGGAATGCCGGCGGCCTGGGCGAAGGCCGCGGCCTCACCCGTGCCGTCGTCCTTGTTCACCACCAGGCCGGCGACGCCGACATTGCCGCCGAGCTTGCGGAAATACTCCACCGCCGAGCAGACGTTGTTGGCGACGTAGAGGCTCTGCAGGTCGTTCGAGCCGACGATGATGACCTTCTGGCACATGTCGCGCGCGATCGGCAGGCCGAAGCCGCCGCACACCACGTCACCCAGGAAGTCCAGCAGGACGAAGTCGAAATCCCATTCGTGGAAGCCGAGCTTCTCCAGCAGCTCGAAGCCGTGGATGATCCCGCGCCCGCCGCAGCCGCGGCCGACCTCAGGCCCGCCGAGCTCCATGGCGAAGACGCCGTCGCGCTTGAAGCAGACATCGCCGATCACGACGGGCTCGCCGGCGGCCTTCTTGCGGGACGAGGTCTCGATGATGGTCGGGCAGGCCTTGCCGCCGAACAGCAGCGACGTCGTGTCGCTCTTCGGGTCGCAGCCGATGAGCAGCACGCGCTTGCCCTGCTGCGCCATCATGTAGCTGAGGTTGGCCAGCGTGAAGGACTTGCCGATGCCGCCCTTGCCGTAGATCGCGATGATCTGCGTCTGTTTCTTCGCGGGCTCGGTGTGCACGGGTTCGGGGCCCTGCGCGGCCTCTTCGCGCAGCGCATCGGCCATGCTGGCCTGGGGGTCTCGGTTCGGCTGGAATCCGGCGGGCGCGTTCATTGGCAGTCTCTCCAGTCGAGGACCATCTTCAGGCACCCAGGATCCTCGAAGGCCGTGCGATACGCCTCCGACGCCGAGGCGAAGTCGCGGCGATGCGTCACCAGGCCATCCAGCGGCAGGCGCCCTTCGCCGAGCAGCCGGCGCACCGCGACCAGGTCGGGCTCGCGCCATTCCGCGGCGATGCGGATGCGGGCTTCGCGCATGAAGGCCGGCGGGAAGGAGAAGGAGAGCGGCGCGCTGTAGAAGCCGGCCAACACGATCTCGCCGCCCGGCGCCAGGCGCTGCACCAGCGTGTCCAGGATCGTGGAGTCGCCGCTGACGTCGCAGATGCAGCGGTAGTCGCGGCGCGGATCATCGTCGGGTGAGAGAACCTGGTAGCCCTTCGCGCCACCGGCCCGCGCGGGATTGAGTTCCCACACCACCGGCGGCGGTGCGCCCATCGCGACGACGATGCGCGCGATCAGCCGACCCAGCACGCCGTGGCCGACGATGAGGTCGGGCGGCACGTCGCCCGGCGCAATCGCATGATGGCCGGTCGCGGCCAGCGCGATCAGCACGCCGTTCTCGCCGAGCTCCTCGTCGAGCGGCACCGCCTTCGAGGCCGCGACGACCAGGCGCTGCGCGGCACCGCCGAAGAGGCCACGCACCGGACCGAAGCAGCGCGCGCCGGGAACGAAGACACGCTCGCCGATCCTGCGCGATGCCTGCGGGCCGGCCTGTGTCACGCGGCCAACGGATTCGTAGCCCGGGACCAGCGGGTACCCCATGCCCGGGAAGGGCGGCATGCGGCCGGTGTAGAGCAGGCGCTCCGTGCCGGTGCTGATGCCGCTCCATTCGACGTCGACGATGACGTCTCCATCACCAGGGGCGACAAGCTCCAGCCTGCTGAGGGCAAGCCGTTCGGGTGCTTCGAGGACGACAGCGAGCGTATCCACGATTTCCAGGGTGTCCCTCCGAAACGTCAGGGTAGCCTGACAGCGTTTTATGTCAAGCAAAACTGACAGTCATTTGTCAGGCCGGCGCGATATCGGCCACGATGACGCGTGTCAGCAGCGGCGTGTGGGTGGGCAGCAGGCGCGATGTCGCGAAGCCTGCCGCCGCAAGCATCGCCTGCAGCTCGGCCGGCGTGCGCGGCCGGCCGCGGCCCATGGCGAGAAGGTAGAACCCGAAATAGGCGTCGCCGGCGGGCTCGGCGCCGGCAGTGCCGGACATGGGCTCCGCGACCAGCAGGCGACCGCCGGGCGGCAGCGCGTCGCGGACGCGGCGGAGCAGCGCCATGACGACCTCGTCGTCATGGTCGTGCAGCACGCGGACGATGCTGACGAGGTCGGCACCGGTCGGGAAAGGATCCCGCGTGAAGTCGCCGCCATGCGTCGTCGCACGGCCGTCGAGTCGCAGGCGCTGGAAACGCTCCCTGCCCTGCTCGGCGACGGCGGGCAGGTCGAAGAGCATCAGCCGGAGGTCGGGCGCGGCAGCCGCGACCGCCGCGAGGAAGGCCCCGCTGCCGCCGCCGATGTCGAGCAGGCAGCGATGCCGGCGGAAGTCGTAGGCGGCGATGATCTCCTCGGCCACCATGGGCTGGGAGGCCGCCATCAGGGCGGTGTAGTCGTGGGTGGAGTCGCGGCCGAGCGCCGAGGCGCCATCGTTGCCCGAGTAGGCCCAGTAGCCCGACAGCGCGTTCCCGCCGCGCGGACGCTTCAGCAGTGCGACGGGGTCAGCGAGGTCGGCGTAGAGCAGCGCGTGGTGCTCCACCATCGCCGCGATGCCGGGATTGCCGATCATGGCCGCGCCGAGCGGCCCGAGCGCCCAGCGCCCGTCATCCCGGCAGGTGACGAGGTCCAGCGCCGCCGCTGCGCGCAGCAGGCGCAACGCGCCCTCATGTGGCAGGTCGAGCAGCTGCGCCAGGCGTGCTTCCTCGACCGGGCCCTGCTGGAGGTGGTCGAACAGGCGCAGCCGGACGCAGGCGAAGAGAACCTGCGAATAGACGAAGCCCGCGCAGAGATCGAAGAGCGCGCGCGCGCGCTTGCGGGCATAGGGCCGCGTGAGCGGGAAGCCCGCCGCCCAGCGGCGGAAGCCTGGCGAGGCGGTCAGGCCCTCGCGCCAGGCGCGGAACCGGTCGCGCCAGGAGGGCACCGACGCGATGCCCGTCGTGGCACTCATGCCGCGGTGGCGAACTTCCGGGGCACCAGGCGCTGCGCTTCCTGCAGCATCAGGGCGCGCAGCATGGCCTGGCCCGGGCAGGCCGGGATGGCGGCGACCGCGGCCTCGCTGAGGCGGCGCAGGCGGGCGACGGCGCCGTCCAGACCGAATTCCTGCACCGCGCTGGGACGGCCGAGCACCACGTCGCGACCGACAGGCTTGCCGAGGCTTTCCTCGGTCTCCACGGCGTCGCGGAGGTCGTCGGCGACCTGATAGGCCTCGCCCAGCCGATCGCCGAGCAGGCGCCAGGCCTCGGGCTCGGCATGGCCGGACGCGGCGGCCCCGGCGACGCAGGCGCCGGCGAACAGGGCGCCGGTCTTCTGGCGCTGGTATTCCGACAGATCCACGGCGGGCTCGCATTCCCAGGCCTGGCCAGCGACGATGCCGAAGGGGACGCCGACGCCATCCCCGACCGCGGCCAGCACGAGACCGAGGCGCTCGGGCGCGCAGGGCGCGGCACGCGACAGGGTCTGGAAGGCCAGGATGATCAGCGCATCGCCGGCCAGCACCGCCAGCGGCACGCCATAGGCCCGGTGGACGCTCGGCTTGCCGCGCCGCGTCTCCGCGTCGTCGAAGCAGGGCATGTCGTCATGCACCAGGCTCGCGCAGTGCAGCAGCTCGATCGCGGCGGCGGCGGCGGAGGCCAAGGCAGGCTTGTCGTCCCCGCAGGCACCGGCGACGGCCAGCGTCAGCCGCGGGCGTATGCGCGCACCCCTGGGAAAGACGGCGTGGCGCATGGCGGCGGCGAGGCGCGGCGGCGCGCCGGCCGCCTCCGCGAGAAGGACGGCGTCCGCGAGGCTGGCCTCGATACGCGCGGCGACATCCATGCGGCTACTCCCTGGCCAGGTCGTCAAGTCATCCTGTCAGTAGACACTGTCAGTCTTTCCTGACACTCAAGTCAACGGCTTTCCGCACTCACCGGCTTGTGAGGCTGACACGACGGCCGGCCGTGCCATCTCCCGAAACGTGTGGCCCGAGGCCGCTCGGCCCCGGCCACCGCCCGATGGGGATGGAGGCGTGCATGGCTGAGGTCTGGACGACGACGGCCGTCTCGGCGGCCGAGCCCGCGATCCGACGGATCGGGCTGGATGCGCTTGGCATCGCGTTGCGGCGGGGCTGGTCCGATTTCCTGGAGACGCCGACGCAGCTGATCTTCCTCTGCGTGCTGTATCCCGCCATCGGGCTGGTCGCAGGCACTCTGGCCGCCGGCGGCAACGCGATGCACCTGTTCTACCCGATGGCGGCGGGCTTCGCGCTGGTCGGGCCGATCGCGGCGCTCGGCCTCTATGAGATCAGCCGGCGGCGGGAATGGGGCCAGCCCGCGAACTGGCGCAACGTCTTCGACGTGCTGCGCTCTCCGGCGATCGGAGAGATCGTGGCGCTCGGCGTCGTGCTGCTGGTGATGTTCTTCCTGTGGCTGTGGGCGGCGGATGCGATCTGGCGCGCGACGATGGGGCGCCTGCCCGCGGGAGTGGATTTCTGGGCCGCGCTGACGGGCACGCCGGAGGGGCGGCGCATGATCCTGCTGGGGAACCTCGTCGGCTTCGTCTTCGCGGCCGCGGTGCTGGTGCTGACCACGATGTCCTTCCCCCTGCTGCTCGACCGCGATGGCGGCGTGGTGCGCGCGGTCTCGACCTCGGTGCGGGCCTTCATGGTCAATCCGGTGCCGATGACGGCCTGGGGACTGGTCGTGGCAGCGCTGCTGCTGCTGGGCTCGATCCCGCTGTTTGTCGGATTGGCCGTCGTGCTGCCGGTGCTGGGGCACGCGACCTGGCATCTCTATCGGCAGGTCGTGGCGTAGCCCCCCGGCGGCGTTCGAACGCGCCGGCGGAGCCTGCGCGTCAGCTTCACCTGACGGGAACGGCTGCCCGGCCGTCGATGCGGTCGAGCCTGTCGAACAGGTCCACGGCCCAGACCAGCCGATCGCGGAAGCCCGGCAGGGGCAGCGGCGCCTCGCGCAGCGGGGTGGCCTCCACCGCCTCGACCAGGAAGGCGGTGCCTGGCAGCGCCGGCGCCTCGAGGTCGGCGGGGCGGTTGCCCAGCAGGATCAGGCTGCGCGCCATCAGCCGGAGCTTGCGATGCGCGGGCACCACGGCGCGGCGGGAGACGGAATCGAGCCCTTGCCGCTCCACCTGGCGGCCGATCGCGGCATAGACGAAGCGGGCCGCGGCGATGCCGGGGCGGCAGTCCCGCGGCAGCCTGGCGATCCCGGCCTCCGAACGGCGATAGAGCGCATCCGCCCGGCGCAGCAGCCGCGCCACGACCCGGCCGAGCGCCGGCGTGAAGGCCGGCGCGGCGAGGAAGGCCGCGGGCGCGATCCCTTCCTCCCGCAGCCAGTCATGCGGCAGGTAGAGGCGGCCGTTGCGCGCATCCTCCCCCACGTCGCGGGCGATGTTGGTCAACTGCATGGCGACGCCGAGATCGCAGGCGCGGGCCAGCGCCTGGGAATCGCGGCAGCCCATCAGCAGGGTCATGATGGCGCCGACGGCGGCCGCGACGCGGGCGGCATAGTCTTCGAGAGCGGCCTCGTCGGGGCATTGCCTTCCCTCGGTGTCCCAGGCCAGGCCTTCCAGCAGGGCCTCTGGCAGGGCGCGGGGGATGGCGAAGCGGGAGACGACGCGGGCGAAGGCGCGGTCGGCGACATGACCGTGCGGGCGGCCGGCATAGATGCCCTCGAGGCGAACGCGCAGCTCGGCGAGGCGCGCGGCGCCGCCGCCCTCGTCGATCAGGTCGTCGGCGACCCGGCAGAAGGCGTAGAGCGCGGTCGCGGGCTCCGCCACGCGGCGCGGCAGCAGCTTCGCCGCGGCGGCGAAGGATTTGGACCCGCCGGCCAGCATCGCCCGGCAGGCCGCGAGGTCGGCTTGCACGGTCTCGGCAGTCGCTGGCGGCATGGGCGGGGTCCCCGACGTCCGGTTGGAAGTGTAAACCGAAGCTGACACAAGGTGCCAGCGTTCAGCTTGCCTCGTCCAGGGCCGGGGCGGGCCGGGCCTGGGCGTGGATGTCGAGCAGCAGGTCCGCCACGACCTGAGGGCGCTCCTCATGCGCGAGGTGCCCGAGGCCCGGCAGGGTCACGATGCGCGCCGAGGGCAGGCGGGCGCGCACCTTCTCGGCCTGGGCCGGCGGGATGGTGCGGTCACTGGCGCCGACGACGAGCACCAGCCGGCAGCGCAGCCGCGGCAGGTCGCGCAGCAGCGGCACCAGGTCCCAGTTCGCCATCATGCCGAGCGCCGCGGCGACATGGTCGCTGTGGCGGATCAGTCTTGCATAGAGATCGACGCCGCGCGCATCGATGCGGCTGCCGGTGTCGCGCAGCAGGCGTTCCGCCACGGCGCGGTTGGAGGCGCGCCAGGCCATCAGGCTCGGCACGAAGGGCAGCGTCACCAGCATGCGCGCGGCCTTGCTGAAGAAGGCGGCGTGCTTCTCGGCGAAGGGGATCAGCGCGCCGTTGAGGCTGACCACGGCCTCCGGCGCGATGCGGCCGTCGAGCGCCATGCGCAGCAGGATCGCCGCGCCGGCGGAATGGCCGGCGGCGAGGACGGGATGGACGTTCAGCGTCTGCAGCAGCGCGGCGACGGATTGCGCCATGGCCGGGAGCGTGAGCCGCGACGTCGAAGGCAGGTCGGTGAAGCCGTGCCCGGGCAGGTCGAGCGCGACGACGCGGAACCGGCGCGCGAGCAGCGGCAGCAGGTCGCGCCAGGAATGCGTGGCGGCGGCGGTTCCGTGGATCAGCAGCAGGTCCGGGCCATCGCCGGCGATCTGCACGTGCCAGCGCAGGCCGGCGGCGGTGACGAAGCGGCTGTGCTCGCGGTTCGGCCAGTCGCGGCCTTCACGGTCCCAGGTCGGGCGGTCCCCCATGGCTCACGCCGCCGGCCGGGCGGCGGCAACGGCGCCGGACAGCCGCGCGGCATCGGCGGCGGGCAGCGGCAGGTAGCGCGCGCCCATCGCCTCGGCCACGCGCTTCGCGAAGGGATGCGGCCGCGGCGCGGTGTCCACCAGCAGCGCGGGGATGCCGGCGAGGCGGATTGGTGCCGCAGCAGCGAGCGCATCGGCCTCCGCCGCCGGACGGCCGGGTTCGCCGTTGCGCGCGATATTCGCGCGGCCATCCGTCAGCAGCACCAGCAGCGGCGTGCGGCCGCGCCGCGCGGTGTCGGCGCAGATCGCGGTCGCGGCGTCGAGCCCCGCGGCGAGCGGCGTCGGCCCGCCGCCCGGCAGCCCCGCCAGGCTGCGCTTGGCGCGGACGAGGGACGGCGTCGCCGGCAACAGGATCTCCGCACCGCGGTTGCGGAAGGCGACCACCGCGACCTGGTCGCGCCGGACATAGCAATCGGCCAGCAGCATCTCTACCGCGCCCTTCGCCTCGGCCAGGCGGTGCAACGCGGAGGAGCCGGAGGCGTCCACGACGAAGATCGCGGTCGTGCCGGCCTTGTGACGGAAGCGGCGAAGGCGGATGTCCTCCTTCCGCACCTGGATCGGCGGGCCTCCCGGGCGTTCGCGGCGACGGAGCGGCTGCCAGGGCGCGGCGTTGCGCAGCGTCTCGACCAGGGCGAGGCGGGCGCCGGAGCGAAGCGGCCCGGCCCGCGTGCCGATGGGACGGCCACGCTGTGCCTGATCGCGCCGGGCGCCGGCCTTGCCTTCAGCGCCGTGCCGCTTGCGCGCGAGTTCGCGGAGCTGGAGGGCCTCGAGCAGGCCGGCCGGCAGCGCGGCCTGCGCGGCGGCGACCAGCATCTCCTGAAGCTCCTGCGGATCGGGCCCGCGGTCCGGCTGGTCGTCCCTGTTCTGCTGGTCCTCGGGCGGCGGCGGTTCGGGCGGCTGGTCGGGCTGGTCGTCCTCCCGCGCAGGCAGGCGGGTCGCGCGGGGCGCAAGGACGAGGCGCGCGGCGAGGTTGGCGTCCTCGCGCGTGACCTCGGTGCGGCCGGCCAGCGCCGCCGCCGCGCGGGCGGCGCGGAGCGCGAAGATCGGCGCGCGGAGATCGTCCACGCCGAGCACGAGCGCGGCGCCGCAGAGGGCCTCGGCGATGGTGTCGTCGGCGGTCACGGCTGCAGGACGCGCGCCCGCAAGCGGGGGAGGGATGGGGTGGGGGAAGCGGTCGTCCAACTGAAGGTGGAACGCCAGCCGCGCCTTCAGCACCGCGGGCACTGCTTCTTCGGGTGTGAGACCTTCATCCAGCGCCACCAGCCCGAAGCGCGCGTCCAGTCGCCCCGACAACCCGTCGCGCTGCATTGAGACCTCGCCGCGATCCATCACCGCGCCGATGCGTGCGGCCGTCGCGGTCTCCATGCGCTCGGCCATGGCGGCGACCACCACGCCGCCATTTGCTTCCGCCAGCACGCCGCGTTCCGCGACCGGCCGGCCGGCGGCGAGCGTCGCGGCGAGATCGAGCCCACCGAGCAGGCGGCTGTCCGGAACGCCGAGCGGCAGGCGGCGCCAGGGGGCGTCGGGCGGCAGCGACCTGCGAAGCGCGGCGAGCCAGGCGTCGCGCGCCGGGCCGGCCGCACCCCGCAGGACGGCGCCGCCCAGGCCGACGGGGTCGATCGCCAGCAACTGCGCCGCGAGCGTGACGTCGGTTGACGGATCGCTGCCCCCAGCGCGGCCAGCCTGCGCGTCGTCGGCCGAAGGCGGCCGCTCCGGCCCCGACGCAGTGCGTCGGCTCCCCGCGACAGCGGGGGACGGGGAAGAGGCGGGGGCGGGAGTCACGACGGCAGCACTTCGGCCAGGGCGCGCTCGACGCGCGTGCCGGCGACCGATTCGTCGAGCGGATCGCGCCGCAGGCGATGGCGCAGCGCGGGGATCGCGATGCGGCGGAGGTGGTCCAACGTCACCTCGACATCGCCGTCCAGCGCCGCCAGGGCGCGCGCCGTGCGCATCAGGGTCAGCTCGCCCCGCAGCCCGTCCGTGCCGAGCGCGAGGCAGAGCCTCGCCGCGGCCTCCAGTGCCTCGTCCGGCACCGCGACCTTCGGCAACAGGCGGCGCGCGGCGAGGATGCGCCGGCGGGTCGCCGCTTCCTGCTTTGACCAGGAAGCCACGAACTTCTTCGGGTCCTGCTCGAACGCGTCGCGGCGCTTCACGACCTCGATGCGGGTCGGCAGGTCCTTCGGCGTGCGGACCTCGACGGCCAGGCCGAAGCGGTCGGTGAGCTGCGGGCGGAGCTCGCCTTCCTCGGGGTTGCCGGATCCGATCAGGACGAAGCGCGCGGGATGCCGCACGCTGATGCCCTCGCGCTCCACCACGTTCTCGCCGGAGGCCGCGACATCGAGCAGGAGGTCCACCAGATGGTCTTCCAGCAGGTTGACCTCGTCGATGTAGAGGAAGCCGCGATGCGCGCGGGCGAGCAGCCCGGGCTCGAAGGCTTTCACGCCCTCGGCCAGCGCTCGTTCGATGTCGAGCGCGCCGGTGACGCGGTCCTCCGTCGCGCCGAGCGGCAGGTCCACGACCGGCACGGGCACGGTGACCACGACGCGGCGGGATGCGCTGCGGCACGCTTCGCACAACTGGCCGGGCTTCGCGGGATCGCAGGAAAACGCGCAGCCCGCGATCGCCTTCATCGGCGGCAGCAGCGCGGCCAGCGCGCGGACCGTCGTCGATTTCCCGGTGCCGCGATCGCCGAACACCATCACGCCGCCCACCGCGGGATCGACGGCCGCGATCAGCAGGGCGAGCTTCATCTCGTCCTGCCCGACAATGGCGGAGAAGGGGAAGACCAGCCGCGCGGGCTTCGCCGGCGGCTTGCGGGTCTTCATCCCTGGTGCGGCTGCAACCTGGTGGTCGCTGCCGGCACCCCCTCCCCGGGGGCCGGCGGCGTCCATCAGGCGGCGCGCCTCAGGCTGAACTGCGACCAGACGGCTTCGAGGGAGTTCACGAGGTGATCCATGTCGGCATCCGTGTGCACGGGGCCCGGCGTGATGCGCAGGCGCTCCGTGCCACGCGGGACGGTGGGGTAGTTGATGGGCTGCACATAGACCCCGAAGCGGTCGAGCAGGATGTCGCTGATCCGCTTGCATTGTACGGGGTCGTAGACCATCACCGGCACGATATGGCTCGGATTGTCGAGATGCGGGACGTTGATCGCATCCAGCCGCCGGCGCAGCGTGCGCGCGCGTTCCTGCAACGCGGCGCGCTCCACCTGGCTGCCCTTCAGGTGCTGGATGGCCGCGCGCGCGCCGGCCGCGACCGCAGGCGGCAACGCGGTCGAGAAGATGAAGCCTGAGGCGTAGCTGCGCACGAAATCCACCATGGCGGCGGAGCCCGCGATGTAGCCGCCGATGACGCCGAAGGCCTTGGCGAGCGTGCCTTCGATGACCGTCACGCGATGCGCAACGCCATCGCGTTCCGTGATGCCGCCGCCGCGCGCGCCATAGAGGCCCGTGGCATGCACCTCGTCGCAATAGGTCATGGCGCCGAACTCGTCCGCCGCGTCGCAGATCGCCGCGATCGGGGCGATGTCGCCATCCATGGAATAGACGGATTCGAAGGCGACGAGCTTCGGGCAGTCCGACGGCAGCTCCGCCAGCACGCGCCGGAGGTCGGCGACGTCGTTGTGGCGGAACAGGCGGCGCTCGGCGCGAGAATGCCGCATCCCCTCGATCATCGAGGCATGGTTCATCTCGTCCGAGATGATCACGCAGCCCGGCATACGCGACGCCAGGGTGGACAGCGTCGCCCAGTTCGACATGTAGCCCGAATTGAACAGCAGCGCCGATTCCGTCCCGTGCAGGTCCGCGAGCTCCTTCTCGAGCAGGACATGCGCGTGGTTGGTGCCGGAGATGTTGCGCGTCCCGCCGGCGCCGGCGCCGTAGCGGTCCAGCGCCTCATGCATCGCCGCAATGACCTTGGGGTGCTGGCCCATGCCGAGATAGTCGTTGGAGCACCAGACCGTCACCTCGCGCTGCTTGCCCGAGTCGTGGCGGATGGCGCGGGGGAACTCGCCGCGCTGGCGTTCGATGTCGGCGAAGACGCGATAGCGGCCTTCGCGCCGCAGGCTGTCGAGTTGCGCCCGGAAGAAGCTCTCGTAGTTCATCTTGGTCCCCACTTCCCTGTTGGCGCCGGGACGACCTGGCCCTTCCGCGGCGGCGCTGCGCGGCAGGCATCCCCGCGGAGCGGCGAGGACGTTGGTTCGATCGCGATCAAGTCAACGACGACGGGCTGGCCCGTCCCTCCTGCGGTGCGGCGGGGGCTGGAGCCCGGCGCGCCGCCAGGCTCCATTTCCACAGACCGTCCGCCGACATTGGCAGCACCATGAAGACGTGCTCGATCAGGCCGAGGCCGACCAGCGTGGCCAGCAGCGTGAAGCCGATCGTCTCGTGCCGCGTCGCAATGGGGTCTACCGCGGCGAGCGCCAGCAGCACCACGCCCACCACGCCGGCGAGGACCGAGACCGGGAAGAGCAGGTTCATCGGGCGGCGCGTGAAAAAACTCTCGAGGTACTTCAGGTGGTCCGGCAGGAAGCTTTCCGACAGGTTCCGCACGCCGAGGAAGACGTTGAGCTTCGCGCTCTGCCGCATCACCCAGAAGGCGACGAAGGTCCAGGTGCCGATCTGGTTCGGCGCGCGCCAGGACAGCGCGACGATCACCGCCGCCATCGCGATGATGGCGAGTTCATGCCAGAGGATCGCGGCGACCGCGGCGCGGAAGCGCGGCCAGCCGCGGGTGGAGCGCGGGATCGCTTCCCGCCGCGGGCCCGTGACCAGGCCTGTCAGGAAGGCGATCTCAATCCAGGCCCAGGCCACCAGGCCGCAGGCGAAGGCAAGCCAGGCGCCCGTCGCGCTGGTGTCCCAGGCGACGGAATGCAGCCCGGTCAGCGCGACCAGCAGCAGCGAGGTCGCACCCAGCATGGTCCAGCGGAAGGTCTCCCGCCGCAGCCCGTCGAGATAGATGATGAGCCCCGTGCTGGCCCACCAGACGAGAAGCGTCACCAGGGCGGGAAGCCAGTAGTCGGCCATGAAGGTGCGATCCCCCATCCCTACCAGGCCGGCGACAGGCGCGCGTCGTCCGGCAGCGCATGCCGGCGCGGGCGCATGAAGTAGAGCCGCCCGAACACCGCCGCCGCGGCGGCCGAGAGGCCAAGGCGCTTGAGGCCGCCGGCGACCCCGCCCTGCGCCTTGGCCCGGCCGAGCCCTTCCGCGATGCCGTTCAGGCGCTGCAGGTTCCGCAGGAAGGCCGGGTTGTCCACATCGAGCGTGTCGGGGAAGACTTGGCGGCAGATCTCCTCGGTGATGCGGAAGACTCGCATGTCGTATTCCGTGGGATCCATCCCCAGCGCCTTGTGGAATTCCGGCCTGGCGTGGTCGCGGACAAACATCGTGGCGAAGACCGCGAGCTGGAAGAAGCGCGCCCAGTAGCGGTTGACGCCGCGCACCAGGTCCGGGTTGGCGCGCATCAGCAGCGCGAAGGCCTCGCCGTGGCGGAACTCGTCGTTGCACCACTTCTCGAACCACTTGAAGATCGGGTGGAAGCGGAGCTCCGGGTGCCGCTCGAACTGGCGGAAAATCGTGATGTAGCGGGCGTAGCCGATCTTCTCCGACAGATAGGTCGCGTACATGATGAACTTCGGCTGGAAGTAGTGGTACTTCTTGGCGCGCGTCAGGAAGCCCAGGTCCACGCCGACATCCATGTCCTTCAGCGTGTCGTTGATGAAGCCGGCATGGCGGGACTCGTCGCGCGCCATGACGCCGAACAGGTCCTTCATGTCGGGATTCTTCACCCGCTTCCTGATCTCGGCATAGAGCACGCAGCCCGAGAACTCGGCCGTCACGCTGCTGACCAGGAACTCCAGCAGCTCCTTCTGCAGCCCTTCCGGCAGCGCGTTGATGTCGAAGGCGTCGAATTCCTCGGTGCGCATGAAGTGGCCACGGTTCGGGTCGTCGTGGAACTCCTTCATCAGCGCGTCCCACTGCTCGCGCACGGAGTCAACGCTGATCGCGTCCATCGCGGCGAAGTCGGTGGTGTAGAAGCGCGGCGAGAGGGCCGTCTCGGTCATCGCCATCTTCGTCGTCTCGGACGAGGAGGACGGCCGCCCGCCGGGTGTCATGGCGTTCATGCCGCGAACTCCTTCGGCTCGAAGCCGCAGTGATAGAGCTCGGTCACCTCGAACAGCGCCGACCATTGCGTCCAGAAGCGCTCGATCGCGCCGGCGCGGTAGACGGTGGCCGTCGTCTCGAACCGCAGCGTGCGGCCGAAGTCGATGTGGTCGGGCGCGCCATGCACCAGCACGCGGTCGCCCGGCCTGAGCTCGATCCCTTCGGGGATGGCGTTGGCGAAGAAGTAGTCCGCCGTCCGCTCGATCTCCACTGTGCAAGGCACTTCGACGGTCTTTCCGCCGAAGATCGCCCGGCCCACTCCCCAGTGGTCCGTCATGGCTCTACTCCTCGGTTGCCAAGAGTTTCAGGAAAGCCTCCGCATTGGTCCTGCCGAAGGCGTGCAGCTCCATCGTGTTGCCGGTCCCCATGTCCTGCAGGGTGATCCGCCCGTCCGGCCAGGTGCTGAGGCGGAAGGGCACGTCCTCGCCGATGCCGGCGCGGTTGCGTTCGCGGGCCAGGCCGCGCATGCCGCCGCGCACGAAGTTCTCCGTGCCCGGGGCGAGGGTTTCCACCACGCGCAAGCTGCGGGCGTCGGTGACGACGATCGCGCCATCCGCGCGGTCGGCGAAGCGCAGGTCGCGGGTCGCGACCGGCCGCGCGCCCGCATCGGCCGGGTTGGTCGGCGCGCGGTGACCGAGGCTGGCCAGCGCCAGTGTGCCGGCGACCACCAGCGCGGTGCCGATGACCATGTGCCGCGGCAGCGTGCCCGGGCGGGAAACGGCGCTCCCCATCGCGCCCTCCCTCAGGCCATCGCCTCGGCCGCGGGCCGGTCGGCCGCGCGGACGGGCTGGTTGGCGACGGGCCGGACCGGCATCGAGGACGCGGCGGCCAGCGCGCGGCCCAGCACCTGGGCCACCTGCTCGGGCTGCGCGACGGCGCGCAGCGTCGGCTGCGGCTTCGTCAGGTGCCAGGACCGCGTATGCGGCCACAGCGCGATCCAGGACACGCGATGCGGCGGCATCACCTGCAGCGCGATGTCGCCGGTGCCGTCGGCATGCGGCGCGACGCCGGCGCTGCCGATCACGGCGAAGGGAATGTTCACCGTCACGGGCAGCGCGACGCCGGTACGGATGACCACGCGGCGCGAGGTGATGGTGTACATCGTCATCCGCGCGCTGGCCCAGCCATAGGCCAGCAGCAGGCCCATCGGCACCGCGCCGAGCAGCAGGATGAAGGCCGCGCCCTGGATCACCTCGAGCGCGCCGGCGCCTTCGCCCGCCAGCGTGGCGCCGCGCCAGAGCGCCAGCAGCACGAAGTAGACCGACATCCAACGCAGGTGCAGCGCCCGCCGGGCCAGGCCGCCGAGCTTCGGCGTGCCCTGCCAGAGGATCTGCTCGCCCGCCGGCAGCTCGGCCGGCAGGCCGGGCACCGGCTCGTTGTCGTGTTCGAAGAAGCCGGGGAGCTGCTTGCTCATACGAAGCTCTCGCGGTCGCCGGGCAGGGCGTAGAGCTCGCCGCCGCCGAAATAGCCGCTGATGCGGTCCTCCTCGCGCAGGGTGACCTGCTCGGGGTGTGCGGTGGTGGGCGCGGCCGCAATCTGCGCGCAGGTCGCGGTGTCGCACTTCACGGGGCCGTTGCCGCTCCAGTGAACGACGCCGATCGGCATGATCACGCGCTTGCCGCTGCCGGAGACCTCGGCCTCCACATAGCGCAGCAGCACGTCGGATTTATCGACCCAGAGGTCGACGATGGTGCCGGCGACCTTGCCATCCAGCCCGATCAGGGGCCGGCCGCGGATCTCGGGGTCGCCTTCCGCGATCGTCCAGCCCGGCGCGGCGCGCAGCGGCACGATCTTCGGCGCGCCATGGTCCCAGTCGAGATCGGGTGTGTCGGCGCGCAGCGCATAGGACGCCGTGCCGACGCCATCCTGCATGGGATCGCCGAGCGCGATCTGCGAGGCGCCGGGGAAGGCGTCATAGGCCTTCAGGATCCCGGTCATGTCGCGCTCCTCCCGCTGGGCGGGGGCGGAGACGGTGCCGTGGCCGTGCGCCAGGAGGTAGGTCTTGGGATCGGGCACCGCCGGGAAGCCCTGGATCGGCGTGGCGAGCACGCGCCCCTCGCGGTCCGAGATCAGCGGGTAGCCCTCGCGCTTGCCCTCGCGGTGCAGGTACAGCACCAGGCCGACGAAGAACGCGAAGAAGATGTAGAGCGAGAGTAGCGCGGGATCCTGGAAGACCCCGGTATGGGCTGCATTCATGACGAGCCTCCGTGTGTGCCTAGACGTGGGCGGACCCGGCCAGGCCGGATCCCGGTTGAGGTCGCGTGCGGGACGCGCCCGTGCCGCGCACGAGCGGGCCGACCACGGCCAGGGTGAGGAAGAGCAGGACGATCTCGATCGCGTAGACCACGAGGTAGCCGGTTTCCGGGCCCGACATCGCCTCGCCCAGCCGGCCCTGCACGGCGAGTTCGCTGACGACGTCGCGCAGGATGCCGCCGAACGCGACCGCCGTGCCCGCCGCAGTGGCCTGGACCGCGCCCCAGACGCCGAGCGTCAGCCCGATCTGCTTCGGCGGCGCCATACGCATGCAGGCGGTCAGCGTCGCATGGGCGAAGAGCCCGCCGCCGAGCCCGATGCAGAGCGAACCGATGGCGAAGACAACGACGGACAGGGTCAGCCCGGCCAGGATGACCAGCGCGAAGGCAAAGGCCCCGACCAGCGAGCCATAGGCGGCGAGCCGATGCGCATCCACCCCGCGCGACAGCCAGCGCGCGCCCGCGCAGAACCCGATCGCGCCGCCACCGGCCAGCAGCGCCGTCAGGCCCGTCGTCGCGCCGACGCCGAGGCCCAGGATCTGGCCGCCGTAGGGCTCGAGCAGCACGTCCTGCATCGAGAAGCCCGCGAAGCCGAGGCCCGCGGCCCAGAGCCGGCGCTTCCAGGGCCCGGTGCCGCAGAGAAGGCGGAAGCTCTCGCCGAAGCCGGGCTCGCCATCCTGCATACCCTGGGTGCGGGTCGGGTCCCGCGCTTCCTGCTTCCAGACCGCGATGAAGTTCAGGATCAGCGTCGCAGCCGCGCAGCCCTGGATCACCTGGATGAGCCGGAGCTGGCTGAAATCCGACAGGAACAGACCGAACGCCACGGCCGAGATCACCATGCCCAGCAGCAGCATGAGCGACAGCACGGCGACGACGTTCGGCTGCGACTTCTCCGGCGCGAGGTCGGTCGCGAGCGCCAGGCCCACCGTCTGCACGGTGTGCATCCCGGCCCCCACCATGAGGAAGGCGATCGCCGCGGCAAGCTGACCGGCCCAGGGCGGCGCCCAGGTGTCGCCGGACAGCACGATGAGCGCGAAGGGCATCATCGCCAGGCCGCCGAACTGCCAGATGCTGCCAAACCAGATATAGGGCACGCGCCGCCAGCCCAGCACCGATTTGTGGGTGTCGGACTTGAAGCCGATCAGCGCGCGCACCGGCGCGAAGACCAGAGGCAGGGCGAGCATGATCGCGACCACGCTGGCTGCGACATGCAGCTCCACGATCATCACCCGGTTGAGCGTGCCGATCAGCAGCACCGCCGTCATGCCGCAGGAGATCTGGAACAGCGACAGCCGCAGCAGCCGCGACCACGGCAGGTCGTCCGAGGTCGCATCGGCGAAGGGCAGAAGGTCGGTGCCGACCTTCATCCAGAGCCTGGCGATCTTGGCCTCGACCCTGTTCATCGACGGACGATCTCCAGCGCGTGCGAGGTGTAGAAGCCGGAGGCGATGCGGCGGTCCCGTCCCGTCGCGAAATCGGTCAGGGCGGGATCATGGCCGATCAGCCGGCGCAGCTGCGCCTCGGCCACCGGCACGATGGAGGGCGCGCGGTCGCCGCGCGGGAAGAACCGGCCGGCCGCGTGCATGGCGGACAGCAGCGGCGTGCGCGGCGCGAAGGTAAAGGCGAGCGAGTCGTCGGTGCGCGCGGCGAGGCCCGCGACCACGCGGACCGTATCGGCCGGCGCGTAGTGGATCAGGCTGTCCATCGCGACCACATGGTCGAAGCGGCCGAGGCCAGGGTCGAACATGTCGCCGGCCAGGAACTCGATCCGGCCGCGCCCCGCGATATCGCTCGAGCGCTGCTTGGCGATCTCAATCAGGCCGGGCGCGATGTCCACGGCCAGGACTTCGGCGCCGCGCCTGGCGGCCTCGACCGCCAGCGCGCCGGTGCCGCAGCCCGCATCCAGCAGCCGCTTTCCCGAAAGATCCGCCGGCAGCCAGGACAGCAGCGTCGCGCGCATCGCGTCGCGGCCTGCGCGCACCGTGGCGCGGATGCCGGAGACCGGCGCGTCGGAGGTCAGCCTCTCCCACGCGCGGATCGCCGTGCGGTCGAAGTATTCGTGCAGCTCGCCCCTGCGGGCCTGGTAGGTCGCCGTGGGCATCTCAGTCGAACCCCAGCAGGTCGAAGATCTCGCGGTCCTTGAGCGGATTGGCGTCGAGCGGCGTGACGCCCGCCAGCAGCCCGGCGGCGAGCCGCAGGTACTCGTCCTGCACCGCCTTTACCTCCGGGATGGTGTCGTCCATCTGGAACAGGCTCTTCTTCGCCAGGCGCGACCGGCGGATGACGTCGAGGTCGGGGAAGTGCGCCAGCGTCTTCATGCCCGACACCGCGTTGAACTTCTCGATCTGGTCGGTGTCCTTCGACCGGTTGGCAATCACGCCGCCGAGCCGCACGCCGTAATTCGCCGACTTCGCCTTGATGGCGGCGACGATGCGGTTCATCGCGAAGATGCTGTCGAAGTCGTTCGCCGCCACGATCAGGCCGCGGTCGGCATGGAGAAGGGGTGCCGCGAAGCCGCCGCATACCACATCGCCGAGCACGTCGAAGATGACGATGTCCGTTTCCTCGAGCAGGTGGTGTTCCTTCAGCAGCTTCACGGTCTGGCCGACGACATAGCCGCCGCAACCGGTGCCCGCGGGCGGGCCGCCGGCCTCGATGCAAAGGACGCCGTTATGGCCTTCGAAGACGAAGTCCTCGGGGCGCAGCTCCTCGGCGTGGAAGCCGACGGAATCCAGCACGTCGATCACCGTCGGGATCATCTTGCCCGTCAGCGTGAAGGTGCTGTCGTGTTTGGGATCGCAGCCGATCTGAAGCACGCGCTTGCCGAGCTTGCTGAAGGCCACCGACAGGTTGGAGCTGGTGGTGGACTTGCCGATGCCGCCCTTGCCGTAGATCGCGAAGACGGTGGCGCCCTCGATCTTCGCGGCGCCATCCGCATGCACCTGTACGGACCCTTCCCCGTCGCCGAGGCTCGACAGGCTGGAATTCGGCGGGGGTCTCATGATCACGGTCATGCAGCCATCTCCACGGCGATGCCTTCGAGGCGGTCCTCGAGCTCTTCGCCGGCCTGGCGGAGTGCTTCGATGGTTTCCTCGCTGGGCTGCCAGTAATTGCGTTCGTGGGCTTCGATGAGGCGGTTCGCGATCTTCACCGACGCCGTCGGGTTCAGCTTCGCGAGTCGTTCCCGCATGGCGGGGTCGAGCATGTAGGTCTGGGCGAGCTGCTGGTAGATCCAGGGCGCGACCTGGCCGGTGGTGGCGGACCAGCCCATGGTGTTGGTGACCTGCGCCTCGATCTGGCGCACGCCCTCATAGCCGTGGGACAGCAGGGCCTCGAACCATTTGGGGTTCAGGGCGCGGGTGCGGGTCTCCAGCGCGACCTGCTCGGCCACCGTGCGGATCGTGCCCTCGCCGCGGGTCTGGTCGCCGACATAGACCGCGGCCTCCGCGCCGTTGCGGGCGCGGCGCACGGCACGGCTGATGCCGCCGAGCGTGTCGAAATACTGGTCGATCGTGGTCAACCCGACCTCGACGCTGTCGAGGTTCTGATAGGTGACCTCAACGCTGCCGAGCAGATGCGTCAGCACCTTGTCCTGGCGCGCGGGCTTGCCGTCGATGCCGTAGGCGTAGCCCTTGCGGCGGACATAGGTCTCGGCGAGTTCGTCCTCGTCGGTCCAGACGCCGGCGTCGATCATGCCGTTGACGTTGGATCCATAGGCGCCGTCGGCATTGCCGAAGACCCGGAGGCTCGCCTGCTGGATGTCCCCGCCATGCTGCGCCTGGAAGGCCAGCGCGTGCTTGCGGATGTAGTTGAGCTCCGCGGGCTCCTCGGCCTCGGCGCAGAGCAGCGCGGCCTCGGCCAGCAGCCTGGTCTGCAGCGGCAGCAGGTCGCGGAAGATGCCGGAGAGGGTGACCATCACGTCGATGCGCGGGCGGCCGAGCTGCTCCAGCGGGATCAGCTTGGCCCCCGACACGCGGCCGTAGCTGTCGTGGCGGGGCTCGGCGCCCATCAGCGCCAGCGCCTGGGCGATCGGGCCGCCCTCGGTCTTCAGGTTGTCGGTGCCCCAGAGGACGATCGCGACCGTCTCCGGCAGGCTGCCGCCATCCTGGGCGTGGCGGGCCAGCAGCCGGTCGGCCTGGCGCGCGCCGTCCTTCACGGCAAAGGCGGAAGGAATCTTGAAGGGGTCGAAGCCGTGGAGGTTGCGGCCCGTCGGCAGGACGGCCGTGCTGCGCAGCAGGTCGCCGCCGGGCGCAGGGCGGATGAAGCCGCCGTCGAGCGCATGCAGGATCGCGGGGATCTCGGGGTCGGTCGCGAGAAGGGCGTCGAGGCGCGCGCGCTCCGCATCGTCGGTCACGCCGGCGGCGTCGAGCGTCTCTGCACGCTGTTGGCGGGTCAGCGTCTCCCCGATCACGTGCAGGCCGTGCGGGATCAGCGTGTATTCCAGTTCGAGAAGCTCCTCCGCGAGCTTCACGATGCGGCCTTCCAGCTCAGCCGGCGCCCAGGCGGGTTCGGCCGGTGCGAGATCCACCGCTGCGGCCTGCGCCTGCACGAGTTCTGCCAGCGACTGCCGCACCCCTGGGTCGCAATCGGGATCGAGGCCGCGCCAGCGGTCGAGCGATGCCTTGAGGTCCAGCAGGCCGCGATACAGCCCCGCATTCGCCACCGGCGGCGTGAGGTAGGAGATCAGCATCGCGCCCGCGCGGCGCTTCGCCAGCATTCCCTCGGACGGGTTGTTGGAGGCGTACAGGTAAAAATTCGGTAGCTCGCCGATGAGCCGGTCGGGCCAGCATTCGGCGGAGAGGCCGGCCTGCTTGCCCGGCATGAACTCCAGCGCGCCATGGGTGCCGAAATGCAGCACGGCATGGGCGCCGAAATCCTCTCGGATCCAGCGATAGAAGGCGCTGAAGGCGTGGGTGGGGGCGAAGCCGCGCTCGAAGAGCAGGCGCATCGGATCGCCTTCCCAACCGAAGCCGGGCTGGATGCCGACGAAGACGTTGCCGAAGCGCGCGCCGAGCACATGGATGGTCGCGCCGTCGGATTGCGCGCGGCCCGGCGACGGGCCCCACTGCTTCTCGATCTCGGCGAGGTGGGTCTCGCGCCGGACATGATCGTCGGCGCCAATCCGAGCGGCGACGTTGGCGATCGCGCCGAACTGCGAGGCGTTCCCGTGCAGCACGCGATCGCGCAGCTCATCGACGCTGGCCGGCACGTCCACGTCGTAGCCGGCGGCGGCCATTGCGCGCAGCGTGTTGTGCAGGGATTCGAAGACGCCGAGATAGGCCGCCGTCCCGATGTTGCCCGCGTTTGGCGGGAAGCTGAACAGCACCATCGCGACCTTGCGCTCCCGCCGCTCGGCGCGGCGCAGCGCGACCAGGCGGGCGACGCGCTCCGCCAGGCGGCCTGCGCGTTCGGGGTGCACGCGCATGTCGCGCTGGCAGGATATGCCGTCGCAGCCTGGGCAGGTCCTGCCCTGGCTGTCGGCGCCGCAGCGGCCGCCATAGGTCATGGGCCAGATGCCGCCATCGAGTTCGGGGATCGCGACCATCATCGTCGCCTCGACCGGCAGCAGGCCGCGCGGATCGGCCTGCCACTGGCGCATCGTCTGGAATTCCAGGGGATGCGCGGAGACATAGGGCACGTCGAGCTTCGCCAACAGCTCCTCGGCGGCGTGGCTGTCGTTGTAGGCGGGGCCGCCGACCAGGCTGAAGCCGGTCAGCGAAACCACGGCATCCACCACCGCCACGCCGTCCCTGACAAAGAAGCGTTCCACCGCCGGCCGGTTGTCGAGGCCGGAAGCGAAGGCCGGGATCACCCTCAAACCGCGGGATTCCAGCGCCTCGATCACGCCGTCGTAGTGGGCGGCGTTCTGCGCGAGCACGTAACTCCGCATCAACAGCAGGCCGACCGTGCCGGTGCGCCCGCCGCGCGGCAGATCCTCCAGCCGTTCCGTCACACCGGCGCCGAGCTTTGGGTGATACAGCCCGACATCGGGGTAGTGGATCGGCGGCGCGACCTTCAGCGTGCCGGCGATGCCGGCGCGCGGGCCCGCCGCATAGCGGTTCACCAGCAGCCGGACCATGTTCGCAAGGTTCTCGCGTGAGCCCGCGAGCCAGTATTGCAGCGCGAGGAAATACGCCCGCACGTCTTGCGCCGTGCCGGGGATGAAGCGCAGCAGCCGCGGCAGCTCCCGCAGCATCTTCATCTGGCCGGCACCGGAGTTGCCGCCCGCCTTCTTCGACCCCCGCAGCTTCTTAAGCAGGCCCATGATGCCGGTGGCCTCGACGCCCATGTCGAAGCGGCCGATGCGGGTCAGCTTCATCACCTCGCCGGCCGAGAGCATGCAGACCATCGCGTCGCACTTCGCCCGGCGCGCCTGCAGGGCCGGCAGCACGGCCTTGATGTGGTCCTCGAGGAACAACATCGCTGCGATGACGATGTCGGCCTGCGCGATGTCGTCGAGACAGTGCTGCAGCGCCTGCGCATCTGCCGACCATTCGTCCGCCGCGTGGATCGTGAGTTCCAGCCCCGGCAGTTCCCGCCGCAGGTCGCCGCGGGCAAGCAGCATCGCGCCCGCGAAGTGGCTGTCCATCGTCACGATCGTCACGCGCATCGGCGCGTCAGCGAGAGAAGTGCGCTTTGGCGTCATACAATGTCTCGAGCGTGATGGTCGCGATGCCGCGTTCGGCGGCGAAGCGCTCCGTGTTCCGTCGAGCCTTGCCCCGGACGAAGAACGGTATCTTCTTCAGCTCCTTCTCGGCGTCCTGGCCCCAGGACAGCGAAGGGTCGCCCGCAGCGGCGTGGGGAGTCACCGCTGCGGGCGCGGGCAAGGGCGGCGCGGCGGGCGCCCCCCCGATGCCCATCTCCGGCGCGACTTTCGCCGCGCCCAGGTGCGAGGGCGTCGCACCATCATGGAACTCGAAGTCCTCGCGGAACATCGTCAGCAGATGCTCCTCGAGCCCCATCATCAGGGGGTGGACCCAGGTGTCGAACAGGACATTCGCGCCCTCGAACCCCATTTGCGGGGAGTAGCGCGCCGGGAAGTCCTGCACGTGGACGGGCGCCGAAATCACCGCGCAGGGAATGCCGAGCCGCTTGGCGATGTGGCGCTCCATCTGCGTCCCGAGCACGAGTTCCGGCTGAAGCCCCGCGATCTCCTGCTCGACGTCGAGATAGTCGTCGGTGATCAGCGGCTCGACGCCGTAGAGCTTGGCGGCGTCGCGGACGTCGCGGGCGAATTCTCTCGAATAGGTGCCTAGCCCCACCACTTCGAAGCCCATCTCGTGCTGCGCGACATGGGCCGCGGCAATGGCGTGGGTCGCGTCGCCGAAGACATAGACGCGCTTGCCCGTCAGATACGTGCTGTCCACCGAGCGCGAGTACCAGGGCAGGCGCAGCGTGGATTCGTCCGGCGCGGCTTCAAGGCCGGCGAGCGCCGCCACTTCCGCGATGAAGCGCCGCGTCGCGGCGACGCCGATCGGGATCACGGTGGTCGCGGGCTGGCCAAACGTCCGCTTCATCCAGCCGGCGGCCTGGCCGGCGATTTCGGGATACAGCACGACGTTGAAGTCGGCCTCGCCGAGCCGCGCGAGATCGGCGGGCGTCGCGTTCAGCGGGGCCACCACGTTGACCTGCAGGCCCATTGCCTCCAGCAGGCGGACGATCTCCGCGACGTCGTCGCGATGGCGGAAACCGAGCGCGGTGGGGCCGAGGACATTGCAGATGGGCCCGGGCGCCTTCTTCGTTCCGGGCGGCGGCGCATGCGGGCCGGCCATGGCGCGGACGAGCTGGTAGAAGGTCTCCGACGCGCCCCAGTTCTCCTTGCGCTGATAGGCCGGAAGTTCCAGCGGCACGACGGGGATCGGCAGGCCAAGCGTCTTCGCCAGGCCGCCCGGATCGTCCTGGATCAGCTCGGCCGTGCAGGACGCACCGACCAGCAGCGCCTCCGGCCGGAAGCGCTCATAGGCCTCGCGCGCGGCGGTCTTGAACAGCTCCGCCGTGTCGGCGCCGAGGTCGCGCGCCTGGAAGGTGGTGTAGGTCACAGGCGGCCGCGCGGCGCGCCGCTCGATCATGGTGAAGAGCAGGTCGGCGTAGGTGTCGCCCTGCGGCGCGTGCAGCACGTAGTGCACGCCGCGCATCGCGGTGGCGATCCGCATCGCGCCGATATGGGGAGGACCTTCGTAGGTCCAGACGGAGAGCTGCATGGCTACAGCTCCAGCCTGGTGCGGCGGTCGAGCGGCCGCGCGAAGAGCCCCGCGAGGTCGCCGGCCTGGTCGTAGCCCTGGATCGGCGTGAAGACGAGCTCGATGGACCACTTGGTGGCCATCCCCTCGGCTTCCAGCGGGTTGGCCAGGCCGAGCCCGCACACCGTCAGGTCGGGCTTCGCCGCGCGGCAGCGGTCGAGCTGGCGCTCGACATGCTGGCCCTCGCTGAGCTGCACGCCGGCGGGCAGCAGCGCGAGTTCCTCGGCCATGTGGGCGCGGTGCAGATAGGGCGTGCCGATCTCGATCGGCTGCATGCCGAGTTCTCGCGACAGCATGCGCGCCAGCGGGATCTCGAGCTGGCTGTCGGGGAAGAAGAAGATGCGCTTGCCCTCGAGCTTCGCGCGATGCCCGGCCAGCGCGGCCCTGGCACGCGCCTCGCCGACGGACGTCACCTCGCGGATCGTCGCATCGGGCGTGCCCCAGGCCTCGGCCGCGGCGCGCAGCCAGGCCGTGGTGCCCTCGGCGCCGAGCGGGAAGGGTGCCGCGATGCGCGTCGCGCCGCGCGACTCCAGTGCACGCGCAGTGTCGCCGAGGAAGGGCTGCGCCAGCAGGTAGCGCGTGCCGGGCCCGATTGCCGGGAGTTCAGCCGCGCTGCGTCCGGGCAGGAAGCGCACGGGGCCGACGCCGAGCGCGGCGAAATGCCGCAGCATCTGGTCCTCGACCACCTCGGCCAGCGCACCGACGACGAGCAGCGATCGCGCGGTGCCGGGCTCGGCCGGCATCTCCGGCACCAGGGAGGTGAGGCAGGCATCCTCGCCCTGGGTGAAGGTCGTTTCGATACCGCTGCCGCTGTAGCTGAGGACCCGCACCTTCGGGGAGAAGCGCTTCGACAGGCGCTGCGCGGCACGCGAGAGGTCGAGCTTGATGACCTCCGACGGGCAGGAGCCCACCAGGAATAGCATGCGGATATCGGGCCGCCGCTCGATCAGGCGCGTCACCACGCGATCGAGCTCGTCGTTGCAGTCCGCCAGCCCCGCGAGGTCGCGTTCGTCGATGATCGCGGTTGCGAAGCGCGGCTCGGCGAAGATCATCACGCCGGCGGCGGATTGCAGGAGATGCGCGCAGGTGCGGCTGCCCACCACGAGGAAAAAGGCGTCCTGGATCTTGCGGTGCAGCCAGACGATGCCGGTGAGCCCGCAGAAGACTTCGTGCTGCCCGCGTTCCCGCAGGACGTGCTGCCCGCCATCGCGCAGGACCGGCGCGGTGGCGCAGCCGGCGGCGGAGGTGGCAGCAGCCGAAAGGCTCATGCGGAGCGCATCCCGCCCATCGCGGTCATGCGTGCTTCCTGCAGCCGCGCCGCGCGCAGCTTCAGCACGAACTGGGTGGCGTTGACGACGTAAGCGGCATAGGCAGCCAGGGCGAGCAGCATCTGGCCGTAGCCGTCGCCGATGCCGGCGAACACCGCGCCGAGATAGGCGGTGTGCAGCGCCAGCACGAGCATCGAGAACATGTCTTCCCAGTAGAAGGCTGGCGCGAAGAGGTACTTGCCGAAGACCTCTTTCTCCCAGATGCAGCCCGTGATCATGATGGTGTAGAGCACGAGCGTCTTCAGCACGACGGACGCCGTCGCAGCGCCGAGTCCCTCGCCCGTCGCGAGGTAGCGCAGCACCAGGCCGAGACTGACCAGGAAGACCAGGAACTGCACCGGCGCCAGCACGCCCTGCACCAGCGTCCAGGGCGTGGCGTCACGGCGCACGCGTTCTTCCGGCGTGTAGAGCCCGCCCCGGATGCTTTCCTGCGCCATGTGGACCTTGCGTCCTGACGCTGCGCCCCAGGGCGAGGCGTCGAGCTTGTCCAACAGGCCGGAAAAGCGGTTCGCTGTAAGCATTGCTTGACAACCCCCCGTCAATGGCAGTCCGCTGTCGGCCGCGTGAGTTCAGCCGCGGGTTGACGCGGCGGGACGCCGGGGGACGCACCGCATAGACGGTGGCATCCGGCAGCGAGGGAAAGGCAGCGGTTCATCGTCTCTCCCCACGTCGCGCTTGATGAGGGAAGGCTAATGACTGCCGGCGCGTAGTGTCAAGCTCCATTGACGTAAATCGGGATTGACAGATCGGTCCGGGAACCTGACAGTAACCATCGTGGAGAGGGCAATGGCCTCCAGGCCCACTTGCGCGGGAGATTCGACGGCATGACCGACAGCGCGTCGACCTCCCTCACCGCCTATTCGGACGGCCCGTCGGGCAGTCGCGACTTTCCCTTCGATCTAGACGATCTCGCGACGCCGGTCGGCCGTCCTGCCGAGCAACGGCGCGTCGCACTGCTCGCGCGCGCACTGGAATCGGAAGTCATCCCGCGCCTGGTGCTGGCGCGGCAGAACGCGGCCGCGCCGAGCTACCGCGACGACCGCGCGATCGCCCCGACCGCCGAGGATGTCCGCACGCTGGCCGAGCCGGTGCTGCGCGGCGACCTGCAGGCGGCGATGGCGGGTGTCGCTGCACTGCGCGCGCGCAATCTGCCGCTGGAGCGCATCTACCTCGAGGTGCTGGCGCCGGTGGCGCGGCTGCTCGGCACCATGTGGCAGGAGGATCGCTGCGACTTCACCGCTGTGACGGTCGGCCTGTGTTGCCTGCAGCAGTTGCTGCTGGAGAACAGCGGGTCCTTCGGTCCGCGGCCCGGGCGCCGCGACGGGCATCGCCGGATCCTGCTGGCGCCGGTGCCCGGGGAACAGCACAGCTTCGGCCTGGTGATGGTCGGCGAGTTCTTCCGTCGCCAGGGATGGGACGTCTGCAGCGGCACTGGCGCCTCGGCGCGGGAGCTCGTCGCGACCACCCGCAAGCAGTGGTTCAGCATGATCGGGCTGTCCATGTCCTGCGAAAGCCGCCTTCAGCCCCTGGCCTCGCTGATCCACGAGATCCGCCGCGCCTCGCGCAATCCGCAGATCGGCGTGCTGGTCGGCGGCGGTCTCTTCATGGAGCAGCCGGAGCTTGCAACCCTGGTTGGCGCCGATGCCACGGCGACGGACGGGCAGCAGGCGGTGCTGAAGGCGGAGACATTGCTGGCGCTCCTTGCGCCGGAGGCGTGACGTTTCGACCGGCCGGTCCGGCGGCATCGCCGTCCGGCCCGAGGAGGATTGTTGCAGCAATGGGGGCGCGGGGCTCGAAGGACGGGATGCTGCGTGAGAGCGTTCAGGTCACCTCGGACGTCGCTCGGACAGCTCGACGCGGAAGCCGCAGCGGGTCTCGTCGTGGCGTCGGCGGACCTTGCGCTCGTGCTTGATGATGCCGGCGCCATCCGCGACATCGGCTTCGGCAGCGAGGAGCTCGCGCGCGACCTCGACGGCGCGGAATCCTGGGTCGGCCGTCCCTGGATCGACGCCGTCGCCCGTGACAGCCGCACCAAGGTCGAGGCCCTGCTGACAGGCAAGGAATCGCGCGACGCCCCGCGCTGGCGGCATGTGAACCACCTGGCGGGGGAAGGCACGGCGCTGCCGATGCTCTGCTCGATCGCGCCGCTGGGCCGGGGCGGGCGGCGCGTGGTGTTCGGGCGCGACCTGCGGCCGCTGTCGCAGCTCCAGCAGCGCCTGGTCGAGGTGCAGCAATCCATGGAGCGCGACTATTCGCGCCTGCGCCAGGCCGAGACGCGCTACCGCCTGCTGTTCCAGATGTCGGTGGACCCGCTCCTGGTTTTGGATGCGGAGTCGCTGCGCGTGCTGGAAGCCAATCCCGCGGCCCAGCGCCTGTTCGCGCGCGCCGCGCGCCGCCTGCCCGGCCGCCCGCTGCCGGAGGTCTTCGCGCAGGAGGACCGGTCCGCCCTGCAGGGGCTGCTGGCCAGCCTGCGGAGCGCCGGCCGCGCCGACGACCTGCGCGCGCGCCTGGCCGAGGACGGGCCGGAGGTCATGGTCTCCGCCACCACCTTCCGCCAGGAAGGCGGGCTGCTGGTGCTGGTGCGGCTCGAGCTCAGCCAGGCCGAAGGCGAGGGCCCGCTCGGCGAGGCGCGGGCGCGCATGTTGAAGGTGGTGGATGGCGTGCCGGACGGCTTCGTCGTGACCGACGCCGAAGGCCAGATCATCACGGCGAACGCCGCCTTCCTCGACATGGCGCAGCTGACGTCGGAGGAGCAGGCGCGCGGCGAGCCGCTGGACCGCTGGCTCGGCCGGCAGGGCGTCGAGTTCGAGGTGCTGATGGCCAGCCTGCGCGGGCGGGGCTCCGTGCGGCTGTACAACGCCACGCTGAGCGGCGAGCTCGGCGGGCAGGTGGAGGCGGAGATCGCCGCGGTGTCCGTCCTGCAGGGCGGGCAGACCTGCTACGGCTTCGCGATCCGCGACGTCGGCGCGCGCGTCAAGCCGCCGGCGCGCATCGGTGCCGGCGCGACCCGGTCCGTCGAGCAGCTGACGGAGCTGATCGGGCGCGTGCCGCTGAAGGACCTGGTGCGGGAAGCCACGGACGCGATCGAGCGGCTCTGCATCGAGGCGGCGCTGGAATTGACCGGCGACAACCGCGCCTCGGCCGCCGAGATGCTCGGGCTGTCGCGGCAAAGCCTCTATGTGAAGCTCAGGCGCTACGGGCTCGGCGACCTCGGCGCCGATGACGGCGCGGAGGGCTGAGATGGCCGATCCCGCCAACCTCACGGCCGGCCGGCAGCGCCGCTATCCCGCGCCATCGGCGGTGCTGGAGATCCTGAAGCCGATCACCTGGTTCCCGCCGATGTGGGCGTTCGGCTGCGGCATCGTGGCGTCCGGTGCGTCGCTCGCGGAACGCTGGCCCTATGCGGTGCTCGGCATCCTGCTGGCCGGGCCGCTGGTCTGCGGGATGAGCCAGGCGGTGAACGACTGGTTCGACCGGCATGTGGACGCGATCAACGAACCGCATCGCGCGATCCCCTCCGGCCGGATGCCGGGGCGCTGGGGGCTTCATGTCGCGATCGTCTGGACGGGGCTGTCCCTGCTGGTCGGCGGGATGCTAGGCCCGTGGGGCTTCGCGGCGACGGTGCTGGCCTGCATCTCCGCCTGGATCTACTCGGCCCCGCCGCTGCGGCTGAAGGGCAGCGGCATCTGGGGCCCGCTGGCCTGCGGCATCAGCTACGAGTCGCTGCCCTGGATCACGGGTGCGGCCGTGCTGTCGGGCGCGGCGCCGGATCCGCGCGTGGTCGCCATCGCACTCCTCTACGGCGTCGCGGCGCACGGCATCATGACGATCAACGACTTCAAGTCGATCGAGGGCGACCGGCGATTCGGCCTGCGGTCCCTGCCGGTGATGCTGGGGCCGGAACGCGCGGCGCTGGCGGCGTGCTGGATGATGGCCGTGCCGCAGATGGTCGTGATCGGGCTGCTGCTGGGCTTCGGGCATCCCATCGCCGCCGCGATCGTGACCGTCGTGCTGGCGCTGCAGGGCCTGTCCATGCGGAAGTGGCTCACCGACCCGCGGGGCCTGGCGCCCTGGTACAACGGCGCCGGCGTGACGCTCTTCGTGACGGGCATGATGGCGTGCTCGGTGGCGCTGGCGCCATGAGCATGCAGCCTCCCCTTGGCTGGCCTGGCATCGTGAGGCTCGGCCTGGTGCAGACGTCGCTGGGCGCGATCGTCGTGCTGACGACCGCGGCGCTGAACCGCGTGATGGTGGTGGAGCACGCGCTGCCTGCGATGCTGCCGGGCGCGCTGGTGGCGCTTCACTATGCCGTGCAGATGCTGCGGCCGAGGCTCGGCCATGGCTCCGACCAGGGTGGTCGGCGCACGCCCTGGATCATCGGCGGCATGGCGGTGCTGGCACTCGGCGGCGTGCTGGCGGCGGCGGCGACGGCCTGGATGGGCACGGCGCTGATCCCCGGGATCCTGCTCGCCGTGCTGGCCTTCCTGCTGGTGGGCCTGGGCGTCGGGGCGGCGGGGACGTCGCTGCTGGTGCTGCTGGCCGCACGCGTCGCGCCGCAGCGCAAGCCGGCGGCGGCTTCCATCGTCTGGATCATGATGATCGCGGGCTTCGTGGTGACGACCGCGACGACGGGACGGCTGCTTGACCCGTATTCGCCGGAGCGGCTGGTGGCAGTCACCGCCGCCGTCTCGGCCATCGCCTTCCTCGTCAGCCTGCTGGCCGTGGCCGGCGTCGAGGGCAGCCGCGCGGCGCGGCGCGAAGCCTCCGCGCCCTCGGCCTTCCTGCCGGCGCTGCGCGAGGTCTGGTCGGAGCCGGTGGCGCGGCACTTCACCATCTTTGTCTTCGTCTCGATGCTGGCCTACAGCGCGCAGGACTTGATCCTGGAGCCCTTCGCCGGCGCGGTCTTCGGCATGACGCTCGGCGAATCCACGCGGCTGTCCTCGGTCCAGCATGGCGGGGTGCTGGCGGGGATGATCCTGATCGCGGTGGTGGGGAGCCTCGCGAAGGGTGGGCTGCGTGCGCTGCGCTGCTGGATCGTCGGCGGCTGCGGCGTGGCCTTCCTCGTGCTGCTGTCGCTCGCCTTCGCGCATCAATCCGCCGAGTCCTATCCGCTCCGCGCGGCCTGCTTCGCGCTCGGCATGGCGAACGGCGCCTTCGCCGCGGCCGCCATCGCCGCCATGATGCAGTTGGTCAATGCGGGCCGGCCAGGGCGAGAGGGCGTGCGGATGGGCCTGTTCGGCGCGGCGCAGGCGATCGCCTTCGGGCTCGGCGGCTTCCTCGGCACGGCGATGCTGGACGTCGGCCGCATCGCCACCGGCAGCACGGTCGGCGGCTACGCCCTGGTGTTCCTGGGCGACGCAGCGCTGTTCCTGGCCTCGGCCTGGCTGGCGCTGCGCATCGGGCAAGCGGCGCGGGCGCCTTCGCGCTACCCCGGCGCCGCCGCGGCGGCTTCGTGACGGAGGACAGCGGCATGACGACCCAGACCTTCGATGTCGTGGTGGTGGGCGGCGGGCCTTCGGGCGCGACCTGCGCGCACGACCTCGCGCGCCAGGGCCGCAGCGTGCTGCTGCTCGACAAGGCAGGGCGCATCAAGCCCTGCGGCGGCGCAATCCCGCCGCGGCTGATACGCGACTTCGACATCCCCGCGCATCTTCTGGTGGCGCGCATCACCTCCGCCCGCATGGTCTCGCCTTCCGACAAGGAAGTGGACATGCCGATCGACACCGGCGGCTTCGTCGGCATGGTGGACCGCGAGGATTTCGACGAGTTCCTGCGGATTCGCGCCGCCGAATCCGGTGCGACGCGCGCAACCGGCAGCTTCGAGAACCTGGCCCGCGATCCCGACGGCACCGCTGTCGTGGAGTATCGCGCGAAGGGCGCGCCCGACGATGCGCCACTGACCCGCGCGCGCGCCAGGCTCGTCATCGGCGCGGACGGCGCGCGCAGCCAGGTCGGCCGACAGGCCGTGCCGGGCGCCGACAAGGTGAAGTGCGTTTTCGCCTATCATGAGATCGTCGAGGCGCCGAAGAACGAGGTGCCGAGCTACGACGCTGACCGCTGCGACGTCTACTACCAGGGCAAGCTGTCGCCCGATTTCTATGCCTGGATCTTCCCGCATGGCGACAAGGTCAGCATCGGCACGGGCTCGATGCACAAGGGCTTCTCGTTGCGCGGCTCCGTCGCCGACCTGCGGAAGGCCACCGGCTTCGACAAGCTCCGCACCATCCGCCACGAAGGCGCGCCGATCCCGCTGAAGCCGCTGAGGAAGTGGGACAACGGCCGCGACGTGCTGCTGGCGGGCGATGCCGCGGGCGTCGTCGCGCCGGCCTCCGGCGAGGGAATCTACTACGCCATGCTCGGCGGACGCCTGGCGGCCGAGGCGGCCGAGGAGTTCTGCCGCAGCGGCAGCCCCGCCGCGCTCGGCCTGGCGCGGAAGCGCTTCATGAAGCAGCACGGGCGCGTCTTCTGGGTGCTCGGGATCATGCAGTACTTCTGGTACTCGTCGGACAAGCGCCGCGAGAAGTTCGTCAAGATCTGCGAGGACAAGGACGTCCAGCGCCTGACCTGGCAGAGCTACATGAACAAGGAACTCGTGCGCCGCGATCCCCTGGCGCACGTGAAGATCTTCTTCAAGGACATGGCCCACCTGCTGGGCTTCGCGCGGGCATGACCGGCGCGAGAAGCGGAGCGATCACCGCATGAACCTCTCCTCCCTCGACGCGCCGCTGCAGCAGCTGCGCCCCACAGGCGTGGGCAGCCCGCATCGGCACGTCGTCTCGCGCAGCCTGCCGCTGAAGGTGGGCACGCGGGGCTCGCCGCTCGCGCTGTGGCAGACTCGGCACTTCCTGTCGCTGATCAATGCGGTCTGCCCCGTGATGGCCGACATGCCCTCGCCCTTCGAGGAGAGCGTGATCTCCACCGCGGGCGATCGTGAGCAGGACAAGCGGCTCGCCGATATCGGCGGCAAGGGCCTGTTCGCCAAGGAGATCCATGAGGCGTTGGCCGATGGCCGGGTGGATTTCGCGGTCCACAGCCTGAAGGACCTTGAGACCGAGTTGCCGCCCGGCATCGTGCTGGCCTGCACGCTGCGGCGCGAGGATTCGCGGGATGCCATCGTGCTGGGGCCGGCGTGTCATGCGGCATGCGAGGATGATCCTTTCGCCTGCCTGCCGCGCGGCGCGATGGTCGGCACCGCCTCGGTCCGGCGGCAGAGCCAGCTGCTGCACGCGAGGCCCGACCTGTCGGTCGAGGTGATCCGCGGCAATGTCGGATCGCGCCTGGCCAAGGTGCGGGCGGAAGGCGGGCCGCAGGCCTCGCTGCTGGCGCTGGCCGGCCTGCGGCGGCTCGGGATGGCGCATGAGGCGGGCCAGGTGCTCGACCCCGAGGTCATGGTGCCCGCGGCCTGCCAGGGCATCGTCGGCGTCACCGTGCGCGCGGACGACGTGGAGCTGCGCGAGCTGCTGTCGCTGATCGAATGCCGCCAGGCCGCGGTCGCGGCGCAGGCGGAACGCGCGCTGCTGGCGGAGCTCGACGGGTCCTGCCGGACGCCGATCGGGGGGCATGCGAGGCTGCTGGACGAGGGCCAGGTGGAGCTGACGGGATTGGTCGCGCGCGCCGACGGGTCCTTCCTGCTGAAGCGCAGGCTGCGCGGCGCGGCGGCGGATGCCGCGCGGATGGGCCGGGAGCTCGGCGACAGCCTGCGCCGGGACAGCCCGGCGGACGTGTTCGGCTGAAACCGTCGGCGCGACAATCGAAACATTGAGACCGCCGCGGCGCAGTGGCGCGCCGCATTGGAAACGGGCTGCGAAGTCGCGGTGAAACGGCTGGGTGCGACAAGGGGTCATCGGCGCTTGCGCCAGGAACCCCTGAAGGACCACCCCGATGACCCGCCTCGCCTGCTCCGCCGTCCTGCTGGTAATGGCTCTCCTCGCCCCGGCCCAGGCCGGTATCCGGCCCTACACCGGCCCCTTCCCGCCGGAGCCCCTGGCGTCCGAGACCTGTCCCCTGGCCACGCCGGACGGGCCCGTCCCGGTGGAGCGCGGGGCCTGCCGCTAAAGGCTCAGCCGAGCGCTTCCCCGCGCAGCGACAGGTCGAGATAGCGTAAGGGATCGTCGAGGTGCCGCGCCGGCACGCCGTAGCGGCTGCGCAGCGCGAGCACGGTCCGCATCCCGTCCTCGTCCACCCGGAGGTCGCGGAAGATCCCCCGCACGGGGTCCAGCAGCGCCGCCGCCGCGCAGGACGCCACGGCGGGCGCCATCCGCATGCGCTGCTGGAGCAGCGCAGTTGCCCCCGCCGGCTCCGCCGCGAGCCAGGCCAGGCTGTCCCGGAAGCCGCGCATGAAGCCGACCAGCGCCGCGCGGCGCGACACCACTGTCCCGCGGCGCACCGCGCCGACAATGCCCTGATAGGGACCGATCACGTCGTTCGCGCGCGCAAGGCGCCGGCAGCCCGCGGCCTCCGCCGCCAGGTCGAGCGGCGTGTTGAGCAGCGTCGCGGCCTGCTCGCCGGCGGTCAGCGCGCCCAGGCGCTGCGCGCCGCCGCCGACCGCGACCCAGTGCACGCGGTATGCGACGCCTGCATGTCCGAGCATCTCCTTCAGCACGAAGGCGAAGCCGGTGGTCATGGCATCCACCGCGACCTTGCGGCCGGCCAGCGCGGGCAGGTCGGCCACATCGGCCTGCGCCATGACGTTCAGCATGCCGTCATCCACGCCGAACAGGGCGACGAAGTCGGCGGTGCCGGGCAGTTCCGCCTCGCCCTGCCCTTCGTCGTAAGCGACGATGTTGTCCACCGCCGTCAGCGCGAGGTCGAAGCGGCCGTCGAACAGGTCGCGCGCCATCGCCCGCGAGTTCGGGGTGATCTCGACCGAGACCTCGATGCCGTGGCGGGCGAAAAGACCCTGCTCCTGCCCGGCCCAGAGCGGCAGGTTGGACGCGCCCGCGAAGGCGACGACGCGGATCGCGTCCATCGCGGGATTTCAGTCCGCGAACTGGCCCGCCGCCTGCAGCACGGGCCGCCAGCGGTCGATCTCGGCCTCGAGGAAGGCGCGGTGCACGGCGGGGTTCACGCGCTCCAGCGGCTCCGGCGGGCTGGCGAGGTCGTTGAGGCGCGCGATCACCGTCGGATCCTGCACCGCGACGCGCAGCGCGCGGTTCAGGCGCTCGATCACCGGCGCCGGCGTGCCCTTCGGCGCGTACATGCCGTTCCAGATGCCGACCTCGAAGCCGGGCAGGCCGGCCTCGGCCGCGGTCGGGATCTCGGGCGCCTGCGGCAGTCGTGTCGCTGTCGTCATCGCGAGGCCGCGGATCCGGTTCTCCCGCACGAAGGGCAGGGAGGAGGTGGTCTGGTCGCAATAGACGTCGAGCCGGCCGGCCATCAGTTCGGGGAAGACGCCGCCCGATCCCGTGAAGGCGATGGGCGTGAAATTGATGCCGAGGGCGGCCTGCAGGAGCGTGCCGCAGAGCTGGCTAGCGGAGCCGAGGCCGACATTGGCCAGGTTCACGGCGTCGCGCCGTTCGCGCGCGAAGGCGATGAAGTCGGCCAGCGTGTTGCCCGCGAAGTTCGGCCGCACGGTGATGACCATCGGTGTCGAGGTCACCAGGCCGAAGGGCTCGAGGTCCGTGATAGGGTTGTAGGGAAGCCGGCGATACAGCGTCGGCTGCGTGGCGAGGCCGATGTTGGTGTAGAGGATGGTGTGCCCGTCCGGGCGCGCCTGCACCACGCGCTGCACGCCGATGGTGCCGCCGCCGCCGCCCACGTTCTGCACGATGACGGGCTGGCCGAGATCGCGGCCCATCGCCTCGGCGACCATGCGGCCGACGATGTCGGTCGGGCCGCCCGCACCGAAGGGGATCACCAGCGTGACCTGCTGGTTCGGGAAGTTCTGCGCGACGGCGGGAGCGGCCAGGCCGGCCGCGCAGGCGGCGGCGAGAAGGCTGCGACGGGCAAGCTTCATTACGACGTTTCTCCTCTGTTGCGGCGTGTTCTAGCGGCCGCCGCCAATGTCCACCAGCGCGCCCGTCATGTAGTTCGCCGCCGGCGAAAGCAGGAACACCGCAAGGGCGGCGACCTCTTCCGGCTCGCCCGGGCGGCCGAGCGCGATCGGGGCCGTGATCTGCTTCAGCCGGTCGGCGCCGGCGCGGGCCTCGTGGCTTTCGGTGCGGATCACGCCGGGGCGGACGCAGCAGACCCGGATGCCCGACTTGCCGACCTCGTTGGCGAGCCCGGCGGTGAAGCCGTCCACCGCGCCCTTGGCGGCGGCGTACATCACGCGGCCGGGCTGGCCGCCGAGCACGCTGGCGCGGCTGCCGATGTTGACGATGACGCCGCCTTCGCCGCCGCGATCGGTCGCCATGCGGCGCACCGCTTCCTTCGAACAGAAGACGGTGGTGCGGAGATTGCCGTCCATCATGCGGTCGTAGTCGGCCGCAGTGATGTCGGCGATCCTCGCCTCCGCGCTGCCGCCGGCGTTGTTCACCAGGCCCTTGACGCGCCCCAGCGCGTCGGCGGCGGAGAACAGCGCGGCGATGCCGGCCTCCGTCATGACATCGGCCTGGATTGCGCACGCCTGGCCGCCGGCGGCCTCGATCGCGCTGACGGTCTTCGCGGCGCTGTCGGCGTCGCGGGCGTAGTTCACGGCGACGATCCAGCCATCGGCCGCCGCGGCCTTCGCGATCGCAGCGCCGATGCCCCGGCCGGCGCCGGTGACGACCAATACGCCTCGGCTCATCGCGACCAGCCACCCACCGAACCGAGTTCCGCGCGCGCTTCGGCCGCCGTCATGGGCTCGGCGCCGAATTCGCGCAGGATGCGCACGGCGCGCTCGACAAGCACCGTGTTGCTCGTCGCGAGCTCGCCCTTGTTGAGGTAGATGTTGTCCTCGAGCCCGACGCGCACATGCCCGCCCAGCAGCCAGGCCTGCGCCAGCATCGGGAACTCCATCCGCCCGATCGCGAAGGCCGCCCAGGGGCTGCCGGCGGGGATGATCGAACGCGCGTAGTTCAGCGTCTCCGGGTTCCAGTCGAAGCCGTAGCGGATGCCCATGCAGACCTGCCACAGGCACGGCCCCTTCAGCACGCCCTGGTCGATCAGCGACTTCGCCAGCGCGATGTCGCCGGAATCGAAGACCTCAAGCTCCGGGATCGTGCCGGCGGCGTAGATCAGCTCGGCCATGCGGGTGATGGACCAGGGCGTGTTCATCACCACGCCGGTGCCCGACCACATGCAGTTGCAGTCGAGCGTCGCGATCTCCGGCCTGAGGGCGACGATGTGCTCGACCCGCTGGTCCGGCGGCAGCAGCGTCGTGCCGGCTGCGGGCTTCCGCGGGTCCTCGCGGTCCGGCACGAAGCGCCCGCCGGGGCCCGTCGTCAGGTTGATCACGACATCGGTGCCGGAGGAGCGGATGCGGTCCACGACCTCGCGGTAGAGGTCGAGCGACATCGAGGGCCTGCCCGTCTCGGGATCGCGCACATGGATGTGGGAGACCGCGGCGCCGGCCTTCGCCGCGTCGATCGCGGCATCGGCGATCTGCTTCGGTGTGATCGGCAGGTGGGGCGTCTGCTCCGGCGTCGTGATGTTGCCGGTGAGCGCGCAGGTCAGGATGTATTTCCGCTTCACGCGGGCGTTCCTCCGAAGGCCGGCTTGCCGCGGGTGATGTCGCGGAAGCGGGTGATGATGACGCGCTCGAACAAACCCGCCTTGGTGAAGGGGTCGCCGGCCGAAAAGGCTTCCGCCGCCGCGCGGTCCGGCACGTCCACGACGAAGACCGAGCCGATTGCCTTCGCATCGTCGTCCGTCACCTGCGGCCCGGCGAGCTTGATGTCCACCGGGCTGTTCTTGAGGTAGGCGCGGTGCTCGTCGTAATGCGCGTCGCGGATCGCCTGGCCGTCGGCGACCTGCGTGCAGTGGATCAGATACAGCGGCATCAGGCGGCGTCCTGTCGGGGGATGCGGAACTCGTATTCCAGTCGGGCGGGCCCGCCCGTCTTCTTCGCGGCGTCCCAGTCCGTCACCAGGCTCGCCTTCACGCCGAAGACCGCGTCGTCGTGGAGATACGGGTCGCCATCGCGGAAGATGTGGGTGATAAGGTCGCGGTAGCCCGGCTTCTTGATCCAGAAATGGACATGCGTTGGCCGCATCGGTCCGCGGCCCATCGCGGCCAGCACGCGCCCCACGGGCCCGTCATGCGGCACCGGGTAGGCCGACGGCATCACGGTGGGGAAAGCGATGACGCCGTCCTTCCCCGTGACGAAGCGGCCGCGCATGTTGTGCTCGTCGCCGAGCTGGCTGTCGTAGTAGCCATCGGGCGAGGTGTGCCAGACATCCACCTGCGCGCCTTCCAGCGGCTTGCCGGCCTCGTCGCAGATCTTCACCGCGACGTCGAGGGGCTCGCCCGCCACGCCGGGCGACATCTGCTGGCCGTTCTCCATGCGCGGCGGGTTCTCCCGGTGGAAGGGCCCGAGGACCGTGGTTTCCGACACGCTGGCATGCGTGCGGTTGGCGATCGCGTCCACCAGCATGGAGACGCCGAGGATGTCGGAGAGCAGGATCACCTCCTGCCGCTTGTCGTCGCACCAGCGGCCGAGCTCGGACAGGAAGGCGACGCCCTGTTCCCATTCCTCCGGCGTCAGCTCGACCTCGCGGACGAAGTCGTGGACGTGGCGGATCAGCGCGGACATGACCTTCTGCACGCGCGGGTTCGCGTCCGGGCGGATCCGCGCGAGCACCGCGTCGGTCAGGTTCTCCGCGGTATAGGTGATGTGGCCGTCGGTCATGGGATGATGCTCCTCAGCCCTGCATGTCGAGCACGACGCGCCCGCGCGTGCCGCGCGCGACCGCCGTATAGCCTTCCGCGCCGCGCGACAGCGGGATCAGTTCCGCGATCGCCGGCGCGGGATAGGTGCCGGCTTCGAAGCCAGGCCGCAGCGCGTCCATCAGATCGGCGCAATCCGCCGCCTTGCGCTTCAGGCTGTCGAGGCCGATCAGCCGGCATTCGCGGCGATAGAAGGGAATGAGCTCGAGCCTGACCTGGTCGCCTGGCGTTCCGGAGATCGCGATGAGGCGCCCGCGGAAGCCGAGGGCGGCGATCGCCGCCTCCACCAGGTCCGGCCGGCCGACGCAATCCAGCACGACGTCCACGCCCTTGCCGCCCGTCATCGCAGCCATTGCGGCGCCGAGGTCCTGCGACTGCAGGTCCACGAACTCGCCCGTCGAATGCCGCGCCGGCGAGCCTTCCGCCGGCGCGCCGCGGCAGGCCGCGATCACGCGCGCGCCACGCCCGGCCGCGACCCCGCAGGCAGCACCCCCGACGCCTCCCGTCGCGCCGATCACCAGCACGACCTCGCCCGGCTTCACCTCGGCATAATCCAGCGCGATGAGCGCAGTGACGTAATTCACGCCGACCGCGCCGGCCTCGGCGAAAGACAGATTCGCCGGCTTGCGGGACAGTGCCTCCACAGGGATGCGCAGGTATTCCGCGTGGCTGCCGTCGCGCACGAAACCGACGTCGCCGCCCGTGCCCCAGACCTCGGCGCCGAGCCAGGCGTCCGGCCCGTCCACCACCACGCCCGCGAAGTCGCGGCCCGGCGTGCGCGGCGGCACCGTCTGCTTCATGCGCCCGGCCACGTTCTTCACGTCCGACGGGTTGATGGAGGCCGCGCGCACCGCCACCAGCGCCTCACCCGGTGCGGCGGGGGCAAGCGGGACGCGGCCGCAGGACAGCACTTCAGGCCCGCCGAAGGCCGCGAAACGCAGCGCGCGCGCCTCGGCCGGCAGCGGTGCGGCGGCAGCGGCACGGGCAGTGGCGATGCTCATGGGCGGGACGATCCTCCGGCGTTCGGCGGTCCAACTATCCCCCGTCCGGGGTGGGGTCAAGCGATTTCTGCAAACGATTGCACGCGGGCCCTGCGGACGTGATCGTTGGGACGGCGCGCCGCCAGCGGCTATACCGGTCCGGATGTCCCGCCGCCTGTCCCCTGCCCCCGCCCGCGCGACCATCGCCGATGTCGCCGCGGCCGCGGGCGTCCACGCCTCCACCGTCTCGCGCGCGCTGAACCCGGCGACGCGCGGCATGGTGACGGAGGCGGTCGCCGCGCGCGTGACCGCGGCGGCGGAGAAGCTGGGCTGGCGCCCCTCCACCCTCGCCGCGGGGCTGCGAACGCGGCGGTCGCGCACCATCGGCATCCTGGTGCCTGACCTGGTCAATCCCGTCTTCCCGCCCATCGTGCGCGCGGCCGAGACGCGCCTGGCCGAAGCGGGCTACGCCACGCTGCTGGCCAACACCGACAACGATCCCGCCCGCGAGTTGCTGCTGGTGGAACGCATGGCCGCGCATCTCGTGGACGGGATGATGCTGGCCTCCGCCGCGAAGGGCAGCCGCGCGATCGAGGCCTGCGCCCGCGCCGGCATCCCGACGCTGCTGATCAACCGGCGCCTGCCGGGGTCCGAGCTGTCCGCGGTCGTGAACGACGACCGCCGCGGCATGGCGCTGGCGGTGAAGCACCTGCTCGGCCTCGGACACCGGCGCATCGCGCATCTTGGCGGTCCGGCCGGCGTCTCGACCGCGACGGACCGACGGGCGGGGTTCCGCGCGGCGCTGCGCGGGGCGGGCCTCGACGCGGACGCCGCACCAACCGTGGCGGCCGAGGCCTATACGATCGAAGCCGGGCGCCGCGCGATGGAGGCGCTGCTGGCGCAAGGCGGCTTCACGGCCGTCGCGGTCGCGAACGACATGCTTTGCCTCGGCGCCTATGATGCGCTGGCGGCAGCTGGGCAGCGCATACCGGACGACGTCTCCGTCACCGGCTTCAATGATATGCCCTTCGTCGACCGCATCGCGCCGCCGCTGACCACCGTGCGCATCCAGCATGCCGAGATGGGGCGCCGGGCGGCGGAGTTGCTGCTCGGTGCCCTGGCAGAGCCGAGCGGGCGGGAGGAAGTGCTGCTGGAACCCGAGGTGGTCGTCCGCGGCAGCACCGCCCCGCCGCGCGACTGACACGGCGCGGAACCGATCGCCGCGCCCGGCTTTCCTCTCCCTGGCCGAGCGCCTGGTGTCCGACGTCGAAGTGTCGAAGCGGTGGTTCAGTCGCTCAAGCAGCGGCCGGGCCGCGGTCCACCAAGGCGGATCTCGGCCTGGCACAAGGGAGGTTCGCATGGCTCGCGGCACGCCATCGCTGATGGCACTACTCGGGGTCCTCGCCATGGCGGGATACCAGAACAGGGACAAGCTGGCGGAGATGCTCGGCCGCGCCACCGGCGGGCAGGGGGTCCCTGGTGAAGGGGGCCGCGCCGGCGGCCAGACCGGCGCCCAGATGCCGCGGGGCAATGACGGCAGCGTGGGCGCGATGCTGAACGATGGGCTGCGCGACCTCCTCGATCGCTTCCGCGGCGCCGGGCATGGCGAGACCGCGGAGTCCTGGGTGAGGTCGGGCCCCAACCGCCCCGTCGAACCGACGCATCTGGAATCCGCGATCGGCCCGGAGACGCTGGACGAGCTCGCGCAGCATACCGGACTCAGCCGCGAGGAGGTCCTGTCGCGGCTGACGCGCACGCTGCCGGATGCAGTGGACCGCTATACGCCGGAAGGACGGCTGCCCGGCTGAGCTCACGCCTGGGTTGAGATCGGCCGGATTGCTTATGCACCAGCGAATATCGGCCCATCCGTTCTAGACCTCCTCGCGCCGCCGCCGTCCGCACGGCGCGATGGAGGGGAATGGGAACCACCCGCGTGATGGCGTCCGCGCCATCGCGAGGGATTCGGCATGCGATCGTCGCGTGCACCTCGACCGGCATCGGCCCGCCCGATGCCGGAAGGGATGCTGCGTTTCGCTCGACGCACCGGCCTGCTTCCCCCCATCGCGCCGCGCGGTCCCGGCGGCCCATGCAGGAGAAGCATCGCCATGGCCGCAGGCCTTCTGAACAACAGCTACAACGTGCCGTCCAACGCCGTCTTCATCAGCGCCGGCACCAACATCCAGTCTGTCGTCAACCAGCACGGTGCCGGCACGACCTATGTCCTCGGCGCCGGCACCCATTACGGGCAGACCTTCTCGGTGCGCAGCGGGGACACCTTCATCGGCCAGGAAGGCGCGGTGCTCGACGGCAACGGCGCGGACCACGCCATCAACGGCTGGAACAACCAGAACGTCACCATCGCCAACATCCGCTTCACGGATTATGCGCCGTCGCCCAACGGCTCGGGTATCCTCGGCAACGATTCCAGCACCACGGGCTGGAAGGTGCTAGGCAACGAGTTCGACCACATCTCCAACGGCGCCGCGCTGCGCCTGGGCAACGGGATGCTGGTGCAGGACAACACCTTCCACGACAACCTGTCGAACGGCATCAGTTCCTGGAGCACTGCCAACTCCACCATCCAGAACAACGAGTTCTGGAACAACAACGCGTCCGGCAACTCACCCTTCAGCAACACCGGGGATGCCGCGGCGATCAAGATCACGCAGACCACGGGCACCCAGATCCTGGACAACTATGTCCACGACACCGCGAACGGCATCGGGATCTGGACGGACATCAACTGCGACAACACGCTGATCCAGGGCAACCTGGTCCAGCACAATGGCGCGATGGGCATCGCGGTCGAGCTCGACTACGGCTCCGTCCTGCGCGGCAATACGGTGGTCGACAACAACACCAGCAACTTCAGCGGCTGGGGCGGCGCCGGCATCTACATCTTCAACGCGCAGGACGCCGAGGTTACCGGCAACACCGTCGCGGGCAATGGCGGCGGCGTCTTCGTGTACGAGGAGGGCCGCGGCAGCGGCACGCAGGGCACCTGGGTGACCCGCAACGTCAACGTGCACGACAACACCATCATCGCCGACGAGGGGCCCACCGGAATCGGCGGCGGCGCGACGAATGACGGCTCGATCCAGTTCCAGGGCAACGACTACAACCTGTCGGGCAGCGCGAGCTTCTACTACGGCGGGTCGATCAGCGCGTCGCAATGGCAGGCGCTGGGCTACGACACGTCGGGGTCGAGCTACAACGCCTCCGCCGGCACGCCGGTCGCGCCGGCATCCCCGCCGACGGGCTCCTCCACCCCGCCGGCCCCGGCGGGCGACGGCAGCGCCAACACTCTGGTCCTGGAGATCTCGCAGGATGCCTGGCGCGGCGACGCGCAGTACACCGTCAGCGTGGACGGCGTGCAGCAGGGCGGCGTGCGCACGGCCTCCGCGCTGCACGGCAGTGGCGATGTGGACGTGGTGGAGATCAGCGGCGACTGGTCTAATGGCGAGCACAGCGTCTCGGTCGCCTTCGTCAACGACCTCTGGGGCAATACGCTGAGCGAGGATCGCAACCTCTGGGTGGAGGCGATCAGCTACGACGGCACCCGGATCGGCGGCGACGCCGTGCTCTACACTCAGAGCGCGCAGAGCTTCGGCTTCACCGACGTCCTGTGATACGGCGGCGGCGCGCGGTCCCGCGCGCCGCCACTGACTTGGCAAGGCGACGACGCTGCCGCAGTCTTCTCCCCTGGCAGGGAGGGCCCCCGCGTGCGGATCCTGGAAGCGGCGCCGCGCGCCGGCGTCGGCGAAAGCCCGGTCTGGGATGCGGAATCGCATCGTTTGTGGTGGGTGGATATCCGCGCTCCGGCGCTGCACCGCACCGATCCCGCGACCGGCACAACAGAAACCTGGCCGATGCCGGATGCGATCGGCTCCATCGGCCTCTGCCGCTCCGGCGCCATCCTGCTGGCGCTGAGATCGGGCATCCATCGCTTCGTTCCGACACGCGCCGATGCGCCGCCGGTGCTGGTCGCGCGGCCCCCCGGCGAACCCGCCCATAACCGCCTGAACGACGGCAAGGTGTCGCCGGACGGACGCTTCCTCGTGGGCTCGATGGACGACCGGCCGGAAAAGCTTCCCGTCGCAGCGCTGCACCGGCTCGATCCCGGCGGCGCCTGCACGCGGCTGGCGGAGGGCTACATCGTGTCGAACGGCCTGGCCTGGAGCCCGGACGGGCGCACGCTGTATCACTCCGATAGCCGCGCCTCGATCATCTGGGCCTGGGACTACGACGCGGCAACCGGCGCGATCGCCAACCGCCGCGTCTTCGCCCGACCCACCGAGGAGCAGGGCCGCCCCGACGGCGCCGCGGTGGATGCGGAGGGCGGCTATTGGAGCGCGGGCGTGTCGGCCGGCAGGCTCAACCGCTTCCTGCCCGACGGCAGGCTGGATCGCAGCATCCCCATGCCCGTGCGCGCGCCCACCATGCCCTGCTTCGGCGGGCCCGGGCTGAGCACGCTGTTTGTCACCAGCCTGACGCCGGCTGGTGAGGCGCATCCGGCCGACGGCGCCCTGGTCGTGCTGGATGTCGGCATTGCCGGCGCACCGGTCGGCCGCTTCGCGGACTGACCACCCCGCGCGGCGCGTCGGCCACGAAGGCTGAAGCGCTTGCGGTCACGGGCGAGGTGAACCCAGGCGTCGCGGTTCGTGATGGCGGCCCTGCCCGCCGCCAGCCTAGGATTCCACGGTTGACGCTTGGCTTGGCCTCGCTGGGCGCGGCACCGGCGCGTGCCGAGGGGTTGATCCGCATCGGGTTCATCGGCCGCCGCATCGCACCGGCCAGCCCCACCAGTCTGCTTGACGTGTCGGCGACGGAGCGTCTGGCTGGCCGGGACGGCCGCGAACACGCCAGACAACCTGCGACGCTGGATCGAGGATCCGCGCGCGCTCGATCCGCGCACCGCCATGCCGCCCACCGGGACGACCGGCGCGGATTCCCGCGACATCGTCGCCTTCCTCTACACGCTGCGCTGACAAAGCCGGCCGCCGCCGCGGCCGCCATCACATCCCGACGGATAGCCCGCCATCGACCATCACGGGGCCAGTGCCGAAGTCGCTGCCGGGCGAAAGCAGGAGCAGCGCTGCGTCCGCCACGTCCTCCGGCGTCGCCCGGCGGCAGAGCGGCGTGCGGGCGCGCGCGAAGGCGTCGAGAGCGGGCTCCCCCGCGGCGGCGCGCGCTGCGCGGGTCGGCGGCAGCCGCTCACCCTGCTGTCCGGCCGGCAGTCCCGTGCTCTACTTCGGCGGCGGCGGAGACGCCGCGCGCCGCGACAGGAGACCTGCGATGCCGTATTCGCCGCCCGGGATGCATCTGCTCAAGGGAGCCATCGACTGCCACGTGCATTGCGCGCCGCATCTGAACGGACGCTCTGTCAACGCCTTCGAAGCGGTGCGCCAGGCCGCCGCGGCGGGCATGCGCGCCATCGGCATCATGTGCAACTTCCAGAACAGCTCGGGCCTCGCCGCGCTCTGCAACGACGAACTCGGCCATCTCGGCGTGCATGCATTCGGCGGCCTGATCATGCAGCCGACCGCCGGCGGCGTGACGCTGGAAGCCGCGAAGGCCGCCATCGGCTACGGCTACGGGCCGGGCACCGGCGCGCGCTTCGTCAGCCTGCCCACGCACCACACGCGTCACGTCGCGACCGCGGAGGGCCGCAGCCCCGCCTTCCTCGAGACGACCTTCTGGGTGCCGCCCAGCGGCAAGGTGCCCGACCCCGTGCCGGCCATCATGGAGCTCTGCGCGGAGAAGGACGTCGTCTTCGACTGCGGCCATGTCTCCGGACGGGAGGCGGTGGCGCTGGCCGAGGAGGCGAAGCGCCGCGGCGTGACCAGGCTGCGCAGCCATGGCAGCCGCTTCACCGCGGAGGAGATCCAGGCCGTCGTCGCGCTCGGCGGCTATGTCGAGTTGTCCTTTTTCATCCTGACGCATGCGACGCAGGTCGGGCTGACGCATGTGGACGAGGAGAAGCACAGGATCACGGTGAGCGCGACGATCCAGGACTTCACGCCGAAGCTCCGTGCGGCCGGCGACCGGGCAATCGTATCGACCGATGCCGGCGTCTTCCTGCTGCCGCCGCCCGTCGAGGCCTTCCGGGAATACCTGCTGCTGCTGCAGAGCGAGGGTTTCACCGACGCCGAGCTGCGCCGGATGAGCGCCGCCAATCCCGCGGCACTGTTCGGACTACCGGAATAGGCCGGCGCCAACCTGGCGCGGGCGCGTTGACACCGCGCGCGCCCCGCGCGTGAATGCCGCGACGCCCCGAGGAGAGACCGAGATGCGCCTAGCCGTTGCCCTGCTCGCCAGCGCGCTTGCCATGCCGGCCGCCGCGCAGAACCTCACCATCGGCATGCAGACCGAGCCCGGCACGCTGGACCCGCAGTTCAACCTGCTGGGCTCCAACACCTCGGCGTTGCGCAACATCTACGACACGCTTCTCTCGCGCGATCCGAACCTGCAGGTGCGGCCCTCGCTGGCCGAATCCTGGCGCGCGGTGGACGAGACGACCTGGGAGTTCAAGCTGCGCCCGGGCATCCGCTTCCACGACGGCAGCCCGCTGACGGCGGAGGACGTGAAGTTCACCATCGATCGTGTCACCCGGGTCGCCGGCAACCCGAATTCCTACGCCACCTACATCCAGGGCATCCGAGAGGTGCAGGTGGTGGACCCGTTGACGGTGCGATTCCTTACCGACGGGCCGGTGCCGCTGCTGCCGACCAACATCAGCAACATCTTCATCATCTCCGGCACCAAGGGCGTCCGGACGACGCAGGAGTTCAACAGCGGCCAGGCCGCGGTCGGCACGGGCCCCTATCGCCTGTCATCCTGGCAGCCCGGCCAGCCCTTCGCGCTGGAGCGCAACGCCGAGTACTTCGCGGGACCGGCGCATTGGCAGCGCGTGACCTTCGGCCCGATCACCAATGACGGCGCGCGCGTCGCCGCGCTGCTGTCGGGCGACGTCGACTTCATCAACGGCGTGCCGCTGCAGGATGTCGCGCGGCTGCAATCTGGCCGCACGCGCGTCTATGGCGGCGCCTCGGCCTATGTCTACATGCTGTTCCCGGAGGTCGGTAAGGATCCGCTGCCCGGCACCCGCGACGCGCAGGGCAACGCGCTGCCGCGCAACCCCTGGCTCGACCCCCGCGTGCGAGAGGCGATGTCGCTCGCCATCAACCGCGAGGCCATCGTGGAGCGGCTGATGGAAGGCCGCGCACGCGTCGCGAACCAGGCAATCCCCGCCGGCTTCTTCGGCCATTCCGACCGCATCCCGCCCACGCGCTTCGACGCCGACCGCGCCCGCGCCCTGCTGCGCGAGGCCGGCTACGCCAACGGCTTCCAAACCGGCCTCGCCTGTCCCAACGACCGCTTCGTCAACGACAGCAAGATCTGCGAGGCGGTGGCCCAGCAGCTACAGCGCGTCGGCATCCGCGTGGACCTCTCCGCCCAGCCGCGCGCCACCTTCTTCCCGCAGCGCGCCCGCCGCGAATGGCCGCTGCACGCCGCGGGCTGGGGCAGCCTGACCGGCGAGAGCAGCTACTTCCTGACCAGCCAGATCCACACGCCGAACCGCGATCTCGGCCTCGGCGCGATCAACTACTCCGGCATCTCCAACGCGGAGATCGACACGCTGATCCAGCGCGGCCGCCAGATCCTGGACGACGGCCAGCGCCGCCGCGTGCTGGAGGAGGCGATGGAGCGCACCATCGCGCAGAACCTGGTGATCCCGATCCTGACCTTCGAGGCGATCTGGGCGGGCCGCGCCGACCGCGTGCGCTTCACCCCGCGCGCTGACGAGGAGACGCTGGCGATCGAGGTGCTGCCGGCAGCCCAGTGATGGGGGTCGCCATCGACCTGTCCGGCCGACGCGCGCTCGTCACTGGCGCGGGAACGGACGGGATCGGGCGCGCCACGGCGATGCTGCTCGCGCGGGCCGGCGCGCGCGTCGCGGTGCATCACCTCGATGAGGGCGCGGCCGCCGCCGCGCTGGCGGCGGAGACCGGCGGCATCGCGCTGCAGGCGGACCTGTCCGACGTCGCAGCCGCCGCCGCACTGCCAGGCCGCGCGGCATCCGCGCTGGGCGGGCTCGACATCCTCGTCAGCAATGCCGGCGCGCTGCTGCGCAAGCCTCTCGCCCAGACCACGGATGCCGAGTTCGCGCGCATCCACGCCATCAACCTCGGCGCCGGCTTCGCTGTGGCCCGGGAAGCCGCGGCGCTGATGGGCGCGGGCGGGCGGATCGTCTTCACCTCCTCGGTCAACCAGTGGATGCCCAATCCCGGCCTCGTCGCTTACGGCTCGTCGAAGGCGGGGCTCGGCGGGCTGGCACGGCAGCTCGCGCTCGAACTCGCGCCGGCCGGCATCACGGTGAACGCCGTCGCCCCCGGCACGATCGAGACCGACCTCAACCGCGCCGCGCGGGAGGAACCGGGCTGGCGGGATCGGAAGCTCGCGCTGATCCCGGCCGGCCGCACCGGCCTGCCGGAGGATGTCGCCGGCGCAATCCTGTTCCTGTGCAGCGGCTTTGCGGACTATGTCACGGGCACGACGCTCGCCGTGGACGGCGGCCTGTCGCTGATGGGGCAGCGCGCGTGACGTGGGAGGTGCATGCGCTGCGCTATGCCCAGGATGACGGGCGGCGCGCCTTCCAATGGTTCCTGGGCGGGTCTGGCGGCGACGCGCCGATGCCGATCGCCTACCACGCCTTCATCCTGCGCGGGCCGGACGGCATCGTCGTTATGGACACCGCAGCCGACGCGGCGCGCTGCGCGCGCTACGGCAAGGCGGGTTTCCGCGCGCTCGAGGAGGCGCTGGCCGTGCTCGGCACCGCACCGCGCGACGTCCGCATCGTGCTGCAGACGCATCTCCATTGGGACCATGCCGGCCAGCCCGGCCTGTTCCCCGCCGCGACCTTCCACCTGCAGGCGCGCGAGATGGCGCATGTCACCGGCCCGGCCATGCGCCATGCCGTGCTGCGCGCGGGCTACGAAACCGAGGACATCGCCGCCGCGACGGCGCTGCTCCACGCCGGCCGCCTGGTGCTGCACAAGGGCGAGGTGCGGCTGGCCGAGGGCCTGACGCTGCATCATGTCGGCGGCCACACCGACGGGCTGCAGGTCGTGCGGGTGCGCACGCGACGCGGCTGGATGTGCCTGGCGACCGACGCCGTCGCGCACCGCGTCAACCTCGATCGCCGCATCCCCTTCCCCGCCGTCTTCCATGTCGGCGATGCGCTGGACGCCTTCGACACCGTCCTGGCGCTGGCCGACGACCCCGCGCTGGTCATCCCCGGCCACGATCCCTGGGTGACGGAGGCGCACCCCGCCTCCGCCCCGGGTACGGCAGGTTGGCTCGCGCGGCTCGACTGAACGGACACCGACCATGGCCGATCCAATTCCCGAACCCGTCTTCGACGCGCTGATGGCGCGCGCCGGCATCACGCTCGATCCGGAAGGCCGCGCGAGCGTGCTCGGCGCGTCCAGCCTCTTCATGGCGCTGATCGAGCGCCTGCACACGCCGGGCAGCGTCGCGGTCGAGCCCGCCCCCGTCTTCGCGCCGCGCCGGGACGGCAAATGACCGCGATCCCCGGCAGCCTGTCCGAGGCAGCGCGGCTGATCGCCGCGAAGGCGCTTTCGCCGGTCGAGTTGACCCGCGCCGCGCTGGCGCGCGCCGAGGCGCTGAACCCGCGCCTGCACGCCTTCCTCCGCATCACCGGCGACGTCGCGCTGCGCCAGGCGCAGGAGGCCGAGGCGCGCCAGATGACCGGCACGCTGCGCGGCGCGCTGGACGGCATCCCCGTCGCGCACAAGGACATCTACGAGACCGCGGGCATCCCGACCACGGCGAATTCGCGCATCCTGATCGACCACGTCCCGGCGCGCGACGCCGCGGCGGTCGCATCCTGGGCGACGGCGGGGGCGGTGATGATCGGCAAGCTCGCGACGCATGAATTCGCGAGCGGCGGCCCGTCCTTCGACCTGCCCTGGCCGCCGCCGCGCAATCCCTGGGACACGACGCGGTCCACCGCCGGCTCTTCCTCCGGCACGGGCGCTGCCGTGGCCGCGGGAATCATCCTAGGCGGCACGGGATCGGACACCGGCGGCTCCATCCGGCTGCCCGCGGCCTGGTGCGGCATCGCCGGGGTGAAGCCGACCTACGGCCTGTGCAGCCGCCGCGGCGTGTTGCCGCTGTCGCACAGCATGGACACGGTCGGGCCGATGGCCTGGACAGTGGAGGATTGCGCGATCCTTCTGCAGGCCATGGCGGGCCACGACGCGGAGGATCCGTCCTCCGCCGACCGCCCCACGCCCGACCTGCTGTCGGGCCTTCGCCACGGCGTGCGCGGCCTACGGATCGGCGTCGTCCGGCACTTCCACGAGGACGAGCTGCCGGCGAGCCCCGCGGTGCGCGCCGGCATCGAGCGACTGTTGGCGGTGCTGCGAGGCGAAGGCGCCGAGATCCGCGAGGTGACGCTGCCGCCGCTGCGCGAATTCCACGCCGCGGGCTGGGTGGCGCTGATGGCCGAGGCCCTGGCGATCCACCAGCCCTGGCTGCAGACCCGCTTCCGGGATTACGGCCGCATCCTGCGCGAACGCCTTTCCATCGCCGCGCTCATCACCGGCGCCGACTACGTCCAGGCGCAGCGCCGCCGGCGCGAACTCTGCGACGCCGTGGCGGCGGCGATGCGCGACTGCGACCTGCTGATCACCGCGGGCCAGCCGGCGGAGGCGCCGCCGATCGAGAGCCTCGGTACCTGGGCGACGCTGCAGGGGCCGAACCTGACCGTGCCGTTCAACTTGACGGGCCAGCCCGTCGTATCGGTCTGTACGGGCTACGGCGAGGGCGGGCTGCCCGTCGGCGCGCAGATCGTCGCGCGCCCCTTCGAGGACGCGCTGGCGCTGCGCGCGGGCCACGCCTTCGAATGCGCGACCGCCGGGGAGCGCCGGAGGCCGCCGATCTAGCCGGCGCGTCGCCGACCTGTCCTGCCGCACGCGATCATCGCAACGCGTCGAGCGCGAGATTGAGGCGCAGGACGCTGACGCGCGTCTCGCCGAGCAGGTTGAACTCGCGATCCTCCGTGTGCTGCGCGACCAGCGCCGCGACGCGCGCCTCCGGCAGGCCCCGCTGGCGCGCGACCCGGGCCACCTGCCGCGCCGCATTCTCCGGGCTGATGTGCGGGTCGAGGCCAGAGGCCGAGGCGGTCGCGGCATCGGCGGGCAGCGTCGCGCTGCCGGAGGCCACGACGCGCGCCCTGACCGCCTCCAGCAACGCCGCGGAGGTCGGGCCGAGCTGGGAGGCTGCGGAGGACGCCGCGTTGTACGGAGCGGCCCTGGTTCCGCCGTCGTTGTCCGGATCGGCCTCGGTCGTCGCGGACGGACGCGGGTGGAAGTAGCGCGCCGAGGTGACGTTCTGGCCGATCAGGGAAGAGCCGATCACCCTGCCGTCCCGCTCGACCAGGCTGCCGCCGGCCTCGGTCGGGAGGACGAGGGTGGCCAGGCCCGTGAAGGCCAGCGGCACGGCAAGGCCGAGCAGCAGCGTGAACAGGGCGACGACGGCGATGGCCGGGCGGACGATGGCGGTCATGGGTCAGGCGAGCCCCAGGAAGGTGATGATCACGTCGATGATCTTGATGCCGAGGAATGGCGCGGCGATGCCGCCCAGCCCGTAGATCAGCAGGTTCCGGCGCAGCAGCGCCGACGCGCCCACCGGCACGTAGCGCACGCCGCGCAGCGCCAGCGGCACGAGCGCCACGATGATCAGGGCGTTGAAGATCACCGCCGACAGAATCGCGCTTTCCGGCGAGGCCAGCGCCATCACGTTCAGCGCCCCGAGTTCCGGGTAGGACGCCACGAAGATTGCCGGCAGGATGGCGAAGTACTTCGCAACGTCGTTGGCGATGGAGAAGGTGGTCAGCGCGCCGCGGGTGATCAGCAGCTGCTTGCCGATCTCCACGACCTCGATGAGCTTGGTGGGGTCGCTGTCGAGGTCCACCATGTTGCCGGCCTCGCGCGCCGCCTGCGTGCCCGTCTGCATCGCCAGCCCGACATCGGCCTGGGCCAGGGCCGGCGCATCGTTGGTGCCGTCGCCGGCCATGGCGACCAGCCGCCCCTCGGCCTGGGCCTTGCGAATGTAGGCGAGCTTGTCCTCGGGCGTGGCCTCCGCGATGAAGTCGTCCACGCCAGCCTCCGCGGCGATGGCGGCGGCGGTCAGGCGGTTGTCGCCGGTGACCATCACGGTGCGGATGCCCATGCGGCGCAGCGCGTCGAACCGGGCGCGCATGCCGGTCTTGACGATGTCCTTCAGCTCGATCGCGCCGAGCAGGCGCCCGTCCTTCGCCACGGCGAGCGGGGTACCGCCGGCGCGGGCGATGCGGTCCACCGCCGCGCGAAGCTCGGCCGGCGAGTCGCCACCCACCGATCGCAGCAGGGCGTCCACCGCACCCTTGCGGTAGCTCCCCTGCGGCAGGTCGAGCCCGGAGATGCGGGTCTGCGCAGAGAAAGGAACCGCGCGCGCGCCGACGGGCAGCGCCTTCGCCGCGATGCCGAAGCGATCGCGCGCGAAGCCGAGGATGGACCGGCCCTCCGGCGTCTCGTCGGCCAGGCTCGACAGCACGGCGGCCTCCGCGACCTCGCGCTCCGTCACGCCGGGCACGGGGACGAAGCCCGCCGCCTGGCGGTTGCCCAGCGTGATCGTGCCTGTCTTGTCGAGAAGCAGCACGTCCACGTCGCCGGCGGCCTCCACCGCGCGGCCGCTGGTTGCCAGCACGTTGAAGCGCACCAGCCGGTCCATGCCGGCGATGCCGATGGCCGACAGCAGGCCGCCGATCGTCGTCGGGATCAGCGTGACCAGCAGCGCCGCCAGCACGGCGACCGAAGGAGGCTGGCCATTCCAGCTCGCCAGGCCGACCAGCGACGCGACCGCGATCAGGAAGATGATCGTCATGCCGGCCAGCAGGATGTCGAGCGCGATCTCGTTCGGTGTCTTCTGCCGGTTCGCGCCCTCGACCAGGCGGATCATGCGGTCGAGAAAGGTCGAGCCCGGGGCGGCGGTGATCCGCACCACGATCCAGTCGGAGACGACGAGCGTGCCGCCGGTGACGGCGCTGCGGTCGCCGCCGCTCTCGCGGATCACGGGCGCGGATTCGCCCGTGACCGCCGCCTCGTTCACACTGGCGATGCCATCCGTTACCTCGCCGTCGGAGGGGATGAGGTCACCGGCCTCGACCAGCACCAGGTCGCCGGCGTGCAGCTCCGTCGCCGCGCGGGGCTGCCACAAGCTGCGGTCGTCGCCGCGCAGCAGCAGCTTCGCCTGCGTCTCCGTGCGTGCCCGGCGCAGGCTGTCGGCCTGGGCGCGGCCGCGTCCCTCCGCCACCGCCTCGGCGAAGGTGGCGAACAGCACCGTCAGCCAGAGCCAGAGCGCGATCCCGGCCTGGAACGTCCAGGGCTGCCCGAGCGCCAGGGCGCGCACGGCCAGGACCGCGACCAGGATCGCGACGACCTCCGTGACGAAGATCACGGGATTGCGCAGCAGGCGGCGGGGGTCGAGCTTCGCGACCGCGTCCACCGCGGCTCGGCGGAGGATGGGGCCGGACAGCAGGGCGCCGCCGCGCGCCGCGCGGCGGGCCTGCCCGGCCGGAACGGGTACTGTCATGTCCATGATGCGGGACCTCAGAAGGTCTTGCCGGCGGCTAGCACGAAGTGCTCGGCGACCGGGCCGAGGGCGAGGGCGGGCATGAACTGCAGCCCGCCGAGGATCAGGATCACGCCGGCGAGCAGCCCGGCGAAGAGCGGCCCATGCGTCGGGAAGGTGCCCGCCGAGGCCGCGAGCTTCGGCTTCGCCGCGATGCTGCCGGCGATCGCCATCATCGGCACGATGTAGGCGAAGCGGCCGAGCACCATGGCGATGCCGAGCGTGACGTTCATCCAGGGCGTGTCCGCGGTCAGCCCGCCGAAGGCCGAGCCGTTGTTCCCGGCCGCCGAGGAATAGGCGTAGAGCATCTCGGTCAGTCCGTGCGGCCCCTGTTCCTGGATCGACGCCGCCGCCACCGGCAGCACGACGGAGATCGCGGTGAAGCCGAGGACCGCGGCCGGCAGCACCAGCACGGCGAGCATCGCGAGCTTGATCTCGCGCGCCTGCACCTTCTTGCCGAGGTATTCCGGCGTGCGCCCGACCATCAGCCCCGCCACGAAGACCGCGAGCAGCACGAAGACGATCATGCCGTAGAGGCCGGATCCGACGCCGCCCGGCAGCACCTCGCCGAGCTGGATCAGGAACAGCGGCACGAGGCCGCCGATCGGCGTGAAGCTGTCGAACATCGCATTCACCGCGCCGTTCGACGCGCCGGTGGTCGTCGCGGTGAACAGAGCGACGAGCGCCTGGCCGAAGCGAACCTCCTTGCCCTCCATGTTGCCGAGCGCGGGATCGACGCCGGCGGCAAGATGCAGCGGGTTGCCGCCGGCCTCGGCGGCGTAGACGATCGCGGTGCCGGCGACCACGAAGCCCAGCATCACCGCCAGCAGCGCCCAGCCCTGGCGGCGGTCGCGCACGACGTGCCCGAAGGTGAGCGCGAGCGCGAAGGGGATCACCTGGTGCGACCAGATCTGCAGCGCGGTCGCCAGCGCCGACGGACCCTCGAAGGGATGCGCCGAGTTCACGCCGAAGAACCCGCCGCCATTGGTGCCGAGATGCTTGATGGCGACCTGGAAGGCAACGGGACCGAGCGGGATGGTCTGCGTCGCGCCGTCCAGCGTCGTCGCCTCGACATGGGGCGCCAGCGTCTGCGGCATGCCCATCGCGACGAAGGCAAGCCCCACGGCCAGCGCCAGCGGCAACAGGACATAGAGGGTCAGCCGCACGAGATCGGCCCAGAAATTCCCGAGCTCCTTCAGCCCGCCGCCGGCGAAGGCCCGGCAGAGGGCGAGCGCCAGCGCCATGCCGGTCGCGGCGGAGAGGAAGTTCTGCACCGCCAACCCCGCCATCTGGCTGAGGTACGACATCGCGGCCTCGCCGCTATAGGCCTGCCAGTTCGTGTTGGTGACGAAGCTGATCGCGGTGTTGAAGGCGAGCCAGGGCGAAACGCCCTCGACGCCCTGCGGATTGAGCGGCAGCACGCCCTGCAGCCGGAGGATCGCATACAGGACGAGGAAGCCGGCCGCGTTGGCCGCCAGCATCGCGAGCGTATAGGCCTTCCAGCCCATGCCGCGCGTCGGGCCGATGCCGCCGGCCGCGTAGATCGCGCGCTCGAGCGGCGCGAGGAAGCTGACGCGCCCGGCCGCCACAGCGGCAATATAGAGCGAGAGCGGGATGGCGGCCGCCAGGATGGCCGCGAGCACGAGCGCGATCTGCGCCCAGCCGTTCAGCGTCATGGGATCAGAGACCCTCGGGGCGCAGCAGCGCCCACAGTAGGTAGAGCAGGAGGCCGGCGGTCACGACGCCGCCGAGAACGAGTTCGGCCACCGCGGTCACACCCGCTCGCAACCCGCCGCGTAGGCCGCCATCAGGCCGAACAGGCCGGCGCCCAGCGCCAGCAGGAGAATGTCGAGCATGCGTGGCTCCCGTCCGAAGGATCGGGGAGGGAGTAGGCCCGGGGCGCGTAAAGGCTCCATGCGGGATCCGGGCCGCCCGCATAAAGACGGTGTAAAGACACGGGCGGCGGCGCGGCGAGGCTGCTATCGGAAGGGAATGGCCGACGAGCCCGCCCGCCCCGATCCCGACGCCCTGCTCGCGCTGGCGCGGCGGGAAGGGCGCGGGCGGCTAAAGGTGTTCCTCGGCGCCGCCCCCGGCGTCGGCAAGACGATGGAGATGCTCGCCGAGGCCCGCCGTCGTCTTGCCGGCGGCACCGACGTCCTGGCCGGCATCGTCGAGACGCATGGCCGGGCGGAGACGCAGGCCGCGATCGGCGACCTGCCGGTCCTGCCGCGCGCCCGCATCCCCTATCGCGGGCAGGCGCTGGAGGAGTTCGACCTCGACGCCGCGCTCGCAAGGCGCCCGCAGGTCCTGCTGCTCGATGAGCTCGCGCACAGCAACGCGCCGGGCAGCCGCCACCCCAAGCGCTGGCAGGACGTGGAGGAACTGCGCGCGGCCGGCATCGAGGTCTGGACCACGATGAACGTCCAGCACCTGGAGAGCCTGTCGGAGGCGGTGGCCCGCATCACCGGCGTGCGCGTGACGGAGACGGTGCCCGACCGCGTGCTGGCGGAGGCCGACGCCGTCGAGCTGATCGACATCCCGCCCGCCGAGCTCCTCGAGCGCATGCGCCAGGGCCGCATTTACCGCCCCGACCAGGCCACCCGCGCGCTGCAGGGCTTCTTCAGGGAAGGCAACCTCGCCGCGCTGCGCGAGATGGCGCTGCGCCGCACGGCGGAGCGCGTGGATGCCGACGTCACGGGCTACATGCGCGCCAACGCCATCGCCGGCCCCTGGCCCGCCGGAGACCGGGTCATGGCGCTCGTCGGCGCCGACGCCTCGGCCGAGACGGTGGTGCGGGAGGCACGGCGCGTGGCGGACGCGCTGAAGGCGCCGCTGATCGCCCTGCATGTCGAGCGGCCCACCGCCGCCCCTGGCGCCGATCCCAGCGCCGTGCTGCGGCTGGCGGAGCGGCTCGGGGCGACGACCGAAACCGTGGTTGCCCCCGATCTGCCGGCCGCGATCCTGCGCGAAGCGCGGGCGCGCAACGTGACGCATCTTGTCATCGGCCGCGGCCGGCCGGGGTGGTGGGCACGGGCGACGGGCCGCACGCTGTCGGCGGCGCTGCTGCGACAGGCCACGGACTTCACGCTGCACCTCGTTCCGGAACCGGCGGCCGCGCCGCGTCCCCTGCCGCCCGAGCACCGCGGCCTTCCGCGCTGGGCGGACTGGCTGCTCACCCTTGCGCTGGTCGCCGCCGCGACGCTGGTCGGCCTCGCTTTCGACGATGTGGTGCCGGAAGGCGCGCTCGGCATGGTCTATCTCGTGCCAATCGTGGCGGCGGCGGTGGGCTTCGGGCCGGTGCAGGGCGCGGTGGCCGCGGCGCTCAGCTTCCTCTGCTGGAACTTCCTGTTCCTGCCGCCGCGCTACAGCCTCACCATCGCGGGGCCCCAGGACGTCGTGGGCGTGGTGGTCTTCGCGCTCGTCGCGCTGCTGCTGGCGGGCACCACCGGACGCCTCGGGCGCTCGATGCGCGCGGCACGCGCGCGTCTTCTCGGCCTGCGGCGCCTGGTGGAGCTCAGCCGCCAGCTCGGCGCCGCAGGCGACAAGGGCGACCTCGTGCAGGCCATCGCCGGGCAGGCCTCGCGCATCGCGGGCGCGCCGGCCTGCGTGCTGCTGCTGCTGCCGCCGCTGCCCGGCGAGAGCGCGCCCGAACCCGTGCTGCGCGCCAGCGTGCCGATCGACGCCGAGCCCGACGAGGCCAGCATGGCAGCGGCGCGCTGGGCGGTCGCCAATGGCCGCGCCGCGGGACGCGGGACGGACACGCTGCCCTCCGCCGCCTGGCAGTTCCGGCCGATGCGCACCGCGGGCGGCCTCGCCGGGCTGGTCGGGCTGCGCATCGGCGACACGCCGCCGCATGACGAGGCCGACCGCGCGCTGGACGCGCTGCTGGACCAGGCCGCCATCGCGGTGGAGCGCGCGGAGCTGATGGAGGAACGCGCCCGCGGCGAGGCGCGGGCCGAGACCGAGGCCCTGCGCACGGCGCTGCTGACCTCGCTCGGCCACGACCTCAGGACGCCGCTCACCTCGATCCGCGGCGCCATCTCGACGCTGCGCAGCTCCGGCCACACGCTGTCGGAAGCGACGCGCGCCGATCTGCTGGCGACCGCGGAGGAGGAGACGGAGCGGCTGTCCCGCTGGATCGCCAACATCCTCGACATGGTGCGCATCGAGAACCGCCAGGTCGAGCCGCGGCGCGAGCCGGTCGATGTCGCCGAGGCCGTGGAGACCGCCGCCGCGCGCGCCGCGCGGACGCATGGGCGGCAGGTCGCGCTCGACCTCGGCCCGCGCCCGACCGCCCCGCGCCTGGATCCCGCGCTGCTCGACCAGGTGCTGACCAACCTGCTGGACAACGCGCTGAAATTCTCAGGGCCCGAAGGCCGCGTCGCCGCGCGGGTGGGGCGTGAGGGAGCGGAGGTGGTGATCGCCGTCGAGGATGACGGGCCGGGCATCCCCGGCGAGGATCTCCATCGCGTCTTCGATCCCTTCTTCCGCGCGACGCGCACCGACCGCGTCGCGGCAGGCAGCGGCCTCGGCCTCGCGATCTGCCGCGGCCTCGTGCATGCCATGGGCGGGCGCATCGCCGCCGAAAGCCCGGCGATGCCGGACGGGCGCGGCACGCGGATGGTGGTGAGGTTCCCCGGCGCATGAACGAGGCCGTCCCGCCGCGCATCCTCGTCGTGGACGACGAGCCGCAGATCCACCGGTTCCTCGGCCCCGCGCTGGAGGCGGCGGGCTACGCGCCGCTGCGTGCGACGACGATGGCCGAGGGTTTGCGCCTGGCGGCGGAGCGCGCGCCGGCGCTGGTGCTGCTCGACCTCGGACTGCCGGACGGCGACGGCAAGCTGGCCATCCCCAGGCTGCGCGGCTTCACCGAGGCCCCGGTCATCGTGCTGTCCGCCCGCGACCAGGAAGCCGAGAAGGTCGCGTCGCTGGATGCGGGCGCGGACGACTATGTCGAGAAGCCCTTCGCGCTGGGCGAGCTGCTCGCACGGCTCCGTGCCGCGCTTCGCCGCGCCGGCGCGGCGGCCAGGCAGCCCGCGGACAGCATCCTGCGCGTCGGCGCGCTGGAGCTCGATCTCGCGCGCAGGACGGCGCGCGTGGGGGGCGGCGAGCCCTTGAAGCTCACGCCGCGCGAGTGGGACCTGCTCGCCGCGCTGGTCCGTGGCGGAGAGGGTCGCGTGACGACGCAGCGGCAGCTCCTCGCCGCGGTCTGGGGGCCGGCTCATGTCGAGGATGCGCAGTATCTGCGCGTCTATATCGGGCACCTCCGGCAGAAGCTCGGGCCGGCTGCGGGTCTGATCCGGACCGAGCCTGGCGTGGGTTACCGGTTCGGCGAAGCGTAGCGCACGGGGCCTCTTCTCATTTGCTGCCGGCCGGTCCATCTCTCGGGCCGGAGGCAATCGCGGCATACGGCTCCTTGGGTCGAAGGGGCTTCCTTGCGCGTCCTTCTTGTCGATGGCGAACCGGAGCGGGCGGCGGCCGTGCAGGCCGGCCTGGAATCCGCGGGCTGCCAAGTGGTGGCCGTCGCCGCCAGCGCCGCCGATCTCACCGCGCTCGTGCGCGAGGCCGAGGCCGAGGTCATCGTCTGCGACATCGACGATCCCGGCCGCGACGCGCTGGAATCCATGCGCGCGCTGCATCGCGACGAGCCCCGCCCCGTCGTCGTCTTCGCCGCGCGCGGGGAGCCCGACCAGATCGAAGCCGCGATCGAGGCCGGGGTCGCGGCCTACGTCGTGGAAGGGCTGGCGCCGGGCCGCGTGCGGCCGGTGATCGAGGTCGCGATCCGCCGCTTCCGCGCCCACCAGGCGCTGCGCGCCAAGCTGGAGGAAGCGCAGGCCACGCTGGCCGACCGCGTGGTGATCGAGCGCGCGAAGGGCGTGCTGATGCAGCGCCGCGGACTGCCGGAGGACGAGGCCTATCGCCTGATGCGGCGCTGGGCGATGGATCGCGGAGAAAAGCTGGTGCAGGTCGCGCAGCGCTTCCTGCGCGAAATCTAGGCATTTCGCGCTTCGATTTTGCATTCTCCGTCTGATCTGGCCAAAATTGCCTTCGCGGGCAGCATTTTTGGCTTTCCGGGCCAGCCCAGCCCGTGCTCTTCACCGATCCGTCGCAGCGATTGCGGCTGGCTCCCGCCGCAACGGCGTGGCGGGATGCCGGAGCCCATCATTCCCAACCCGGCGGTCCAAAGGCGGTCCGCTCCCCGAGGCTTCGGCCTCCCGGACGCGACCGCATGGCTTCGGCCCTCCGCATCGGCTTTGTGACGCTGACCGACGCCGCGCCGCTGGTGGTGGCGGATGCGCTCGGCTTCTTCGCGGCTGCCGGGGTGCGCGTGACGCTCTCGCCCGAGCGGTCCTGGGCGGGGCTGCGGGACAAGTTGGCCTTCGGCGCGCTGGACGGGGCACATCTGCTCGCGCCGATGGCGGTCGCGCTGGCTGCCGGCGCGGGCGGCCTGCGGCGTCGGCTGGACGTCACGCTCCGGATGTCGCGCAACGGCAACACAGTGGTCCTGTCGCATGCGCTTGCGAACGCCGTGCAGGGCTACGCCGCGCCGCTGTCCGCGCAGGCCTTCGCCGCCGCGCTGCATGCCCGGGCCGAAGACGGGATGCCGCCGCCGACGCTCGGCGTGGTCTTCCCGCATTCCTCGCACAACTACCTCCTGCGGGAATGGCTGGCGTCGGGCGGGCTCGATCCCGACCATGACTGCCGCCTGGTCGTCGTGCCACCGCCGCAGATGGCGCGCGCCCTGGCCGACGGCGCGATCGAGGGCTTCTGCGCCGGCGAGCCCTGGGGAAGTCACGCGGTCGCGCTCGGCGCCGGCCGCTTCGCCTTCACCACCGGCGACATCTGGCCGGACCATCCGGAGAAGGTGCTGGCCTTCGCCGAGGGGCTCGCGGATCGCGAGGCCGATGCAGTGGTCGCCGCCACCGCCGCGGTGATCGAGGCGCAGCGCTGGCTGACCGATCCCGCCAATCTCGGCGCCGCGACGGCCCTGCTGGCAGAGCGTGTCTTTCCCGCGCTGGCGCCGTCCACCATCGCCGCGGTGCTGGGCGGGCGCATCGCGGCGGCGCCGGGCGGCGCGCCCTTCGTTCTGGCCCACCCCACGCGGTTCGACCCCGGCACGCCGCCATCGTCCGAATGGGCGGCGCGCTGGTTCGCCGCGATGGGGCGCTGGGGCCATCTGCCGGTCGCAGCGACCGAGGAAGACGCCCGCGCGCCCTGGCGCCCCGACCTTTGGCAGCGCGCCGCGCGCCTGCTTTCCACCGAGACCGCTTCGCCGAAGGAGTCCACCGCATGAACACGACCCGCCGCCAGGCCATCGCGGCCACCGCCGCGCTGCTTGCCGCCGCCCGCGCGGCGGCCCCGCGCGGCGCGTTCGCGCAGGGCAGCACGACGCCGGAGGTGCGCAAGGCCACCCTCGGCTTCATCGCGCTGACCGACGCGGCGGCGGTGATCATCGCGAAGGAGAAGGGCTTCTTCGCCAAGCACGGCATGCCCGATGTCGATGTCGCGCGGCAGGCGAGCTGGGGCGCGACGCGCGACAACCTCGTGCTCGGCGGCGGGCGCGGCGGCATCGACGGCGCGCATCTGCTGACGCCGATGGCCTACCTCATCCACACCGGCCGCATCGTGCAGAACAACCAACCCGTGCCAATGGCGCTGCTGGCGCGGCTGAACACCAACGGCCAGGCGATCAGCGTGGCGGAGAAGCACAAGGCGCTGGGCGCGAAGCTGGACGCTACGCCGCTGCGCCGCGCGTTCAACAGCGACAGCAAGGTCGCGATGACCTTCCGCGGCGGCACGCACGACATGTGGGTGCGCTACTGGCTTGCCGCCGCCGGCATCGACCCGGAGCGCGACGTGTCCACGATCGTCGTCCCGCCGCCGCAGATGGTCGCGAACATGCGCGTCGGCACGATGGACGCCTTCTGCGTCGGCGAGCCCTGGAACGCGCAGCTCGTCTCCCAGCGCCTGGGCTACACCGCGGCCGTGACCGGCGAGCTCTGGAAGGACCATCCGGAGAAGTGCCTGGCGCTGCGCGGCGACTTCGTGCAGCAGAACCCCCGCGCGACCGAGGCGCTGACCGCCGCGGTGATCGAGGCCGCGCGCTGGTGCGACACGCCGGCCAACAAGGCCGAGATGTGCGACATCATCGGCCGCCGCGCCTGGCTGAACGTCGCGCCGGCCGACATCCTGGGTCGCATGCGCGGCGAGGTCGATTACGGCGACGGCCGCAACCTGACCAACATCGACCTCACCATGAAGTTCTGGCGCGACCACGCCAGCTATCCCTTCCGCAGCCACGACCTCTGGTTCCTGGTGGAGAACATCCGCTGGGGCATCCTGCCGGAGAACCTCGATACCGGGCCGCTGCTGCGCGAGGTGAACCGCGAGGACATTTGGCGTGCCGCCGCCGCGCGCGCCGGCGTGCCCAACGGCGAGACGCCGTCCGGCACCAGCCGCGGCCGCGAGACCTTCTTCGACGGCAAGGTCTTCGACCCCGAGAATGTCGGCGCCTACCTCAACTCGCTCTCCATCAAGAAGCTGGCGGCGGCCTGATCCCATGAACGCAATCTTGCCCCCGCCCGCGCCGGTCACGGTCGCCGCCAGCGCGCCGGCCACGCCGGCAGCGCCCGGCCTGGCCGTACGGCTGCTGCCGGCGCTGCGGCATGCCGCCGCGGTCGTGCTGCCGCCGGCGCTGCTGGTCCTTGCGCTGCTTGGCCTCTGGGAATGGGCGATGTCGGGCCCGGGCGCGACGCTGCCGCCGCCGTCCACGGTCTGGTCGAGCTCCTACGAGCTGATCACCAGCCCGTTCTACGACCGCGGCGGGCTCGACAAGGGGCTCGGCCTGCACCTCGCGGCCAGCCTGCAGCGCGTGGCGCTGGGCTTCGCCATCTCCGCCGTCGTCGGCGTGGCGCTCGGGATGCTGGTCGGCAGCTCGACGCTGGCGATGCGGGCGCTCGATCCCCTGTTCCAGGTGCTGCGCACGGTCCCGCCACTGGCCTGGCTGCCGCTCTCGCTCGCGGCGTTCCGCGAAGCGCAGCCCAGCGCGATCTTCGTGATCTTCATCACCGCGGTCTGGCCGATCATCATCAACACCGCGGTCGGCGTGCGAAACGTGCCGTCGGACTACCGCAACGTCGCGCGCGTCATCCGCCTCTCGCCGCTCGACTGGTTCCTGCGCATCGTGGTGCCGGCAGCCGCGCCCTACATCTTCACGGGGCTGCGCATCGGCGTCGGCCTGTCGTGGCTGGCGATCATCGCCGCCGAGATGCTGATCGGCGGCGTCGGCATCGGCTTCTTCGTCTGGGATGCCTGGAACAGCTCCAACCTGTCCGACATCGTGGTCGCCCTCGTCTACATCGGCCTGATCGGCTTCGCTCTGGATCGACTGATGGCCTTCACCGGCCGCGCCGTGACGCGCGGCACGTCGCAGCAATAGGGGGGCCGGGATATGGATCGCGCCTATCTCGAGATCAGCCGCGTCTCAGTCCGCTTCGGGGCGAACGTGCCGGTGCTGAACGGCGTGGAGCTGAAGGTCGGCCAGGGCGAATACGTTGCCGTCATCGGCCATTCCGGCTGCGGCAAGTCGACGCTGCTGAACGTCGTGGCGGGGCTGCTGCCCGCGACGTCCGGCGGCGTGATCCTGGAAGGGCGGGAGGTCGACCAGCCCGGCCCCGACCGCGCCGTGGTCTTCCAGAACCACAGCCTGCTGCCCTGGCTGACCTGCCACGAGAACGTGAAGCTCGCGGTGGACCGCACCGCAGGACGCGGGATGTCGCGCGCCGAACGCCACGACTGGACGCTGCACAACCTGGCGCTGGTCCGGATGGAGGCGCATGCGGGCAAGCGTCCGCACGAGATCTCCGGCGGGATGAAGCAGCGCATCGGGATCGCGCGCGCGCTGTCGATGAAGCCCAAGGTCCTGCTGCTGGACGAACCCTTCGGCGCGCTGGACGCGCTGACCCGCGCGCATCTGCAGGACCAGGTCATGCAGATCCATGCGGAGCTCGGCACCACGGTGATGATGATCACCCACGATGTGGACGAGGCCGTGCTGCTGTCCGACCGCATCGTGATGATGACGAACGGGCCCAACGCGACGATCGGCGAGGTGCTGGAGGTGGATCTTCCCCGCCCGCGCGACCGCCTTGCGCTCGCGTCGGACCCGAAGTTCCTGGCGGCGCGGGAAGCGGTGCTGCGCTTCCTGCACGAACGCCACGCGCTGCCGGCGGCGGCGTGACCGCCATGGCGGGAGAGGCGCGCCGGACGGGCCGGCGACACGGACGAAATGCGACCGGCCGCGGCGCGAAGCCGTTCCGAAACACGCGTGGTATCGCGGTGAAACCCCCCAGCGGCACGTTCAACGACGGTCACGGAGCGACGGTCGGATGGATCCCGGCGAAGCACGCAGAGGGCGCGCGAGACGGCGTGGCAAGCCGACCGCGCGCGCGCGCATGACCCGCGTCCTCGTCATCGGCGCTGGCCCTGCCGGCACGCGTTGCGCAGAGCGCATTGCCGGGAATGCCCGTGTTACCCTGGTCTCGGCCGAACCGGCGCTCCCCTACGACCGCATCGCGCTCGGCAAACTCCTCGCCGACGAGGTCGATCCCGCCGCGCTGATCACCCACGACAGCAGGCGCCTGCGCGCGCTCGGCATCCGCTACATGCCCTCGACGCGCGTCGACACGCTCGATCCCGCCGGCGTCGCGATCACGGCGCAGGGCCAGCGACTCGACTTCAACCGCGCCGTCATCGCCACGGGGTCGCACGCCGTCCGTCTGCCAATCCCGGGCGCCGAACTCCCCGGCGTCTACCTCTACCGCAGCATGGCCGACGTGCAGGCCATGCGCCGCGCGGCCGCGGGCGGCGCGCGGGCCGTCGTCATCGGCGGCGGGCTGCTGGGGCTCGAGGCCGCGTCGTCGATGTCCGCCATCGGCGCGCACGTGACAGTGGTGCATGCGCTGGGCTGGCCGATGGAGCGCCAGCTCGATCACGCGGCCGGCGCGCTGCTGGCCCGCCAGCTCGGCGCGACGCGGCGGCTGCGCTTCGTCATGCCCGCGAAGACCGAGGCGATCGAGGGCACGAGCCACGTCACTGCGCTGCGGCTCGCCGACGGCACGCGTATCGCCTGCGACCTCGTCGTCATGGCGGTCGGCGTGCGGCCCAGCGTCGCGCTGGCGCGCGCCACCGGCTTGCAGGTCGACCGCGGTATCGTGGTGGACGACGCCATGCGGACCAGCGATCCGCGCATCCTTGCCATCGGCGAATGCGCGGAGCATCGCGGCGTGGTCTGCGGCCTCGTCGCGCCGGCGCTGGCGATGGCGGAGACCGCCGCGCAGACCCTGCGCGACGCGCCCGCGCGCTACGCGCCGCGCCCCGATCCCGCGGCGCTCAAGGTCTCGGGCATCGCGGTCTGGTCGGCCGGCGAAGTCGCGCCCCCGGACGCCGAGGCGATCACGCTGTCGGACGAGGAAGGCGGGCTCTATCGGCGGCTCTGGCTGCGCGATGGCAGGCTGGTGGGCGCGGTGCTGTATGGCGACACCGCGGATGCGCCGTTCTACCTCGATCTCCTGGACAGCGGGCGGCCCGTGGCGCCGTTCCGCGCGCGGCTCGCCTTCGGCGCCGCCTTCGCGGAAGCCGCGTGATGACCGACGCCGCCTTCACCGCCGAGCAGCAGGAATACCTCAAGGGCTTCATGGCCGGGGTGGAGGCGCGCCGCGGCTCCATCCTGCCGGCGGGCGAAGGCGGGGCGCCGCCGGACGCGCTGCGCGCCGCGCAGGACGCCACGATCGCACGCGGCGGCAGGCTGGTCCCGCAGGAGGAAGCGAAGCGCGAGCGGCATCCGCTGGACCGCTGGGACGAGATGACGGCGCGCGCGGCGGCCGGCAAGTTCCCGAAGCCCATCGACGACTTCATCGGCCGCTACCACGGCCTGTTCTTCGTGGGACCCGCGCAGGACGCCTTCATGTGCCGCCTGCGCATCCCCGGCGGCATCCTGTCGGCGCACCAACTGGCCGGCATCGCCGACATCGCGGAGGACTGCGCCGGCGGCTACGCCGACGTGACGACGCGGGCGAACCTGCAGCTGCGCGAGATCTCCGCGGCGAAGGGCATCGAGGTCGTCTCACGCCTGGCGGAGCTCGGGATCATCCCGAGGGGGACCGGCGCCGACAACATCCGCAACATCACGGCGAGCCCCACCGCGGGCATCGACGCGGTGGAGATCGTCGACACGCGCCCTCTGGTGCGCGCGCTGCACCACCACATCCTCAACACCCGCGACCTCTTCGCCCTGCCCCGCAAGTTCAACATCTCGGTCTGTGGCGGCGGCGCGGTGGAGGTGCTGGAGGAGACCAACGACATCGCGCTGCGCGCGGTGACGACGCCGGAGGGGCTGCGCTATCGCCTGACGCTCGGCGGGATCACCGGCCACCGGGATTTCGCGCGACCGACCGGCATCGTGGTCAGGCCCGACCAGGCCATTCAGGTCTGCGATGCCGTGCTGCGCGTCTTCATCGCGGAGGGCGACCGCACGGATCGCAAGAAGGCGCGGCTGAAATACGTTCTGGACCGCCTCGGCGTGGATGGCTTCGTCGGGCTGGTGGAGCAGCGGCTGGGCCTTGCGCTGGAACGCATGGAGGAGAGCGCGCTGGGCCATGCGCCGGCGCCGGCGAAGCACGGGCATCTCGGCGTGCATGCGCAAAAGCAGGCGGGGCTGAACTACGTCGGCCTGGTGCTGCCGGTCGGGCGGCTGACCACGGACCAGCTTCGCGGCGTGGCACGCATCGCGACGCGCTTCGGCAGCGGCACGATCCGGCTGACGGTCTGGCAGAACCTGCTGGTCAGCGACATCCCGGACGCGGATGTGCAGGCCGCCTGCGAGGCGATCACGGCGCTGGGCCTGGGCTGGCAGGCGTCGAACATCCGCGGCGGGCTCGTCGCCTGCACGGGGAATGCCGGCTGCAAGTTCGCGGCGTCCAACACCAAGCGGCACGCGGCGGAGCTCGCGGATTTCCTCGACGCGCGCATCGCCGTCGACCTGCCCATCAACATCCACCTCACGGGCTGCCATCATTCCTGCGCGCAGCACTATGTCGCGGACATCGGCCTGCTCGGCGCGAAGGTCGAGCGTGGCGAGGACCTCGTCGAAGGCTACGACCTGCATGTCGGCGGCGGCGCCGGGCCCGAACAGAAGATCGGCCGGCTGGTGCTTCCGAAGGTCGCGCAGGACGAGTTGGACGACACCGTGCTGGCGATCCTGCAGGCCTGGATGCGCGACCGCGCGCCCGGCGAGAGCTTCCAGGACTTCACGGCACGGCACGACGACGCCGCGATCGCAGCGATGGCGCGCGTGCAGGAGACCGCGGCGTGAACGCGATCATACCGCAATCCTTCGGCCCGGCGCCGACGCCGCTCATCCCGGACTCCGCGCCCTTCACGCCGGCCCAGCGTGCCTGGCTCAACGGTTTCCTCGCCGGCCTCTATGGCGGCGCGGCTGCGGCAGGCAATGCGTCCTCCGCGCCGCCTCCGCCGACGGCGCCGGCCGAGGACTTCCCGTGGCACGATCCCGCGCTGGAGCTGGATGACCGCCTGAAGCTCGCGGAAGGCCGGCCGTTGGAGCGCCGCCTGATGGCGGCGATGGCGCAGCTGGATTGCGGGCAGTGCGGCTATGTCTGCCAGAGCTACGCCGAGGCGCTGGCGTCGGGGGCCGAGACCTCCGCCGCGCTCTGCGTGCCGGGCGCCAAGGCCACGCAGAAGGCGCTGAAGGCGATGCTGGGGGAAGCGCCGGCGGCGCCGAAGCCCGCGGCGGCCGCGCCGGTGGCGAAGGCCGGCCGCGCGATCCGCTTCGTGTCGGCCGCGCGGTTGACCGGCGAGGGATCGGCGAAGGATGTGCGGCATGTCGTTTTCGACCTCGCGGACAGCGGCCTGACCTACGAGCCCGGCGACAGCCTGTCGCTGGCCGTAGAGAACGATCCTGCGCTCGTGGACGCCGTTCTGGCCGAGCTGCATGCGACCGACGACGCGCTGCGCGAGGAGTTGCTGCGCCGGCGCGACATCGCGCGGCCGCTGGACCGCACGCTGGACCTTCTGGCCGGCGTGGCCAGGCACGCGCCGCATGCCGCGATGCTGCGCAGGCTGGCGGACGGCGAGGACGGCGCGGAGCCCGGGGATGCCGACCTGCTGGACCTGCTGCGGGCCTTCCCCTCGGCTCGGCCGCCGGTGGTGGATCTCGTCGCCTCGTTGCCGGCGCTGAAGCCGCGGCTCTATTCCATCGCGTCGTCGCCGCTGGCCTGCCCTGGTCGGGTGGAACTCTGCGTCGGCGTGGTGCGCGACAACCGCCGCGGGCGGCTCCGCGACGGCGTGGCGTCCTGCCACCTGGCGTTCCGCGCGTCGCCCGACGCGCCACTGACGGCGCAGATGCAGGTCAGCCATTTCCGCCTGCCTGCCGATCCCGCGACGCCGGTGATCATGGTCGGGCCGGGGACGGGCATCGCGCCCTTCCGCGCCTTTCTCCAGCACCGCGAGGCGATCGGCGCCAAGGGCCGGAGCTGGCTGTTCTTCGGCGAGCAGCGCGGCGCGACCGACTTCCTGTTTCGCGAGGAGATCGAGGCCTGGAAGGTGAAGGGCACGCTGTCGCGCCTCTCGCTGGCCTGGAGCCGCGACGGCGCGACGAAGGTCTATGTCCAGCACCGCATGCAGGAAGACGCAGCCGATCTCTGGCGCTGGCTGCAGGATGGCGCGCATTTCTATGTCTGCGGCGACGCCAGCCGGATGGCGAAGGACGTGGACGCGGCGCTGCGCGGGATCGCGCAATCCGAGGGCGGCATGAATGCCGACCAGGCGCGCGACTGGATCGTCGCGCTGGCCCGACAGGGCCGCTATCAGCGCGACGTCTACTGACATGGACGGGACCTTTGCCCCGCGCGCGACGCGCACGACCTGCCCGTACTGCGGCGTCGGCTGCGGCGTGCTGGCAACGCCGAATGCCGGCGGCGCGACCATCGCCGGCGATCCCGTGCATCCCGCCAATGCCGGAAGGCTCTGCTCCAAGGGCACCGCACTGGGCGAGACGCTGTCGCTCGACGACCGCCTGCTGCATCCGGAAGTCGACGGCAAGCGCGCGTCGTGGGACGCGGCGCTGGATGCGGTGGCCGAGGCCTTCCGCAAGGCGCTCGCGCAGCATGGGCCGGAGGGCGTCGCGCTCTATGTCTCGGGCCAGCTGCTGACGGAGGACTACTACGCCGCCAACAAGCTCGCGAAGGGCGTGCTCGGCACCGCGAACATCGACAGCAATTCCCGCCTCTGCATGGCGAGCGCGGTCGCCGCGCATACCCGCGCCTTCGGCGAGGACGTGGTCCCCGGCCTCTATGAGGATCTCGAGCTCGCGGACACGCTGGTGCTGGTGGGATCGAACCTCGCTTGGTGCCACCCCGTGCTGTTCCAGCGCGTGATGGCGGCCAAGGCCGCGCGGCCCGCCATGACGATCGTCGTCGTGGACCCGCGCCACACCGCGACCTGCGAGGGCGCGGATCTGCACCTGCCGCTGCGTCCGGGTTCCGACGTCGCGCTCTTCGCTGCGCTGCTGGTGCATCTGCACGATCGCGGCTTCACGGATCGGGACTACGTCGCCGCGCATACGCAGGGGCTGGAGGAGACGCTGGCCGCCGCGCGCGCGATCGACGCGGCGGCGATGACCGGTCTCGATCCCGTGCTCATCCAGCGCTTCTGCGACATCTGGGCCGCATCGCCACGCGTCACCACGCTCTGGAGTCAGGGCGTGAACCAGTCGAGCGCCGGCACCGACAAGGCCAATGCGATCATCAACTGCCACCTGCTGACGGGGCGCATCGGCAAGCCCGGCGCCGGCCCGTTCAGCGTCACCGGCCAGCCCAACGCGATGGGCGGGCGGGAGACCGGCGCGCTCGCGACCATGCTTGCGGGGCATTTGCGCTTCGACGTGCCGGAGGAGCATGCCGCGCTGGCCGCCTTCTGGGACGCGCCCGCCCTGCCGAGGATGCCGGGCCTGAAGGCGACGCAGCTCTTCGCGGCGCTCGGCGAGGGCCGCATCGCTGCGCTCTGGATCATGGCGACCAACCCCGCGGTGTCGCTGCCCGCGGGCGATGCCGTCCGCGCCGCACTGGCCCGCGCGCCCTTCGTCGTGACGAGCGAAGTGACGCGGCGTTCGGACACCGCCGGCTACGCGCATGTCCGCCTGCCCGCGCTGGCCTGGGGCGAGAAGGACGGCACAGTCACGAACAGCGAACGCATGATCAGCCGGCAGCGCCGCTTCCTGCCCGCGCCGGGAGAGGCGCGGCCTGATTGGTGGATCGTGGCCCAGGTCGCGCAACGGCTCGGCGCGCGCGGCTTCGACTGGCGTGGCCAGGCCGCGATCTTCCGCGAGCATGCGGCGGTCACCGGCCTCGCGCGGCCCTCGGCACGCGCCTTCGACATCTCCGGCCTCGCCGCCCTGCCGGATGCGGAGTACGACGCGATGGCGCCGACACGCTGGCCGGTGCCCGCGCAGGGCGGCGCGCCCGCGCGCTTCTTCGCGGCCGGCGGCACGCTCGCGCCGCGGGCCCGGCTGGTCCCGACGCCCTTCCGCGCCCCGGTGGAGGAGGTTTCGGCCGCGTATCCGCTGCGCCTGCTGACCGGCCGGCTGCGCGACCAGTGGCACACCATGACGCGCACCGGCGGCGTGCCCCGGCTGATGGCGCACAGCCCGGAACCGACCATCACGCTGCACCCGGACGATGGCGAAGGCCTGGCCCGGGGATCGCTCGTCCGCGCGTCCTCGGTGCGCGGCGGGGCGGTGTTCCGGCTCGCCCTCGATCCCGGGCAACCCAGAGGCACGGCCTTCGCGCCGATGCACTGGACCGCGCAGACGGCGCCGGCCGCACGGGTCAACGCGCTCGTCCCGCCCCACGCCGACCCCCAGAGCTTCCAGCCCGAGCTCAAGAACGCGGCGATCCGCGTCGAGCCCTTCGAGGCCGCCTGGCACGCCTTCCTGCTCGCGACCGTGCGGCCCGCCCCCGACATCGCGCCCTTCCTCGCCGCCATCCCGATCGAGGGCGGCTGGCGCCACGAGCTCGCCGGCAGCGACCCACCGGCCGAAGCCTTCGAGCGTCTGCGCGCGCTTCTCGGCGCCGACGGCGAGTCCTGGCTGCACTTCGAGGATCCGACCGCGGGCCTGTACCGCGCCGCGGCGCTGCGCGACGGACGGCTGCTCGGCGCCGTGCTGCTTGGCCCGGACGCGGCGTTGCCGCCCCGCGCCTGGCTCTGCTCGCTGATGGCGGAAGGCGCGCTGTCGACCGCGGATCGCGCAGCGGTGCTCGCGGGTCAGCGCGCGGGCGGGCCGCCGCCCTCGCTCCTGGTCTGCGCCTGCCACGGCGTGACGCAGGCCGCGATCATGGGATGCGGCGCGCGCGACCTGGCCGCGATCGGCGAAGCGACCCGTGCCGGCACGGGCTGCGGGTCCTGCCGGCCGGAAATCGCCGCGCTGCTGGCGAAGGAGCCGGCGTGAGGCACTTCCCCGCCTTCCTCGATCTCGCGGGGCGGACGGCGCTGCTGCTCGGCCAGGGGGAGACGGCCGAGCGCAAGGCGGAGCCGCTGGCCCGCGCCGGTGCGACGCTGCGGCGTGCCCCGCGCTTCGATCCCGCGCTGCTCGACGGCGTGGCGATCGCGATCGGTGCCGATGCGCCGGAGGCCGACCTGCGCGCGCTGTCCGAGGAAGCGCAGCGACGCGGCATTCCCGTCAACATCGTGGACCGCAGCGAGCTCTGTACCTTCGTCATGCCCGCGATCGTGGACCGCGATCCCGTCACCGTCGCGATCTCCACCGGCGGCGCCGCGCCGACGCTCGCGCGCATGGTCCGCCAGCGGATCGAGGCGGTGCTGCCGCCGCGGCTCGGCGCGCTGGCCGCGCTCGCCGGGCGGTTCCAGGCCGCGATCCGGCGCGCCCTGCCCGATGTCGCGGCGCGGCGCCGCTTCCTCGATGCCGCGCTGACCGGGCGCGCCGCCGACCTGGCCCTCGCCGGCCGCGAAGCGGAGGCCGAGGCCGGCTTCACGCAGGCTCTGGCGTCGCACGACGTGCCGCGTAGCGGCAGCGTCTTCCTCGTCGGCGCCGGCCCGGGCGCGGCAGACCTGCTGACGCTCCGCGCGCTGCGACTGCTCGGCGAGGCCGACGTGATCGTGCATGACCGGCTGGTGTCGGACGAGGTGCTGGACATGGCGCGGCGCGACGCCAGGCGGATCTTCGTGGGCAAGGCGCGCGCCGACCACTGCGTCCCGCAGGAGGAGATCAACGCCCTGCTCGTCCGCCTGGCGCGCGAGGGCAACCGCGTCGTGCGGCTGAAGGGCGGGGATCCGCTCGTCTTCGGCCGTGGCGGGGAGGAAGCGCAGGCGCTGTCCGACGCCGGCATCGCCTGCGAGATCGTGCCCGGCATCACCGCAGCGCTGGGCTGTGCGGCCGAGACGGGCATCCCGCTGACGCATCGGGATGCCGCGCGCATGCTCACGCTGGCCACCGGCCACACGCGCGAGGGCCGGCTCGATCTCGATTTCGCCGCCCTGGCGCGCGGGGGGCAGACGATCGCGGTCTACATGGGCATCGCGACCTTGCCCGCCCTCAGGGATGGGCTGGTCGCCGCCGGTCTCGACGCATCAACCCCGGCTGCCATCGTGGAACGCGGCGGGACCGGACATGCGCGCACGCTGGCGGGGACCCTCGCCTCGATCACGCTCGACGCCCCGGGCTGGATGTCGGGCGGGCCGGCATTGGTGCTGATCGGCGAGGCCGTGCGGCTGCGTGCCGTCGTCCCGTAGCGCCGGGGTACGGACCGCTAGGAATGCCCCCGGGGAGATTCGAACTCCCACACCCCTGCGGGCGAGCGATTTTGAGTCGCCTGCGTCTACCGTTCCGCCACGGGGGCCGCGGCGCGACCCTACGACGGAACCGCCCCACGGTGAACAAGCCGCCCCGCGGGTGCATTGCCGCACCGCACGATTCCGCTGGCGCCTCTCACAATATCGTGTATTTGTATGCCATCGCGGCCGCGTGAGGCCGCTCTCCCCGGCGTACGAGGCACCGCGTGAAGCGACTGGCGACCGAGTTCGACATCGGAACCCTGGCCCTGGCCGTCTCCGTGGCGTGGCTGCTCTTCGTCCAGCTCCTGGCCGTGCTGGCCTGGGAGACGGAGCTGCTGACCCGCCAGGGTGCGCTGCTGCACTGGCTCGTCCTCGGCGTCCTGCCGCCGGCCCTCGCGCTCTGGGGCATGCCCGTCCCGCGGCGCTGAAGCGCGGGCAAAGGCGACTTCTCACAGCTTCGAGAGCAAGGCACCCCGGCAGGCCGTTGCCCGTTGGCACCGGCATGGACCACTCGGCCGTCACCCCCGACCGGGCGGCGCTCTTCCTCGACTTCGACGGCACCCTGGTCGAGATTGCCCCGCGGCCCGACGCCGTGCTGGTGCCCACCGGCCTGCCGCCCCTGCTGCGCCGCCTGGCGGAGCGGCTTGACGGCGCACTTGCCATCGTCTCCGGGCGCAGCCTGCCAGACCTCGAGGCTCGCCTGCCCGTCCCCCTGCCCATGGCCGGCGACCACGGGGCGTCGCTGCGCCCGGCGCCCGGCGCACCGGTCGAGACGCTGCTCCTGCCCCACCCCCCGCCGGCCTGGCGCGAGGCGGCCGAGGCGCTCGCCGCCGCTCATCCCGGCGCCCTGGTCGAGGCCAAGCCGCATGGCTTCGTCCTGCATTACCGCCTGGCGCCGCAGGCCGCCGGCGCGGCGCGCGCGCTGCTCGACGGGCTGATCACCGACAACGGCGAGTTCGTCATCATGCCCGCCCGCATGGCCTTCGAGGTGAAGCCGGCGGCCGTCTCCAAGGCGACCGCCGTCGCCGGCCTGATGGCGCGCGCCCCCTTCATGGGCCGCATGCCGGTCTTCGTCGGCGATGATGTGACGGACGAGGCCGGCATGCAGGCCGCGCGCGCCGCCGGCGGCCTCGGCCTGAGGCTGCAGGACGCCTTCGGGAACCCTGCGGGGCTGCGCGACTGGCTCGCACGCCTCGCCGCCGCGCCGCCGTCGTGAGCGCCCGTCCGCTACCCCGCGCGTGGCGGCTGGCGCGGCAGGGCGCCACGATGCCCCCTATGCGCCCCGCCGACAGTCCGGCCTCCAGGACATGAGCAGGCTCGTCATCGTCGCCAACCGCGTCTCGGACCCCAGGGAGCGCGGGGCGGCCGCCGGCGGCCTGGCGGTCGGGCTCAAGGATGCCGTGGCACGGCGAGACGCGCTCTGGTTCGGCTGGTCCGGCGCGACGGCCCAGCAGACCGCGACGACGCCGCGGATACAGCGCGCCGGCCGCACGGACTACGCCACCATCGACCTCGGAGAGGCCGACTACCGCCACTACTACCAGGGCTTCTCCAACGCCGCGCTCTGGCCGGTGCTGCATTACCGCCTCGGCATCGCCCGCTTCGCGCGGGAGGACTGGGTGGGCTATCGCCGCGCCAACGCCGCCTTCGCCGCCGCCCTCGCGCCGCTGCTGCGCCCCGACGACACGATCTGGGCGCACGACTTCCACCTCTTCCTCCTCGCCGCCGAGCTTCGCGCGCTGGGTTGCCGGCAGCGGATCGGCTTCTTCCTCCATGTGCCCTTCCCGCCACGCCAGGTCTTCATGGGCCTGCCCAACGCGCAGGCCGTGCTGGCCGCGCTCGCGGCCTGCGACGCGATCGGCGTGCAGACCGAGGACGACGCCGAGAACCTGCGCGGCGCGCTGATTTCCGCCGGCGAGGCGGCGGCGGCGCTGCGCGTCGGCGCCTTCCCCATCGGCATCGACGCCGCGGCCTTCACGACGCTGGCGACGCGGCGCTCCGGCCTGAAAGAGGTCGAGCGGCTGCGCAATTCGCTCGCGGGACGCGTGCTGGCGATCGGCGTGGACCGGCTGGACTACACCAAGGGCCTGCCGCAGCGCATCGCGGGCTTCGGCGCGCTGCTCGCGCGCTTCCCGCGCCACCGCTCGCGCGTCACCTTCCTCCAGGTCGCGCCGGTCAGCCGCGGCGATGTGGCGACCTATCGCGCGCTGCGGCGCGAGCTCGACGAGAGCGTCGGCCGGATCAACGGCCAGCACGCCGAGCCGGACTGGGCGCCGATCCGCTACATCACCCGCGCCGTCGCGCGCCCGACCCTGGCGGGCTACATGCGCCTTGCGCAGATCGGGCTGGTCACGCCGTTGCGCGACGGGATGAACCTGGTCGCGAAGGAATACGTCGCCGCGCAGGACCCGTCCGATCCCGGCGTGCTCGTGCTCTCGCGCTTCGCCGGCGCGGCGAACGAGCTGGACGGCGCGGTGCTGGTGAACCCGCTCGATCCCGACGACATCGCGGAGGCGCTCGACGTCGCGCTGACCATGCCGGCGGAGGAGAGGATGGCGCGCTGGCAGGGCATGGACGCCGCGGTCCGGTCGAACACCGCGGCGGTCTGGTGCCGCAACTTCCTCGCCGCGCTTGAAGGCGAGGCGGAGGTCGCGGAGGCCGGCCAGGCCGGCGGCCGGCGGCGGCTGGCGGAGACCGCTACTCCGCCGCTTTCCTGAACACCCCCTGCAGCGCATCCGCGAGCTGCCCGAGGTCGTACGGTTTCATCAGCCGCGGCGGCGCATCCGGCTGGTCGGCCCAGGCGCCGACATGCCCGGTCGCGAGGATCACCGGCAGCCCCGGCCGGGACGCGCGGATGCGGGCGGCCAGCGCCATGCCCGTCATCCCCGGCATCGCATGGTCGGTCACCACCGCGACGATGTCGCCGCGCGCGGCCAGCAGCTCCAGCGCGGCCTCGCCGCCTTCGGCCGGCACGGGCTCGTAGCCCAGCTCCTCCAGCATCGCCGCGGTGCTCTCCAGCACCAGGTCCTCGTCATCCACGACCAGCACCGCGCCGCGGCCCGTCGCCGCCGGCATCGGCGCCACGCGCGGCTCGGCGGGGAGGAGCCCGACGGGGGAGACCGGCAGCCAGAGCGTCGCCGTCGTGCCGCAGCCCGGCGCGCTGTCCAGCACCAGCGCGCCGCCGGATTGCGCGGCGAGGCCGTCCACCATCGAAAGGCCGAGCCCCGTGCCGCGGCCCGGCCCCTTGGTCGTGAAGAAGGGCTCGACCGCGCGCGCCAGCGTCGCCTCGTCCATGCCGATGCCGGTGTCTGACACCGCGACGATGAGCCAGCGCCCGGGCGAGAGGCGGCCCGGCGCCGCGCCCTCCGCCAGCGCCAGCCGCATCGCGAAGACGCCGCCTTCCGGCATGGCGTCGCGCGCGTTCACCGCAAGGTTCACCAGCGCGAGCTCCAGCGCGTGCGGGTCCACATGCGCCGGCGGCAGCCCTTCCGGCGCGTCGATCTCCAGCGTCACCAGCGGCCCGGCGGACCGGCGCAGCAGCGCCTCCAGCCCCAGTAGCAGGGCGCGCAGATCCACCACGGCGGGCTTCAGGTCCTGCCGCCGCGCGAAGGCGAGGAGACGCTGCGTCAGGGTCGCGCCGCGCTCCGCGGCCTGGATCGCGGCATCGATGTAGCGCGCGACCTCGGTCGAACGGCCCTCCGTCGCGCTCTCTCCCGCGCGCTTGCGGGCGATCGCCAGGTTCGCCAGCACCGCCATCAGCAGGTTGTTGAAGTCATGCGCCACGCCGCCCGTCAGCTGGCCCAGCGTGTCCATCTTCTGCGCCTCATGCAGCAGCGCCTGCGCGGCCTTCAGCGCCGAGACGTCCCGCGCCTCGGCCACCAGCAGCGACACCAGCCCATCCTCGTCGCGCACCGGCGTGACGGAGAAATCGACGGTGACCGGCGCGCCACCGGCGTCGCGCATGGCGGTGTCGCGGCGGGCGAAGCGTCCGGCCGCGGCCTCCGCGATCGCTTCGCGCAGCAGGGCCTGCGTCGCGCCGTCCTCGGGCCACCACGGCGCGTCCCAGTAGGGCCGGCCGACGACATCGGCCTCTTGCGCGCCGCCCAGGCGCAGCATCGCCGCATTGGCCTCCACCACGGTGCCGTCGGGCGACAGCAGGCCGATGAACTGGAAGGTCGCGTTGAAGAGGCCGCGGAATCGCGCCTCGCCCTCGCGCAGGCGGGCATTGGCCTCGGCCAGCGCGCTGGTGCGTTCCGCGACGCGGCGGGCGAGGGTGGCCCGGGCTTCCTCCAGCGCCGCCTGCGCCTGGTGCTGCGCCGTGACCTCGAGCGCGATGCCGAGCAGCCGCGCCGGCCTGCCGTCGGCGCCGGCGCGGGGCTCGGCGCGCACGCCGATCCAGCGCGCGGGCACCGCGCCGGCCAGGCGGAATTCGGCAGCGAAGGGCACGCCGTCGCGTAGCGCCGCGCGGAAGGCGGCGATCACGGCGGCGCGATCGTCGCGATGCAGCGCGCGGCGCACGGCGCGCAGCGGCACGGCGCGCATGCCGCGCGCGGCGCGCACCGACAGGCCCCAGCGGGCGAAGACCTCGCCGATCAGCACGAGCCTGCGGCTCGCGAGGTCGAGGTCCCACAGCCCGAGCCCGCCGCCTTCCTGCGCCAGCCGCAGCCGTGCCTCGCCTTCCTGCAGCGAGGCCAGCAGTGACAGGCGCTCCGTCAGCGCCGCGGTCAGGGCCATGCCGCGCTCCTGCACCGCGCGGCGCGCCTCGGCCTCGCGCCGTCCGGCGCGCAGCGCCGCCCGCGCCAGCACGCCGGCCAGCACAACCGACAGGCCGAAGATCAGGGCGTTGCGCAGCAGGCGCCGCCGGAAGGGCGCCAGCACCTCGTCCAGCGACAGCGCGGCCTCCGCGACGACGGGCATGGTGGGCGCGGCGCGCCAGGCCACCAGGCGCAGGACGCCGTCGGGACCGGTCTCCTCGACGACGCCCTCCGCACCCTCGCGCCTCGGGGCGGGCGGCAGCGGCAGCGAGGCCGGCAGCGGCCAGCGCATCGTCGTCTCGCCGTCGCGGCGCAGCAGCCGGAACTCGGCCGCCCGGCCGAGCGAGAGCTGCTCGCCGATGCGCGCGAAATCCTCGGCATGCAGCGCGACATGCACCACGCCGATCAGCCGCCCGTCCTCGCGGATCGCGCGGTTCAGGGTGAAGGACCAGACGTCGAAGGGCCGCGCGCGCACCAGCGGCGAGAGCGCTTCCGTCGCGCCGCCCCGGATCGCGGCGAAGAAGTCCCGATCCGACAGGTCGATCGGCGGCGGGTCGCGCATCAGGGAGGCCGCCGCGACCCGCCCGTCCGGCCCGAGCAGGACCAGCACGCCGATCTCCGGCGCATCGGCGGCGAGCGCGCGCAGGGCCTCGTGGAGGCCCGGCCCGATCGCGCCCTGCCCTTCCCGCTGCACCAGCGCCTCGGCCCTGATCGCGGTGATCTGCGCGACCCGAAGCGTGCGGTCGGCATGCCCCGCCAGCAGCGCCGCCGTGTTCACCGCCGTGGTGCGGCCCTGGGCCAGCGTCGCCTCGCGGTCGGCGGCGGTCGCCGCGACGAACAGCGCGGCGGCGAGCAGCGCGAAGCCGAGCAGCGACAGCGCGAACCAGCGGCCCGCCGGGGCCGCTGCCGCGTCCTTGCTCACCGAGCCGCTACGACCCTCCCCCATGCCCGTCCCTTCGCAGCGCCGCGCGCCGGCGGTATCTACCTCGTGACTGGGGCCGCACAACGGCCCGCCAGCGCAACATACACGGCTCGCGCCCGCGCGAGAGGGGGTCCGGATGAGCGCAGCGCCCGATCCCGCCTGGGCCGCCGTCGCCGCGCTGGCCGCCGCCCCCGGCGCGGCCTCGGTGCGCGCCCGGCTCGACGCCGATCCCGCCCGCTTCGGCCGCTTCGCCCGCCGCGGCGCCGGGCTGCTGCTCGACCTCTCCCGCACCTCGCTGACGGACCAGGCGCTGGCCGCGCTGCTCGCCTTCGCCCGCGCCCGCGGCGTCGGCGCCTTCCGAGACGCCATGGCGCGCGGCGAGCCCGTGAACTCGACGGAGCGCCGCGCCGCCCTGCACATCGCGCTACGGGCGCCCACCGGGTCCTACCGCGCCGACACCGAGGACGCCTCGGCCGAGGTGCAGGCGACGCTCGACGCCATGCGCCGCTTCGTGCGCGGCGTGCATGACGGCGCGGTCCTCGGCGCCACCGGCGCGCGCTTCACCGATGTCGTCAACATCGGCATCGGCGGCTCCGACCTCGGCCCCGCGATGGTGACGCGCGCGCTGTGGCGCCACGGCATGCCGATGCGCGCGCATTACCTCGCGAACGTGGACGCCCATGCGTGGGAGGCGATGAAGCGCGCCCTCGACCCCCGCTCCACGCTGGTGCTGGTGGCGTCGAAGACCTTCACGACGCAGGAGACCATGACCAACGCGGCGCTGGTGAAGGGCTGGCTGGCGGAGGCGCTCGGTGATGGCACGGGCGCGCATCTCGCGGCGCTGTCCACCAACCTCGCCGCGACCTCGGCCTTCGGCATCGCGCCGGACCGCGTCTTCGGCTTCCGGGACTGGGTGGGCGGCCGCTTCTCCCTGTGGTCGGCGATCGGCCTTTCCATCGCGCTGGCCTGCGGCTGGCAGGTCTTCGACGGGCTGCTCGCCGGTGCGCGCGAGATGGACGAGCATTACCTCACCGCGCCCGACGCGGAGAACCTGCCGCTGCTGCTGGCGGCGACCGAGGTCTGGCACGTGGATGCGCTGGGTTACCCCGCGCGCGCCGTGCTGCCCTATGACGAGCGGCTCGCGCGGCTGCCGGCGCATCTCCAGCAGCTCGAGATGGAGAGCCTCGGCAAGCGCGTCACCGCCGATGGCGCGCCGGCGCCGCTGCCGACCGGGCCCGTGGTGTTCGGCGAGCCCGGGACGAACGCGCAGCATTCCTTCATGCAGCTGATCCACCAGGGCACGACGCCGGTGCCGGTGGATTTCGTGCTGGTCGCCAACCCCGACCACGCCGCCGCCGACAGCCACCGCAAGCTGCTGGCCAATGCACTGGCCCAGGCCGAGGCGCTGGCGCGCGGCCGCACCGAGGCCGAGGCGCGGGAGGAGATGACCCGCGCCGGGATGGCGGCGGCGGAGGTCGCGCGCCTCGCCCCCCATCGCGCCTTCCCCGGCGACCGGCCCAGCGTGACCATCCTGCTGCCGCGCCTGACACCCCGCGCGCTCGGCGCGCTCGTCGCGCTGTATGAGCACAAGGTCGCCTGCCTCGGCGCCTTCTGGGGGATCAATCCCTTCGACCAGTGGGGGGTGGAGCTCGGCAAGCAGCTCGCCGGCGGGATCCTGCCGGCGCTGGAGGGCAAGGGCACCGCGCGCGACGCGGCGACCGCCGCCCTCATCGAGGAGATCCGCGGCGCATGGAGCTGAAGCCGTACCGCCTGAACGTCGGGGCGCTGCTGTTCAACGACGCGGGCCTCGTGCTCGTCGCGCGTCGCGCCGGCATGCCGAACAGCGAGGGTGCGGCCGGCGGCTGGCAGCTCCCGCAGGGCGGCGTGGACGAGGGCGAGGACCTCCGTGCCGCCGTGCTGCGCGAATTGGCCGAGGAGATTGGCACCGCGAAGGCCGAGATCGTCGCCGAGCATCCGGACTGGCTGACCTACGACTTCCCCCCGGAGCTGGCGGAGAGAGGCTTCCGCATCGCGCAGAGATATCGCGGCCAGAAGCAGCGCTGGTTCGCGCTGCGCTTCACCGGCACCGACGCCGACATCCGGCTCGACGCCGACCCGCACCCCGAGTTCGACGCCTGGCGCTGGGCGCGGATCGAGGAACTGCCGGGGCTGGCCGTCGCCTTCAAGCGCGACATCTACGCCGCGCTGGCGCGCGACTTCATGCCCCTGGCGCGTCGTCTCGGCGGGGCGTGAGGAAGATCGCGCGCAGCCGGTCCGCGCCGATCGCCTCCGCGATCTCCCGGTAGCCGAACCAAGGGATCAGGATCATCGCCATCAGCAGGCAGGACGCGGCCGTCTCGAGCCGGCGGCCCCCTAACGCGGCGCGGAGCGCCTGCACCGGCCCCTCGCCATGCCACCAGCCCAGCAGGACATGCTCGATCACCGTGAGCAGGACGAGCAGGGCCAGCGTGGAGAGCGACTTCCACAGCACGGCGAGCATCGGCCGGTGCAGCGGCGACCGCTCCCCCACGCCGACGACGCGACCGAGCAGCATGAACTTGCCGAGCACCAGCGCCTTGATGGCGGCCAGGCCGTACTGGATGGGGGCGGGCCCGGCCTCCTCGAGGATGCTCCAGCGATAGAACAGCAGCGCGGCGAAGCAGACATAGAGATAGGCGGCGATCGCGAGGTATTCGCGGAGCTCGTGCACCAGGCGCTCGCGCGCGGTCGGGCTGCCGCCTGGATGGGCCATGAGGCGTCCTGCGGGTTGGGACCTCGTCAGTACCACATTCCCGCCAGCCATCCATCGAGCGAGGCCGGCACCAGCGAGACCTGCCAATAGCCCAGCGCGCAGCCGACATAGGTCGGGATCGGCCGCAGCCGGCGATGGGCGGCCCGCGTGCCGGCGCCGCCGTCGAGCTGGCTGTCGCGGATCAGCGTGTTGGCGATGGTCCGGCGCATGGAGTCGCGGTAGGGCTGGTCCGGGTCAACCGGCGCGTCGAGCGCGCGCGCGATCGTGAGCTTCTCCAGGGCCCGGCAGGGTTCCCTGGTGCTCTCGTTCATCGAAGGCCAGGCGACGGTCACGACGCCGAGGACCATCACGCCGAACAGCGCGAAAAGGACGCGTCCCACCCCAGGCTCTCCGTTCCGGCCGCGACTCGGCGGCCCGGACAGGCGGAGTCTACGGTTTCGTGATCGGCCCTGGAAGGCGTGCCAGGGCGATCAGAACCGCAGCCGCAGCACCTGCTCCGTCACGCGGACTCCCCAAGTGGTGTCGGGCGCCTCGTGCTCGACGACGAATCCGGCCTGGCGGTACAGGTGCCGCGCCGCGACCAGCCCGTCGAAGGTGGTCAGCCAGACCTCCCGGAAGCCGCGTTCGCGGCAGAAGGCCAGGGCGCCGTCCAGCAGCTGGCGGCCCAGGCCCCCGCGCGCCCGCTCGTCCACGATGAACCAGCGCAGCCGGGCCACCGGGTTTTCCCGCCCGTCGATGGTGATGCTGCCCGCCAGGCCGATCGCGTCGCGCGCAACCCACATCCGACAATCCGGGTGCGGCAGGGCGCGGCCGAACTCGCCGGCCTCGGCGGCGACCTTGGCTTCGAAGGGCATCCCGAAGCCCCAGTGGCGCGCATACCAATCGGCCTGCATCGCCACGACCTGCGCCAGCGAACCGGCGGGCGGGGCATCGGTGATGCGGAGCGACGCGGTGTCGGTCTTCAACAGCATGATCCACTCCCCACACGCCGCCGGTGCAGTGGCGGGGAGGTGGCGGGTCAGCGCCGTCGCCCGGCAGGAGCCGGACGCGACAGGCGGCGATCCGGCCCGGCGCCCTCTCGCCACGCGAAAGCGTGTGGAGGCATGATGCCCGGGGGTTAATAATCTGACAAGCAACTCGCGCCCTAATAGTAAATAGAATCTGAATATCTACCATCGCGCGCGAAGTTAACAACGGTCTGCCAGAAAAAGCTCAAGCACTACCTCAGGTTGCTGCTGCGCAGCACAACGCCGACGCCAGGGTCAGAAACGGCGCAGCAGCCGGTCGATGTAGTCCAGCTCGTCCTGCGGCCGCTCGCGCTCGGCGCCGCGGCGGCGCAGCTCCTCCTGCAGGCGGCGGGTGCGGAGCTGCTCGGCCTCGTCCGGCACACGGGTGTCGGATCCCGTGTCCTGCGCCCCCGGCGCCTCCCGCGTGCGGCGGCCGAGCGGGTCGCGGCCCGGGCCCTGTTCCTGGGCCTGGTCCTGGCCTTCGCCCTGGCCCTGGCCCTCGCCCATCATCTCGCCGGGCTCGTCGCCCTCCTCCTCGCCCTCGCCGTCCTGCTGGCCGAACTGGCGCTGCATCTGCTGCGCCATCTGCCGCGCCCCTTCCTGCAGCTCGCGGATGGCGCGCTGCTGCGCATCGCGGGCGTCCTGCCCCTCGGTCAGCTGTTCCTGCGCCTCCCGCATGGCCTGGTCGGCGCGGCCGAGCTGGGGTGGCACCTCGCCGGTGAGGTCGCCGAATTGCTGCATGACCTCGCCGAGCGCCCGTCGCAGCGCGCGCTGGCTGCGCGCCTCCCGCCCGGCCTCGGTGCGGGCCTGCTGCTCGGCTTCGGCGCGCTGCTGCTGCTGCTGCTGGTCCTGCTGCGGGAGAGGCCGCGCCCAGGGCGAGCGGTTGAGCTGCTGCTGCGCGCGGCGGTCGGCTTCGCGGCGCTGCTGGTCGGCCTCGGCGCGCTGGTGGCCGCTGTCGAGCATGCGGGTCTGGCGCTGCACCATGTCCTGCACCACGCCCATCTGCTGCTCGCCGCGCTGGCGCTGCTGGCGCCGGCGTTCCTGCTGCTCGTTGCGCGCCGTGCGGCCTTCCTCCAGCGCGCGCAGCATCTCCTCGAGCTCGGCAAGCTCGCGCTCGGCGTCCTGCGTCCGGTCCTGCCGGTTGGCTTCGCGCATGCGGTCGGTGCGGCGATCAAGGTCTCGGCGGTCCATCAGCCGGTTCTGCGGGTCGAAGGGCATCGCTTCGGCGTTCTCGCGCTGCAGCCGTTCCGCGAGGGCTTCCAGGTGGCGCCGGATGGCGTCGCGGAGCTCCTGGATGCGGCGGTCGGTCTCCTGACGCTGCTCGGTGTTGCGGTCCTGCCGCTCGCCGCCCTGCTGCTCCTGCCGCTGCGCCTCCTGCTGCTGGCGCTGGGCTTCCTGCAGCGCCTCGCGCAGCTGCTGGCGGGCCTCGGCCAGCGCGCGGGCGGTGCGCTCGGCGCGGCCTTCCTCGAGCGCCAGCGCGGTCTCCCACAGGATGTCCTGCACCTCGCCCACCGCGTCCGCGCGGCGGTCGCGCACCAGCCGGTGGCGGGCGGCGCGGATCGCGAGATAGGTGGTGGTGTCGTGCTCGAAGGCCTCCGGCGCGGCGGCGATGCGATCGAGCTCGCGGCGCGCATCGGCGCGGCCGTCGGGCGCGACCGACAGCGCCTTGCGCAGCGCGATCAGCTGCTGCGCGACGGGATGGGTGAAGCTGCGCTCCGGCAGGGCGATCGCGGCAACGGCCGAGACGCCTTCCTGGCCGGCGCCGTCCTTCGCGCGCAACAGAATCTCGACCTCGAGCCCGGCCCAGGGATGCGCCGAGAGGTCGGGGGCCGAGACGCCGCGGGCCTGGCGGGGCTGGCCGGACAGCGCGATCTCGATGACGTGCGGCGCGGCGTCGGGACGGGCCTTCAGCCGGATCTCGGCGACCAGCGTGGCGACGCCCCAATCGTCCTCGGCCTGCCAGGGCAGGCGCGTCGCCAGGCCCCGGGCCGCGCGGCCGGGCGTCTCGGTGAAGCGCGCGACCGGCGGCTGGTCGGCCTGCACGGACAGGGTCCAGGCCGCGACCTCCTGCGCGTCGCGCCGGATCGACAGCCGCGCGCCCTGCTCCAGCACCGCCTCGGCGCCGAAGGAACGTCCGTCCAGCGCGCGGAAGGGCTGCGCATTGTTGCCGATCTGGAGTTCCGGCGCGCCGCCCGTGCCGCCGGACAGCGCGACCTGGAGCCGGCTGCCCGCGGGGACGCTGACGCTGCCGCCGGCGGGGTCGAGGAAGACGGGCGCCGCGCCGGTATAGGCGGGCGGCGTCACCCAGGCCTCGAGCCGCATCGGCGGCGGCGCCGCGGCGATGGCGACGGGCGGCAGGATAGCGCGGCGCAGCCGCTCCGGCGCCTCCGGCCCTGCGATTACCAGGGCGGCGAGCAGCGAGAGCCCGACCGCGGCGCGCAGCGCGATCGGGTCGCGCGTCGCCAGCCCCGGCCGCGGCAGCCCGACCCGCAGCCGACGGATCGAGGCAAGCGCGCGGTCGCGATGGATCTCCCACACGGCCTGGGCAACGGGGTCGTCGGTCGCCGGCCTGTCGGTCAGCGCCGCCAGCGGCCGGTGCGGCAGGTTGGATGCGCGCTCCAGCCGCCGGTCGGCCGGGTCCGTCCCCGGCCAGGCGAAGCCGCGCAGCCCGCGCCACAGCGCGGCACCGATCCCCGCCGCGACGGCCGCCGCCAGCAGCGGCCGCGCCCAGCCCGGCAGCAGCAGGGGAAGGCCGAGCAGTGCGATGGTCAGCCAGACCCCGAGCAGCCCCAGCGCCGGCCAGATCGCCGGCCAGATCGCCTCCCAGGCCAGGGCCAGGCTGGCGAGGCGGCGACGCCGGGCGAGCGGCCGGCCCTCCATCATGTCAGCCAGTCCGGCACGCTCTGGCCGGCCAGCAGCGCCTCCTGCGTCTGGCGCGCGCGGACCACCGCCAGGCGGTCGCCATCCACCAGGACCTCCGCCGCCAGTGGGCGGGCGTTATAGGTGCTGCTCATCGCGGCTCCGTAGGCCCCCGCATCCAGGAACGCGACGAGGCTACCCGGTTCCAGCGGCGGAAGGCCACGGTTTCTGGCGAAGGTGTCGCCGGTCTCGCAGACCGGCCCGACCACGTCGCAGGGCGAGACGGGCGCGGCGTAGTCCCCGGGCGAGACCGGGATGATGCCGTGCCACGCCTCGTACATGGCGGGCCGCACCAGGTCGTTCATCGCGGCGTCGAGGATCACGAAGCGCCGCATGCCGGTGCGCTTCTGCAGGATGACGGAGGCCAGCAGCACGCCCGCGGGCCCGGCGATCCAGCGCCCGGGCTCGACCATCAGCTTCGCGCCGCTGTTGCCGAGCGCCGCCTTGATCGCGCCGGCGAGCGCCGCCGGCGACGGCGCGGGCTCGTCGCGATAGGGAATGCCGAGGCCGCCGCCGCAATCCACCACCTCGACCGGCAGCGACTGCGCGCGGAGCTCGCGCACGAGCTCCGCCAGCGCGCGATAGGCCGCCGAGTAGGCCGACATGCCGGAGGTGATCTGGCTGCCGATATGCGTGGCCACGCCGACTGCCGCGATGCCGGGGGTCGCCACCATGCGGGCATAGAGCGCAGGGGCGTCCAGGATCGGCACGCCGAACTTGTTCTCGCTCTTGCCGGTGGTGATCTTGGCGTGGGTGCGGGGATCCACGTCGGGGTTGACGCGCAGCGCGACGCGCGCGGTGACATTCAGCGCGGTCGCGACAGCGGAGATCATCGCGACCTCCTCCGCGCTTTCCGCATTGATCTGGCCAACCCCGCGCGAGAGCGCGAAGCGCAGCTCCGCCAGCGACTTGCCGACGCCGGAGAAGACGACATGGGACGGCGCGATGCCGGCCGCGAGGGCGAGCCTCAGCTCGCCCTCGCTGACGATGTCGGCGCCGGCGCCTTCCTTCGCGAGGGTGCGCAGGACGGCGAGGTTGGGGTTGGCCTTGACCGCGAAATGCACCTCGGCCGGCAGCTGCGCGTCGGCCAGCGCACCGCGCAGCGCGTGGTAGCGGCGGCGCAGCGTGGCGGCGGAATAGACCCAGCTCGGGGTGCCGGCTTCCCGCGCGACGCGGGCCAGCGGCACGTCCTCCAGCGTCAGGCCGTCATGGGCGTGCATGGTGAGCTGCGGACGGAGCGCGAGGAGCTCGGCGAAGCTGGGATCCTCGTCCGCGAGGAGGGGAGCGGGGGCGGCCATCACCCCAGGATGGGGCTGCTGGCGGCGTTCGTGAAGGTGGCGCCGTGCCCCGGCCCTATATCCCGGCCTGCTCCAGCAGGAGATCGAGGAAGCGCAGGAAGGCGTCCAGGTCGAGCGTCCAAGCGCCGTCGGCCGGGACGTCGGGGCGTCGCCTGACCGTAGAAGCGGTGGCGGTGGCCGACGAGATCGGCCAGTCGTGCGAAATACTGGAACACGAAGAAGGCCGGCAGGATCTCGACCACCAGCGCGCCGGGCGGGACGCCGCGCGGCGTCGCGACCGTCATGCGGTGGCCGAGGACGAACGCGTTCTCGACGACCCCGACGGCAAGCGCCGGGCGCTCCACGCCGACGACCATGCGCTTGGCGATCCGGCTCACCGTGCCGAGTTGCGCGAGGTCCGACCGGTCCGGCTGCAACGCGGCGAGCCGGATCGGCGGGCGGAACTGGATGCGCATCTCGTCCAGGCCGTTCGCCCTCTGGGGCGGCACGGCGGGCAGGTCATCCAGCGAGAAGCGACGCATCGCGTCGGGCCGGATGGGCTCCGCCGCCGCCAGCGTCTGCAGGTCGTGCACCACGGCTGGAAGGCAGGCCGTCCCGAGCACCGAACCGTCCTCGGCTTCCAGGCGGATCTCGACGGCATGCTCTCCCGGTTGCAGCGGCGCCTCGCAGCGACCCGCCACGACAACGCTCCAGGGGCCGTCCCCGGCCAGCGGGGCGCAGTCCAGCGGGGTTGCGCGCTGGTCCGCCGCGCCGGACGGCCATCGGAGTTGGACGCAAAGCCGGTCCGGCAGCGGCGTGGCGTCGTTCGCATCGATCCGAAGCTCGAAGCGGACGCCGATGACCGGGACGACGATGACGGGCCCGAGGGCGGTCAGGCGGAACGACGTGGGTGGGGCAGCCGGGTCCGGGGATGTCGGACCTTCCGGATCCGGAGATGCGCCCCTACCGCGCGGGTCCGCCTCTCCGTTCGATTCCATCATGGGTTCGGAACCTGGCGGCACCCCGGGGAACGCGCAAGCCGCACGCGCGCCCCCGGGCCGATCGGGCGCGGATCAGGCGCGCGGACGCTCGCGGGACTGCATGAAGCGCTCGAACTCCTCCTGGTCCTTGGCGCGGCGGAGCTGCTTGACGAAGTCGCCGAACTCCGCGGCCTGGGCGTCAAGCTGGCGGCGCTCCTCCTCGAGCCGCGCGAGGACATTGGCGCGGTATTCGTCGAAGGCGACGTTGCCGGTCGAGGCAGGCGCCGACCAGGGGCGCTGTTCCATGGCCTCGCGCATGCGGGCCTTCCAGGGGGCGGTCCAATTGGCAGAGCTGCAGGCCATGGCGGGTCTCCAGAAGAAGAACAGGGCGAGGAGCGCGAGGCCGATCGGCCACCACGCGATGAAGCCGAGGATCATCACCGGCAGGCGCCAGCCGCGAAGGGGATGGCCGCCCCAGGGCGCCCAGCGCGCCGCGCGCGCCTCCCGCCGGGCCGCCTTCCGGCGCTGCTTGTGCCAGCGCCAGGCGAGATCCGGCGGCAGGCCGGCAGGCATCTCGTCGAGGGGCATCGCGGAGGATGCGGCGGACATCAGGTCACGTCTCCTGTGTTGATGTGACGCACATTCACATACGGAGGCGCCGAAGCCATGTCAATGTGATTTACATTGTCTTACTTGAGCAGACGGCCGACCGCGTCCTCCAGCACCTGCTCGGGCGGCGGCGCGCCGGAGCCCGCTGGCGGCATGCCCGCGCGCTCCAGCCCTGCAAGGCCGTGCGAGAGCGCCCAGACCTCGAGCGCGAGCAGCCGGGCCCGGGCGGGGTTGTCGCCTTCGGGCAGGACGCGGGCGATGGCGCCGACGAGGGCGGCGAAGGGCCCATCCTGGGTCTGCTCCCCCGCGCCCTCCGGCGGCGTCGGGTCGCGCCAGGCGAACATGGCACTGTAATAGCCGGGCTCCTCGCGCGCGAAGGCGAGGTAGGCGCGGCCCATGGCGGCGAGGCCCTCGCGCACGCCCTGCCCGACCGTCGCGTCCCGCAGGCGCTTGCCGAAGGCCTCGAAGCCACGGCGGCAGAGCTCCGCGAGCAGCGCGTCCTTGTCCCGGAAGTGCCGGTAGGGGGCGGAGGGCGAGACGCCGGCGAGCCGCGCGGCCTCGACCAGGGTGAACCCGTGCGGGCCGCGTTCGGCCGTGAGCTGGCGCGCGGCCTCGATCAGGGCCTCCCTGAGGTTGCCGTGGTGGTAGCCGCGACGGCAGAAGCCGGCGAAGGGGGCTTCGCCTTCCGCGCGGCGCCGGCCCCAGGGGCCGAAGGAAGGACCGCGCGATGTGTGGCCACGTGACATCGGGCTACCATGCCAGACCGGCGGCCCGGCGTCAGCGGTTCGGGTAGGTCCGGGGATAGGTGACCTGGTCGGGCGGGCCGGGCGGCCTGATGTCGCCGGCCCGCCCGCAGGCAACCAGCAACAGCGCCAGCGCGCCGAGGGCGAGGAAGCGCGTCATGCCAGCCTTTCCTTCCACTCCGCCGCCATGCGGGCGACGTTGGCCGGCGCGGTGCCGCCGAAGCTGGTGCGCGACGCGACCGAGGCCTGCACGGTGAGGACGTCGAAGACGCCCGCGTGGATGCGCGGCTCCACGAACTGCATGTCGGCCAGCGTCAGCTCCGACAGGTCCGCGCCCTTCTGCTCCGCCAGCGCGACCAGCCGCCCGGTGACGTGGTGGGCGTCACGGAAGGGGAACCTCAGCTCCCGCACCAGCCAGTCCGCGAGGTCCGTCGCGGTCGAGAAGCCGGCGCCGGCGGCTTCCGCCAGTCGCTCGGCCTGCGGGGTCATGTCGCGCACCATGCCGCCGATCGCGGCGAGGCAGAGCGCCAGGTTCTCCGCGGCGTCGAAGATCGGCTCCTTGTCCTCCTGCATGTCCTTGAAATAGGTCAGGGCGAGGCCCTTGAGCGTCGTCAGCATCGCGACGAGGTTGCCGAGCATGCGGCCGACCTTGCCGCGCACCAGCTCCGCCGCATCGGGGTTGCGCTTCTGCGGCATGATCGAGCTGCCCGTGGTGAAGGCGTCGGAGAGCTTGACGAAGCCGAAATAGGGGTTCGTCCAGATCACGATCTCCTCCGCGAAGCGGCTGAGATGCGTGGCGCACATCGCGCAGGCGAAGAGGAACTCGGCCGCGAAGTCGCGCGACGCCACGCTGTCCAGGCTGTTGCGCGTCGGGCCGTCGAAGCCGAGCGCCTCGGCCGTCATGTGGCGGTCGATCGGGAAGCCCGTGCCGCAGAGCGCCGCCGCACCCAGCGGGCTCTCGTTGAGGCGCCTGCGGCAATCCGCGAGCCGCCCGCGGTCGCGCGACAGCATCTCGACATAGGCCAGCAGATGATGCCCGAGCGTCGTGGGCTGCGCGGGCTGGAGGTGTGTGAAGCCCGGCATGACGGTCGCGGCATGCTCCGCCGCGCGGTCCACCAGCGCGCGCATGACGTCCGCGACCTGCGCATCCAGCCCGTCGATCGCGTCCCGGGTCCAGAGCCGTACGTCGAGCGCCACCTGGTCGTTGCGGCTGCGGCCGGTGTGCAGGCGCTTGCCGGCCTCGCCGATGCGCTCGGTCAGGCGGGCCTCGATGTTCATGTGGATGTCCTCGAGCGCCTCCGAGAAGGCGAAGGACCCGGCCTCGATCTCCTTGGCGATCGCGTGCAGGCCGTCGCGGATGGCAGCCTCGTCCTCGGCGCTGATGATCCCCACATGGGCCAGCATGGCGGCGTGGGCGAGGCTGCCGCGGATATCCTGGCGCCACATCTTGCGATCGAAGCCGATGGAGGCATTGATCTCCCGCATGATGGCGCCAGGCCCCTCGGCATAGCGGCCGCCCCACAGGGAGTGACTGGTCTTGGTGTTGTCGGCCACGGAAGGGAGTATCCTCGGTTGATGCGGCGCAGAGGCCTGCTCACGCTCGGCGCGTCACTGGCCACCGGCATCGCGGCGCGTCAAGCGTTGGCGGCCGGAGCGGATGGCGGCCTGTCGCGGCTGCGCGAGACGCCGGCGGGCAAGCCGATCCCCGAGAACCTGGTCTTCCTCGACGCCGAGGGCCGGGAAACCCGCTTCGACGCCTTCCGCGGCCGCGGCCTGGTCGTGAATTTCTGGGCGACCTGGTGCCCGCCCTGCGTGGCCGAGATGCCCGCGCTCGACCGGGCGCACGCCGCGCTGGCGCGCGAGGGCATCGAGATCCTCGCGCTGTCCTCCGATCGCGGCGGCAAGGCGCAGGTCGAGCCCTTCTACCAGCGGACGGGCGTCAAGAACCTCGCGATCTGGCTCGACCCCCGCGGCGCGGCCGGGCGGGCCTTCGGGGTGCGGGGGCTGCCCACCACCATCATCCTCGACCGCACGGGCCAGGAGGTCGCGCGGCTGGAAGGCGAGGCCGACTGGGACCGGCCCGAGCTGCTCGCCGCGATCCGCCGCCTGGTGCGCGGGCCGGCGCCGACCACGACACAGAGCTGAAAGGCAGACAGATGCCCGATGACATGATGGCCGGCACCTCGTTGGAGGCGCGGCTCGACAGGCTCGCCATGCTCGCGGTGAAGGTCGGCCTCGGACTCCGTCCGGGGCAGGAGATCGTGTTGACCGCGCCGATCGAGGCCATGCCGCTCGTGCGCCGCATCGTGGAGCACGCCTATAGGGCCGGCGCCACGCTGGTCACGCCGCTCATCTCCGACGACCAGGTCGCGCTGGCGCGCTACCGCCACGCCCACCCCGACGAGGCCTTCGACGTCGCGCCGGGCTGGCTGTTCAGCGCGATGGCCGAAGCCTTCAAGGGCGGCGCCGCGCGGCTCGCCGTCGTCGGCGACGATCCCACGCTGCTGTCGAAGGAGGATCCGGCGAAGGTCGCGCGCGCCAACAAGGCGCGCAGCATCGCCTATCGCCCCGCGCTCGAGCTCATCACGGGCTTCGCCATCAACTGGAACCTGGTGCCCTGCGCGACGCCGGGCTGGGCGCGGCAGGTGTTTCCGAACCTGCCGGACTGCCAGGCCGTCGACCGGCTGTGGGACGCGATCTTCGCGGCCTGCCGCGTGGACGCGGCGGATCCCGTGGCGGAATGGGCGCGGCACAACGCGACGCTGCATGCGCGCTGCGACTTCCTGAACGGCAAGGATTTTCGCGAGCTGCACTTCCGCGGCCCAGGCACGGACCTGCGCGTCGGGCTCGCCGACGGCCATCTCTGGTGCGGTGGCGCCGAGGCCGCGAAGAACGGCATCGTCTGCAACCCCAACATCCCGACCGAGGAAGTCTTCACCACGCCACATGCGCTGCGCGTGGAAGGCGTCGTGCGTTCGACCAAGCCGCTCTCCTACCAGGGCACGCTGATCGAGGACATCGCGGTGCGCTTCGAAGAGGGCCGCATCGTCGAGGCGAATGCGTCCAAGGGCGCCGAGGTCCTGACCAAGGTGCTCGGCACCGACGAAGGCGCGGCGCGGCTCGGCGAGGTCGCGCTGGTGCCGCATTCCTCGCCCATTTCCAAGAGCGGGCTGCTGTTCAGCAACACGCTCTTCGACGAGAACGCGGCGAGCCACATCGCCCTCGGCCAGGCCTACACGACCTGCCTGCGCGACAGCGCGGGGGTGCCGATGGACGAGCTTGCGAAGCGCGGCGCCAATGCGTCGCTGATCCACATCGACTGGATGATCGGGTCGGGCAGCGTGGAGGTCGACGGCGTGACCAAGTCGGGGGCGGTGGAGCCGCTGATGCGCGCCGGCGAGTTCGTCGCCGGCCCGGTCTGAGCCGACCGGAATTTTACGACTTTAAGGTTTTGGGATTTTAGCCTTTAGGCGCTTGGGGCGGCGGCCTTCGGACAAAAGCCCGTCCCCGGGCCGGCCGCGCAACATTCCCTGAGCGCGCGGTCAGGCCAACCGACCGGACAGGCGCCTGCAGACGGATGGACAGGCTCAAAGAGCGCTGCGCTGGCCGCAGCCAGGCCGTTCGTTCTTATTATGTTCCCTCACGACACCAAGGTCCAGCCAATTCTGGTCGCGAGATCCTATCGCCGGCCGGCGCCCGGCGCCGCGCCGCTGATGGCCTGGAACAGCCCGTAGGCCGGCAGCATCGCCGCCACCAGCAGCGCCGTGAAGAGCAGCGGCGCGGACGGGCTGCCCGTGGCGTCCTGCAGCCAGCCCGCCGCGGGCGGCATCAGCGCATGCCCGACATAGAGCCAGGTGTAGAAAAGCCCGAGGCCGAGGGCCCGGCTCTCCGGCCGCAGCGCCTGGGAAGGCAGCGACATGATGACGCCGACCGGCAGGCCCATCAGCAGCCCCGCCTCGATCAGCGCTGCGCCAGACATCCCGGCGCCCAGCGCCAGCGCCACGAGGCAGGCGGCCCAGCCCAGCGCGCCGATGGCCATCAGCATCGCCGGCCTGTTCCAACGCTGCGCCAGGATGCCGCCCACCTGCACCGATCCCGCAGCCAGCCAGGTAGCGATGCCGATAAGGAGGCCCACGGCCGTCACGGAGAGCCCCTCGCCCGCCAGGAAGGTCGGCGCGAAGCCGAACATCACGCTGAAGGAGCCGTTGAAGATCCCCCAGATCGCGCCCGCCAGGCAGACCAGCACGACCTCCCGCGGCGCGATCGTCGCCGCGGCCGACGCACGGCTGCCGTCATTCGGGTGCTTCGCATAGGCAAGGCCCACCAGGAGCAGCGCGCCGAGCGCCAGCGCGGCCGTCGCCGCGAGAGCGGCGCTCCAGCCCGCGAGGCCGGCCAGCGGGCCCAGCAGCAGGGTGGCGAGCCCGACGCCGATCGGGAAGGAGTTCACGAACACCGCCATGGCCAGCACGATCTCCCGCCGGCCGGCGAACCAGTCCGTCACCATCTTCGACATGAGGACGTTCAGCAGCACGGCACCGAATCCCGACACCAGGCGCCCCGCCGCCAGCGCGGCGTAATCCGACGCCCATGCCGTCAGGAGACCGCCGGCGACCATCAGCACCAGGCCGAAGCCGACGACGCGCTTGTCACCGAAGCGGCGGCCCAGCGCGGCACCCGGCAGGGCCAGCGCCATCCCCGGCACGAAATAGAGCCCGATCAGCGTCCCGAGGTCGGCGTAGTCGAGGCCGAGCTGCGCGACGAGGTCGGGCGACACGGAGGCGACCGACTGGAACTGGAACCCCAGGCTGGTGCGGGCCACCGTCAGGACCGTGAGCGCCTGCCAATGCGCCTGCATGCTCTCTCCTCCCCGGACGAACGGCCTGACGCGGGCAGGCCGCGCGAGCCTGCCCGCTTCCGCCGGAAGCGGCCAGCGAACACGCCTTCCCCGCGAGCGGCCGATCCATCACCATCCCGCAAGGCCCGCCCCGGCGGCCGAGGAGGAACGCGCCATGACACGCCTCGCCCGCCGCGCCGCGCTCGGCGCGCTGGCCGCCGCCCTGCCCGCGCTCGCCCGCGCCCAGCTCGCGCGGCCCGTGCGCATCCTGGTGGGCTTCGCGCCGGGCGGCCCCTCCGACGTCGTCGCGCGCCTGCTGGCGGAGGGACTGCACGCCCAGGGCCATGCGCCGCAGGCGATCGTGGAGAACCGCACCGGCGCCGGCGGGCGGCTTTCCATGGAGGCGACCGCCGCGGCGCCGCCGGACGGCACGACAATGGTGGTCGGGCCGGCCTCGCTCGCGACCGTCTATCCCGCGGTCTATGGCCGCGCGCTGCGCTACGACCCGCTGGTGGACCTGACGCCGGTCACGCCGCTCTGCACCTATCCCTTCGTGCTGGCGGTCGGCGCGGTGCATCCCGCACGCGACGTCGCGGGGCTGGTGGCCTGGGGGAAGGCACAGGGCGGGCTCGCCTGCGGCAACCCGGCAGCGGGGTCGATGCCGCATTTCCTCGCGGTGCAGTTCGGCCTGACGACGGGCGTGGCGATGACGCATGTGCCCTATCGCGGCTCGGCGCCCGCGGTGCAGGACCTGGTCGGCGGCAACCTGCCCTGCGCGATGGTGACGCTCGGCGCGGTGGCGGAGCTGCACCGGACCGGGCGGATCCGGGTGCTGGCGATCTCGTCTGGCCTGCGCGCGGCGAACCTGCCCGACGTGCCGACCTTCGCCGAGCAGGGACAGCCCAGCCTGACGGCGGAGGAATGGATCGGCCTGCTGCTGCCGGGCCGTGCGCCGGCGCCCGTTCTCACCGCGCTGCATGCCGCGACGGCGGCCAGCGTGCCGACGGCGGAATTCCGCGCGGGGCTGGCGCGGCTGGACTACCCCGCGCTGGTCATGGCGCCGGACGCCTTCGCGCAGCGTATCCGCGCGGAGCAGGCGTATTGGGCGCCGATCGTGCAGGCCTCGGGGTTCCGGCCGGAGGATTGAGCGGACGCCGCTGCGAAGGTCTCGGAACGCCGACGACCCGCGCGACAGGAGCTCTGGGTCGAACCTGCCCCTAGCGGTCTCGCCGGCCGGGCCATCGCGTAACCGGGCGGGCCGTCGCCGAGCTTTGGCGACGGCCCGAAGGCAGCGGCAGCGATCGCGGCCGCCGCGCGCCGGTCATGCAGGTCTTACTTGCCGCCGCTGTTGGTATCGCCGGTGATCGTCGTGCTCGGCGAAACGCTCGGGGCCGGCGCACCGACACCAGGGCTCGCGGGCGTGGCGACGCGGGGAACGCCCTGGGCGTTCAGCGGGGCGCCTGAGTTCGCCGAGCCGCCGAGCGAATCGGTCGAACCGGTCCCGCTGATCGGGCCCGAGCCGGGGGTGACCCCGCCGGGAGTCGGGTTCGGGACGATGATGGTGGTGGTGCTGCCGGTCGTGCCGGTGCCCTGAGCGAGGACAGGCTGTGCGACGATGGTGGCGGCGACGAGCGCCGCAGCGGCGATCTTCGATATCATCTGGCTCTCCGTGTGATGGTGGCCTGCCGGCCAGAAAGTCGGTTCCGCCCGGCGCGGACGCGCTGGGCCGGGAGACGAGCGACTAGATACGGTCCTTGCCGTCCACCGCGTCACGCACGGCGTCCTTGGCGCCGCCGACGGCGTTCTGCACCTTGCCCTTGGCCTTGTCAGCGCGCCCCTCGGCTTCGAGTTTCGCATCGCCGGTCACCTCGCCGGCGATCTCCTTGGCAGTGCCCTTGATCTGGTTGCCGATGCCCTTCAGGCGGTCCTTGTCCACGCGTGGTCTCCTGCATTGCGGCGCGCCATTGCGCCGGCAGGTCGGAACAACGCCGGATTGGGAAGCAGGTTCATATCCGCGCGGGCATATCCGCGCGTCGGTTCATCTCACCATCGCGCAGCGCATCGGCCGGGATCGCTCGCCGCAGGCCGGCGTCACGTCTCCGCGCCGCCGTTCACGCCGAGCATCTGGCCCGTCAGATACGCCCCGCCGTCGCTGACCAGCATCCGCACCACCGCCGCGATCTCGGCCGACGTGCCCATGCGGCCCATCGGGACCTTGGCGAGGTAGCTGTGCCGGTGCGTCTCCTTGCCGGGCTGGTCGTCGTCGGCGGCAATGGGGCCGGGCGAGATCGCGTTGACCGTGATGCCCTGCTTCGCGAATTCCTTGGCCAGCGCCTTGGTCAGGCCCCAGAGGCCGTGCTTGGCGACGGAGACCGGCGCACGCCCCGCGTATCCATGAATCGCGTTCATGCCGGTGAAGTTGACGATCCGGCCCCAGCCCTGCGCGGCCATGCCGGGGATCAGCGCCCTGGACAGCCAGATCGCGGCCTCGAGGTCCACGGACATGACGCGGCGCCAGTCCTCGGCGGTGGAGTCGAGGAAGGGCTTCAGCGGGCGGAGCGCGGCGTTGTTGACCAGCACGTCCACGGTGCCGAATTGCGCGAGCGCGGCGGCGGCGATGCGGTTGCACTCGGCTTCGCTGCCGACGTCGCCCATCACGACCAGCGCCTGCGCGCCGAGCGCGCGGCATTCGGCGGCGACGGACTCCGCCGCGGCGCGGTCGCTGCTGCCGTTGACGACGACGTTCATGCCGTCCTGCGCAAAGGCGAGTGCGATGGCGCGGCCGATGTTGCGGCCGGCGCCGGTGACCAGGGCGGTGCGGGGCATATCTGTCAATCCAGCGGGATGTTGTGGGTGCGGATGACGTCGCGATACTGCGCGACGGTCTCCTCCATCAAGCGGGCCAAGCCATCCGGCGTCGATGAAACCGCGCCGGCGCCGGTGCCTTCGACCGCGCTGCGGTAGTCCGGCGAGGCGACGGCTTCGACCACCAGCGCGTTCAGCCGAGCGACGACGGGGGCGGGGATGCCGGCCGCGCCGCAGAGGCCGAGCCAGCCCGCGGCGACGAGGTCCATTCCCTGCTCCGTCAAGGTCGGGATGTCGGGCGCGACGGAAAGCCGCTCCGGGCTCGTCATGCCGATGACGCGGAGCTGGCCGGATTGCGCGATCGGCATGGTGTTGACCAGCGGACCGACGAAGAACTGCAGCCGGCCGGCAATGAGGTCCTGCAGCACCGGCGGCGTGCCGCGGTAGGGCACCTCCTGCATGGCGATGCCGGCCTTGGCTTCGAAGATGCGCGCGACGAGGTTCGGCATGGAGCCCGCGCCGACATGGCCGAAGGCGATGCCGTCCGGGCGCGAATGCGCCAGCGCGACGAAGTCACGAAGGTCTTGCGCGGGCAGCGTGTTGGGGACGGCGATCGCGTAGTAGGCGCGGGTGATCTGCGAGATCGGCGCGAGATCCTCCAGCCGATAGGGCCGGCTGCCCAGCGTGTTCAGCGCGTCGATATAGGTGCAGAGCAGCAGCGTGTGGCCGTCGCGCGGCTGAGACAGCACGTGATCGAGCGCGATGCGGCCGCCGGCGCCGGTGCGGTTCTCCACGACGATGGGCTGCGGCAGCTGCGCGCGCAGGCGCTCCGCCACGATGCGGGCGGGGATGTCGGTCGGGCCGCCGGCGGGGAAGCCGACGACCAGGCGGATCGGGCGGGACGGCCATTCCTGCGCAGCGGCGGGCAGCGCCAGCAGCAGCGCGGCAAGCGCGGCGAGCATCCTCATCGGGCCATCCTTTCGCGTGTCACGCGGCGCGGCGGATGAAGTCGGCGCAGCGCTCGCCGACCATCAGCGCGGCGGGCTGGATGTTGGGCGAGGGGATCAGCGGGAAGACGCTGGCGTCCGCGATCCGCAGGCCCTGGATGCCGCGGAGCCGCAGCGTCGGGTCCACCACGGCGCGGTCGTCGGAGCCCATGCGCGCCGTGCCGCAGGGGTGGAAGACAGTGCCGGCGGTGGCGCGGATGCTGGCCTCGATCGCGGCGTCGTCCTGCGCCTCGGGGCCGGGGCGAAGCTCCGCCTCGACCAGGTCGCGGAAGGGCGGCAGCGACGCGAGCTTCCGGCAGAACCAGGCGGCGCCGAGCATGACGCGGAGGTCGTTCGGGTGGTCGAGATAGTTCGGCTCGATCACCGGCTTGTCCGCGGGATCGGGGCTGCGCAGCGTGATCGTGCCGCGGCTGTCGGGGCGGCAGGCGCCGTAGTTCAGCATCACGCCGGGGAAGTCCGACAGGCCCTTCATGTAGTCGAAGGTCGCGAAGTTCACGAAGAGCAGCTGCGCCTCGGCTTCCTCGGCGCCGGGCGTGACGCGCAGGAAGCCCGTCGCCTCGCCGGCGCCGATCGCGAGCGGGCCCTGCCTGCGGATCAGCCAGTCCAGGCCGATGGCGGCCTGCTTCACCCGGGACTGCAGGATCTCGTTCAGCGTGCCGCAGGGCTTCGTGCGCCAGATGAACTTGGCGATGAGGTGGTCCTGCAGGTTGCGCCCGACATCGGGGTTGTGCGCGACGACGTCGATGCCGAGGGACCGCAGCGCCTCGCCATCGCCGATGCCGGAGAGCATGAGGAGCTTCGGCGTCTCGATCGCGCCGCAGCTCACGACGACTTCGCGGCGCGCGCGGAACTCGCCCTGCGCCGTCGCGACGCCGATGCAGCGCGTGCCGTCGAAGAGCAGGCGATGGACCTGGATGCCGGTGCGGAGCTGCAGGTTGGCGCGCGACATCGCGGGTTTCAGGTAGGTGCGCGCGGAGGAGGAGCGGAAGCGGCCATCCACGTTGAGCTGGACCGGGCCGACGCCCTCGATCGAGCCGCCGTCGTTGACGTCGCGGAAGCGCGGCAGGCCCGCGGCGACGCTGCTGTCGACGAAGGCCTGCGGGGCGGGGGCGAGGCGGCGGGGCTCGATCACCTTGATCGGGCCCGACGTGCCGCGCGCGTCGGAGGGTTCGCCGAGCCAGGTCTCCATGCGGCGGAAGAAGGGCGCGACCTCCTCATGCGACCAGCCGCGCGCGCCGGCCTGCGCCCAGCGGTCGTAGTCGTGCGGGCTGCCGCGCAGGAAGACGAGGCCGTTGACGCTGCCCGAGCCGCCGAGCACGCGGCCGCGCGGCCAGTGCATGGCGCGGCCGTTCAGCGACCGGATGGGCTCGGTCATGAACTTCGGATCGTAGATCCCGCTGCCGTAGAGCCTGGCGTAGCCCGCGGGCAGGCCGACCCAGGGGGATGAGTCGGGCGGGCCGGCCTCGAGCAGCAGGACGCGGGTGGATGCGTCCTCCGACAGGCGCGCGGCGACCACGCAGCCCGCGCTGCCGCCGCCGACGACGATGATGTCGGCTTCTTCCATCACGGCTCCAGCTTCACGCCGGTGCGGTCCACGACCTGGCGGAACTTCGCGAGTTCCGTGCGGAAGAAGGCGGTCGCGTCGGCTGGCGTGTTGGGCCGCGTCCAGGGCGCGACGCCGGCGACGAGCAGGCGCTCGCGCAGGGCGGATTCCGCGATGGCGGTGCGGACGGCCTGGTTGACCTGCTCGACGATCGGCGCGGGCATCCCCGGCGGCCCGATCACGGCGAACCAGTTCTCGAGGTCGAAGCCCGGCAGCGCGCCCTCGTTCAGCGTCGGGATGTCGGGGAAGGAGGGAAAGCGCTCGAGCCCCGTCACCGCAACGCCGCGCACCCGCCCGTCGCGCACCTGGCCGGCGGCGGAGGCCAGCACCGCCACGCCCCATTGCGTCTCGCCGCGCGCGATGGACTCGACCATCAGCCCGCCCGATCGGTAGGGCGCGTGGGTGAACTTGCCGCCCTGGCCGATGACGCTGGCCAGCATCTCGGCCGAGAGATGCGGCATGGACGCGACGCCCGACGACGCGAAGGGCAGCGTGTCCGGCGGCGCGGCGCGCAGGCGCGCGACGACGTCCTGCACGGACCGCTCGGGGAAGCCGGGCTGCGTCACCAGGATCATCGGGCCGGTGCCGACGATGGCGATGTGCGTGAAGTCCGCCATGACGTCGTAGCGCGTGCCGCCCTGCACGGCGGCCGGCGCCAGCGCGTGCGACGAGGCCTCCACCAGCATCAGCGTGTAGCCGTCGGGCGGCTGGCGGCGCAGCCAGTCGCTGGCGATGATCCCGGCGGCACCCGGGCGGTTCTCCACGACGACGCGCCCGCCGGTGCCGAGCGCGGGGCCGAGCCGATCGGCGAGCAGCCGCGCCGTCACGTCGGTCGAGCCGCCCGGCGCGAAGCCGGTGGCCAGCGTGATCGTGCGGTCCGGGAAAGCCAGCGCTGGTGTCGCGAGAAGCGCGAGCGCGGTGCCGAGCGCGGCGCGGCGGGTGATCATCCTGTCCTCCCCAGTCATTGCCGCGACAGAAGCGCCGGCGCGGCGCGGGGTCAACGATGTCGGATCGGCACGGGGTCCGTCCGCGCCCAGTCCGGCCAGCCGACGCTGCGCTCGATCGTGACCAGGACGACGGCGACGACGAGCACCACGCCCAGGATCGCCAGGTGGTTCCGCGAGGGCGGGTTGCGGAACCACTGCGACAGCCGGATGAGGAGCCGCGTCAGCGGGTCCATGGCTCAGTCGGGCTGCGCGACGCCGAGGCGCTGCGCGGTCGCGATGATGCCGGCCCAGGTGTCGGGCTGCAGCGGCACGCCATTGGCCAGCCGGTCCGCGCGCGTCGCGGCTTCCTTGTCGCCGGGGGCGATGACCGTCTCGCCCGGGACGGGGTTGGCGGAGAGCACCCAGTCCACATAGGCGCGGCCGGTGGCGTGGAACTCGGCCTCGGTGCCGAAATGGCTGGGCGAGATGTAGAAGCTCAGCATGCCGTTGGCGATGCGCGTGCGCGCCGTGACGGGCCCGCTCGTGCCGCCGCCGGTCAGCGCGCCGGCCAGCATCTCGCACATGAAGGCGAGCCCCGATCCCTTGTGCTCGCCGAAGGCGCGGATGGCGCCCTGGCCCTTGGTGACGTCGCGCGGGCCGACCGCGCCGTACTCCCCGTAGAGCGTGTGCGGGTCGCCGGAGAGGCGGCCATCGGGCTCGACCAGCGCATTTGCCGGCAGCGGCTTGCCGCCGTTTGAGGCGACGAGGACCTTGCCCTCCGCGACGAGCGAGGTCGCGAAGTCCAGCACCAGAGGGCGGCCGGGCAGCGGCACGCCGACAGAGAAGGGCGCGGTGGAGAAGCGGCGGTCGGTGGCGCCGAAGGGCGCGACGAGCACGCTGCCCGCGACGTTGACGAAGTGGACGCTGATCAGGTTGGCGCGGATCGCGGTTTCGGCGTAGTCGCCGACGCGGCCGATATGGCCGGCGTTGCGCAGGCCCACCACGGCAATGCCGTGCTGCCTCGCGCGTGCGATGCCGAGCTCGACGGCCTGCGGCGCGACGGTCTGGCCGAAGCCGAACTTGCCGTCCACCAGCGCGAAGCAGCCGCCATCGGTGACGACCTCGGCGGTCTGCCCCTTCAGGACATAGCCGGCCTCGCACCATTCGACATAGCGCGGCACGCGCGCGACGCCGTGGCTGTCATGGCCGGCGAGGTTGGCGCCGAGGAGATGGGTGGAGATGCGGGACGCCTCGGCTTCGTCGCAGCCGACGGCGCGGAAGATGGCGGCGACGTAGGCGCCGAGCCGGGCGGCGTCGACGAGGACGGAAGGGGGAGCCATGGGGTTGGTCTCGAACCTGGCCCCCTCCCCAACCCTCCCCCGCAACAGCGGGGGAGGGGGAAGAAGGGGAGCGGGGGAGGGGGAAGAAGGGGAAGCGGGCGGAGACGCGGCTACAGGACCCGCCCGCTCTCGGGATCGATGATGTGCATGTGGTTGAGGTCGGCGGCGACCTGCATGGGGCGCCCCGGCTCGGCCGGCGTCGTCGGGTCGATGCGGCTGCAGACCTCGTGGCCCTGCAGCCAGAGATGCAGCAGCGTCTCCATCCCCATGGGCTCGATCACCTCGGGCGTCAGCTCGAAGACGGAGATGTTCTGGCGATCCAGGTTCTTCGGCTCGGTCAGGTGCTCCGGCCGGATGCCGAACAGCACTTCCTTGCCCGCGACGGGGCTGTAGCGTCCGGTGCGCTCCTCCGGCACGGGAAGCACGATGCCGTTCGGCAGGTTAAGCCGCAGCGCGCCCGAGCCGTTCTCGACGCGGGCGGGGATGAAGTTCATCGCGGGGCTGCCGATGAAGCCCGCGACGAAGCGCGTCTTCGGGTGGTGGTAGAGCTCCTGCGGGGGCCCGACCTGCTCGATCACACCGTGGTTCATGACGACGACGCGGTCGGCCAGCGTCATCGCCTCCACCTGGTCGTGGGTGACGTAGACCGTGGTGGTCTTGACGGTCTGGTGGACCTTCTTGATCTCGGTTCGCATCTGCACGCGCAGCTTGGCGTCGAGGTTCGACAGCGGCTCGTCGAAGAGGAAGACCTTGGGGTCGCGCACGATGGCGCGGCCCATGGCGACACGCTGTCGCTGGCCGCCCGACAGCGCCTTCGGCTTGCGTTCCAGCAGCGGCGTGATGTCGAGGATGCGTCCGGCATTCTCGACCCTCCGCTTGATCTCCTCCTTCGGGAATTTCCTGAGCGTCAGGCCGAAGGCCATGTTGTCGTAGACGCTCATGTGGGGATAGAGCGCGTAGTTCTGGAACACCATGGCGATGTCGCGGTCGCGCGGCGGGATGTCGTTGACCACCGTGCCGCCGATCGCGATCTCGCCGGAGGTGATCTCCTCGAGCCCCGCGATCATGCGCAGCGTCGTGGACTTGCCGCAGCCCGACGGGCCGACGAGCACGACGAATTCGTGGTCGGCGATGTCGAGGTCGATCCCCTTGACCGCCTGCACGCCGCCTTCATAGGCCTTGACGACCTTGCGGATGGATACCTGCGCCATTCTTCCTCCTTGACCGGCCGATCACGCCTCCACGCCCGTGGCGCTCCGGCAATCGGACGGCTGCTCAGCCCTTCGTCGCGCCGGCAGTCAGGCCGGCGATGTAATAGTCCATCAGGAAGGCATAGACGACGACCGGCGGCAATGCCGCCAGCAGCGCCCCCGCCATCAGCTGTCCCCAGGCGAAGGTGTCGCCGCGGATGAGCTGGCTCACCACGCCGATCGTCATCGGCATCTCGGCCGGGGAGGAGATGAAGGCGGTGGGATAGACAAAGGCCGCCCAGGACACGGTGAAGGCGAAGATCGTGGCCGCGATGATCCCCGGCAGCGCCACGGGGATGAAGATCCTGAACAGCATCTGCATCCAGTTCGCGCCGTCGATCAGCGCGGCCTCGTCGAGTTCCTTCGGGATGGAGGCGAAGTAGCCGATCATGATCCAGGTGCAGAAGGGGACGGTCAGCGTGGGATAGACCAGCACCAGCCCCCAGGCATTGTTCAGCAGCCCGACCGAGCCGACGATCTGGAAGAGCGGGATGAAGAGCAGCGTGTCCGGCACGAGGTAGGTGAGGAACACGCCGGTCGCCAGAACCTGGCTGCCCCAGAACCGCATCCGCCCCAGCGCGAAGGCCGCGAAGACGGAGATCACCATCGTCACCGCGACGACGGCCAGCGTGACCTTCACGCTGTTCCAGAAGAAGCCGCGGAACATCTCGCTGCTCAGCAGCGCCCAGTAGTTCTCGAGCGTGGGGTTGCGCACCCACCACGGCGTCCGCGCGCCGAGGTCGGCGATCTCGGCGCTCGTCTTGAGGCTGGTGATCAGCATGTAGAAGGGCGGCGCGAGCATGAAGATCGCGGCGATCGCGAGCGAGACATAGGCCGTCCAGAGCGCCCAGCGCCGCTCGGCGCGCAGGCTGCCGGCCTTGTGGTAGATCCCGGGAAGGCCGCGGTTCGTCGAGGCGGTGGCACTCATGCTACGCCTCCTCCCTGTTCCGGCGGTTGACGCCGCGCAGAACGAAGAAGGCGATCACGGCCAGGATCGGGAACATGAAGAGGCTGACCGCCGCGCCGCGCGGGATGTTGCCGGCCAGGATGCCGACCTGGAAGGCGTAGGAGGCGAAGACATGCGTGAGGTCGCGCGGCCCGCCATTGGTCAGCACCCGCACGATGTCGTAGTTCGCGAAGGTGACGATCAGGCTGAACAGCACGGTGATGGAGATGATGTTGCGCATCATCGGCAGGGTGATGTAGCGCAGCCGCTGCCAGGACGTGGCGCCGTCGATCGCCGCGGCCTCGTACAGCGCCTCGGGCACCGACTTCAGCGCCGCGAGGTACATGATCATGAAGAAGGGCGCGCCGTACCAGACGTTGACGATGATGATGGAGATGCGCGCCCACCAGGGCTGGCCGAGCCAGGGGACCGAGGGCACGCCGACCACGTTCAGCAGCCAGTTCACGGACGAATAGGTCGGCTCGAACATCCACCACCAGCCCAGCGTGGACAGCGCCGGCGGGATGACCCAGGGCACCAGCAGCATGCCGCGCCACTTGCGCTGCCCCTTGGCGGGGATGTGGTGCAGCATGTGGGCCAGCCAGAAGCCGATCAGCGCCTTCGCGATCACCGCGGTGACCGCAAAGAACACGGACTGGAAGATCACCAGCCGGAAGGTCTCGGATTCCAGCAGGATGGCGAAGTTCTCGAGCCCGATGAACGACGTCATCCGGCGGCTCAGCATGGACAGCCAGATCGCGTAGCCCGCCGGCCAGAGGACCAGCCCGCCCATCACCGCCATCAGCGGCAGGGTCATGAGGAAGGCGATGGTGGATCGCCGTCGGGCGAAACGCTTCAGCGACGAGGTGCCGGATGGCGCCTCGACCCGTGGGACCGCGAGCGTTGCGCCGTCGGCCATCCCGGACTCCCTGCTTGCTTCGTGGGATGCCCGGGGGCGGGCCCCCGGGCATCGGGCAGCGCTACAGGCCGCGGCGCATGTTGTTGATCTCGCGCTCCGCCCAGCCCAGCGCGGCGTCCATGCTCTCGCCGCCCTGCGCGATGCGCGCGATCAGCTTCGTGTTCACGCCCTGGATGTACATCTGCTGCGCCAGTTCCGGAGGCGCCGGCGAGAAGGCGATGGACTGCCGCGACTGATGGTGCGGCTTCACGGGGTAGTTGAAGGCGAAGCCGGTGGGCGGGCCCTCGGTCTCCCAGATCTTGAAGTCGGTCATCGTGTCGAAGGGCGGGATGTCGTAGCCCGAGCTCTTGTTGGTGATGGACTCGACGTTGTCGCGCTCGCTGATGAATTCCAGGAAGGCCTTGGCCGCGGTCTTGTTGCGGCTGAAGCTCCAGATGCCCGTCGTGTAGGGCAGGTATGCGTTGAAGCGGCCTTCCGGCCCGGCCGGCATCGGCGCGTACCAGCAGTTCGACGCGACCTGCGGGGAATCGCGCTTGGCGACCGCCCAGGCCGACGGCGGGTTGAAGATCAGCGCGGACTGGCCGGAGATCAGCGCGCGGTTGTTGGACGCGTCGTCCCATGCCCAGACGTCGTTCGGCAGGAAGCGCGACAGGCGCACGGCGTAGTCCACGGCCTGGCGAAGCTTGTCGTTGCCGCGCACCGTCGGCTCGCCGCGGGCATTGGTCATGAAGGCGCCGTAGCTGTTGAACAGCGCGCCGACCCAGTCCACGGCGTCGGTGAACTGGCCCATGGGAAGCCCGAACGGCACGCCCGCCTTCTGGCAGGCCTCGGCCGCGCGCAGGAAAGTCTCCCAGTTCCAGGTGTCCGCACCCGGGCCGCGCTCGGCGCGCGCCGGCCACATCGCCTTGATATCGATGCCGGCATGCTGCTGGAACAGGTCGGCGCGGATGCAGGCCGGCTTGTTCTGCGTGCCCGAGGTTGCGGGGATGCCGCGCCAGGCGCCCTGGCGCTTGGCCAGGAACTCGGCCACCGGATTGATCGGGCCGTACTTCGCGATCAGGCGCTGGATCACGTCGTCGCAGGGCTCGAGCTGGTCGGCATAGGCACCGGGATCCCACGGCGTCAGCGAGATCGCGTCATGGCCGTTGCGCGCCTGCGCTTCCGCCGCCGCGGTGAGCTGGAGCTGGTTGCCGGTGGTGTTGATGAAGTCGAGCTGGACGTTGACGCGGTTCCGCTCGCCCCAGCGCTGGCCCAGCGCGGTCAGCGCGTCGTTGCCGCCGGGAACCCAGTGGTCCCAGAACGCGATCCGAAGATTGCCCGCCGCACCTTGTGCGTGGACCATCGGGGCACCCAGCGTCCCCGCCGCCAGAACTCCGGCGCCGGCGCGCAACGCGGCGCGGCGGCTTACTTCCCTGGCCATCTCCCGTAATCCTCCTGCATGGCCGGCCTTGGTGGCCGTGCCTGTTTCAGTAAGCGAAATTAGGCACCGAGTCTCGCCCGCCGCAAGTCTCGCCGCGCTTGACGCTTCGCGGAGCGCCGGAGACCCGTTCCGCCCGCGGCGCGGGAACAGCCACCCGCCGGGCCCGTTCTGCCTGCCACCATCGGACGCCCGGCCATGACCGATCCAGGGGCGGGCGAGGAACTCGCCCGCCTGCCCCTCGCCGAGGAGAGGCTGCGCGTCAGGCGGCGGCGGCGCGTCACCGGGCGCGTGCGCGTCACGGTCTCGACGGCGGTGGAGCAGCGCGCGCTGGACGACGTGCTCCGTCATCGCCGCGTCGACGTCGAGCGCGTGCAGGTCGGGCGCGAGGTGGAGGCCCCGCCGCCCATCCGGCAGGAGGGGGCGACGGTGATCATCCCGGTGCTCGAGGAACGCTTCGTCCTCGTCCGCCGCCTGGTGCTCGCCGAGGAGCTCCGCCTGCACCTCCGCGAGGAGGAGGAGGCGGTTTCGGTCCCGGTCGGCATCCGGCGGGAGCAGGTGGCGGTGGAGCGTTTCGCCCTGCCGCCCGACAACGACCAGCAACATGATTCAAGCCCAGCGGAGGATTCCAGAATGAACCGTACCCTGATTGCGCTTTTCGACAGCCGCGCCGAAGCCGACCGTGCCGCCGACGCGCTGCGCGGGCTGAACGTCCAGGCCTCCGGCGTCCGCGTGCAGCACGCCAGCGGCGAGCAGGGCTGGCTCCCCGAGGATGACCGAGCCACCTGGCAGGAAGGGCTGCGCCGCGGCGGCGCGTTGGTCGTCGCCGAGGTCGAGGAGCGCGGATTCGAGCTCGCCGCGAATGCCATGGAGGCGGCGGGCGCGGTGGACATCGAGACCCGGGAGGCGGAGTGGCGGAGCCAGGGCTGGACGGGCGGCAGCGCCGCCGGCCTCGCCGCGGGCGCGCCGGACGGCGCGCCGGGCAACCCGCCCGGCACCATGGCGAGCCGCGCCGTGGACCAGGTCGCCGGCACCAACATCTCCGGCGCGCATCCCGAGAACGAGGCGACGCGGGGCCGCGCGACGGCCTCCGGCACGACGGGCGCTGGCCACGGAACCGCCGCGGGTGGGACCGGGGGCGCGACCAGAACGGCGGCTGCCGGCGCGACCGGGCGCGAGGAGACGATCCCGATCGCCGAGGAGCAGCTGCGCGTCGGCAAGCGCGTCACCCATGCCGGCCAGGTGCGCGTGCGTTCCTATGTCGTCGAGACGCCGGTGGAGGAGCAGGTCCGGCTACGCGAGGAGCATGTCCGGGTGGAGCGCCGGCCCGCCGACCGCGCCGCGACGGGCAGCGACGCCGACCTCTTCCGCGACCGCGTGATCGAGGCCGAGGAGAGCACCGAGGAAGCCGTGGTCCAGAAGGACGTCCGCGTCACCGGTGAGGTCGTCGTGAACAAGGAGGCGACCGAGCGCACCGAGACCGTGCGCGACAAGGTCCGCCGGACCGAGGTGGAGGTGGACAAGAACGCCGCCAACGATCCGAAGCGTCGCGGCGGCAAGGGCGCGGCCTGACGGCGCGGGCCGGCGGGAACCCTGGCGGCGCGTGGCCGTCACTCACCGTCAGGGAGACCCGCCATGGCCCGCATCGTCACCGGCACCTTCAACACGCGTGAGGAGGCCGCGCGCGCATCGGATGCGCTGCGCGGCCTTTCCTTCGTGCGGCGCGTCGCGCTGCACGAGGAGCCCGCCCAGGGCGTTCCGCCCGCCACCGACGACGCGCCGGGCGGGGAACCCGGGCTGCCGGGACTGCTCGATGCGCTGTTCCTGCCGCGCGCCGACCTCGCCGCGCATCGCGAGGCGATGCGGCGCGGGCACGTCGTGGTGAGCGCCGAGGTCGAGGACGGGCGCGAGGAGGATGCGGTCCGCGCGCTGGACGATGCCGGCGCGATCGACCTCGACGAGCATGAGCAGGCCTGGCGAAGCGAGGCGCCGGGCCCCGCGGCGTCGGAGGGCGCGACGCAGGGCGGCGGCGCGATGCCGGGCACGGGCGGGATGGATGCCGAGAGCGCGCGGCGCGTCGCGCAGGGCGGCCGCGCGGAGACGCCGATCGGCCCGCGCGACCCCGTGAAGGAAGCCCGCCGCGACCCGCCGATCGGCCGCGCGCGGTCCTACGCCATCGACGCGCCATTCGCCGAGGAAGCGGATCCGACGCTGACCGGGAACGAGGGCGGGGGGATGCCCTAGATCACGAAGGCGACGCTTCCCGTGCGCGCGACGTCGTAGCCGCCGAGGCGCTCCGCGCGCTGCCGGAAGGCCTCGCCGCGCGCGAAATCGAGCAGTGCCTGCAGCGGCGGCGCGAACCAGTCGCGCGGGCGGGCGACGAGGTCGAAGCGCTCCCTGACCAGCGGGATAAAGACCAGGCCCCGCATCATCGCCTCCGCCCGGATGCCGAAGCCGGCATCGGCGCGGCCTTCCGCCACCGCAGCCGCGACCTCGTCCTCGCTGGCGGCGGGCGTCGCCAGGAAGCGCAGCGCGTCGAGCCTGAGGCCCGCCTCGGTCAGCAGGTGGATCAGCAGGAGATGGCTGCCCGCCCGGCTCTGCCGCCCCGCGACGGTGACGCCGGGCCGCGCGAGGTCCTCGATGCGTGCCAGGCTGCGCGGGTTGCCGGGCGGCAGGATCAGCCCCTGCTCGCGCCAGGCCCAGGTCAGGCCGGCCAGCGGCTCGCCCGGCAGCTCGGCGCGCACCGCGCTCTCGTTCCAGCCCGCGGCGTCGGGATCGGGGATGTGCACCGCGGCCGCGACGGCACTGCGGTCGGCGAGCGCGGCGAGGCCCTCCAGGCTGCCGCCGGTGCGCACCGCGAGGCCGCAGCCGGACTGGCGCAGCGCCCAGTCCAGCAGCGGATCGTGGCTGCCCGCCAGGATCGGCGGCGCGGCCAGGCGGGCTTCCGGCGCCTCGGCCTGGCGGGCCAGCCAGAGCATCAGCGCGGCGCGGGGAAAGAGCCACTTGCCGCCGAGCTGCGCCGCTGGCAGTCGCCGCCCGCGCGCGAGGTCGTAGAGCGCGCGTTCCGACAGCCGCAGCAGGGCCGCGGCCTCGCGCAGCGTCAGGATCTCGGGCTGGGGCCCGGCAATCATCGGCAGTATCCGGCAGGAACCGACATGTCCTCTAGGCGACGGGCGTTGCCGGCGCCAGATGCCGGTGGTTAGACCCCCGGGACGATGTCGGACCTTTCCAGCGCCTTCGGATTGGCGATCGGGCTGATCGCGGGGGCGGACCCCGCCCTGGCCCGCATCGTATTGCTGTCGCTGCAGGTCTCGGTGACGGCGGTGGCGATCGGCGCGCTGGCCGGGCTGCCGCTCGGCGCGCTGCTGGCGGTGGCGCGCTTCCCAGGGCGACGGGCGGTGATCGTGGTGCTGAACGCGCTGATGGGGCTGCCGCCGGTGGTCGCGGGGCTGGTGATCTACCTGATCCTCTCGCGCAGCGGGCCGCTGGGCTCGCTCGGGCTGCTCTTCTCCCCGACAGCGATGGTGATCGCGCAGGCCGTGCTGGTGGCGCCGATCCTGGCCGCGCTGTCGCGCCAGGTGCTGGAGGCGCTGTGGGAGGAATATGCCGAGCAGCTTCGCAGCTTCGGCGCGGGCACGCTGCGGTCCGTGCCGACGCTGCTCTGGGACGGGCGGCTCGCGCTCTCGACCGTGCTGCTGGCGGGATTCGGGCGTGCGAGCGCGGAGGTCGGCGCGGTCATCATCGTCGGCGGCAACATCGACGGCTTCACGCGGGTCATGACCACCGCCATCGCGCTCGAGACCAGCAAGGGCGACCTGCCGCTGGCGCTCGCGCTCGGCCTGGTGCTGATGGCGATCGTGCTGGCCGTTAACGCGCTGGCGCAGGCACTGCGTGCCGCGGCCGAGAGGCAGGCCGCGTGATGCGCGACGTTGCCTCCGCCCTGCCGCTGGTGGTGCGCGACCTGCGCTACGAGGCCGGCGGCGTCGCGATCATCCGCGGCCTCGACCTGGTGCTGGAGGCCGGCGCGCCGACGCTGATCCTCGGCCCCAACGGCGCGGGCAAGTCGGTGCTGCTGCGCCTGCTGCACGGGCTGCTGACGCCGACCGGCGGCGCGGTGACCTGGGCCCTGCCGGCGGAGGAGGCGCGGCGCCGCCAGGCCATGGTCTTCCAGCGCCCGGTGCTGTTGCGGCGCAGCGTGCTGGCGAACTGCATCTATCCGCTGCGGCTCGCGGGTCTGCCCGACGCCGAGCGGGCGACGGAGGAAGCGCTGGCGCGGGTCGGCCTGGCGGGTCTCGCGGGGCGGCCGGCGCGCAAGCTCTCGGGCGGGGAGCAGCAGCGGCTCGCGCTCGCGCGCGCCTGGGCGATGCGGCCGGAGGTGCTGTTCCTGGACGAGCCGACGGCGGCCCTCGATCCCGCGGCGACCCGACAAGTGGAAGCGATCGTGGCGGCGATCGCCGCGGGCGGCACAAAGGTCGTGATGACGACGCACGACCTCGGCCAGGCGCGGCGGCTGGCGGGGGATGTCGTGCTGTTGCTGCGCGGCATGGTGAATGCGCGCGGGCCGGCCGATGCCTTCTTCGACCGGCCGCCCACTGAGCAGGCCGCTTCCTTCCTGCGCGGCGACCTCGTGTGGTGAGCGGTTGACCGTCCCTGCTGCGGGCCTGACGATGCGCGGCATGGAGATCCAGGATTTCGACGCGATCGTCATCGGCGCCGGCATGGCGGGCGCGACCTCGGCTGCGCATCTTTCCGCCACGCATCGGGTGGCGCTGCTGGAGGCCGAGGAAAGCGCGGGATACCACTCCACCGGACGTTCGGCGGCGCTGTGGATCGCCAATTACGGCGGGCCGGATGCCCGGCGGCTGACGCTCGCCTCGCGGCCCTTCTTCGAGACGCCGTGGGACGGCTTCGCCGCCGCGCCGTTGTTGTCGCCGCGGCCGGTGATCAACCTCGCGCCGGCGAGCCAGGCGAAGCATCTCGCTCAGATGATCGCGGAGGGGACGGGGATCGAGCCGATCGCGGTCGCGGAGGTCGCGGCGATGGTGCCGGCGCTGCGGCCGGGCTACGCGGTCGCCGCCTCCATTGAGCGCGACGCCTTCGAGATCGACGTGGCCTCGCTGCACCAGGGGTTCCTCCAGTCGCTGCGCAAGTCGGGCGGCGTGATCGCGTTGCGCCATCGCGCCGGACGGATCGGCCTCGCGCGTGGCAAATGGGAAGCGGAGACCTCGTCCGGCGCCGTCTTTCGCGCGCCGGTAATCGTGGACGCCGCCGGCGCCTGGGGCGACGAGGTCGCGGCAATCGCAGGCCTGCCGAAGATCGGACTGCAGCCGAAGCGGCGCACGGCGCTGATCGTGGATCCCGGGAAGCACGACTGCTCGCACTGGCCGCTGCTCGGCGACGCCGACCACAGCTGGTACGTCCGCGCCGAAGCGCGGCGGAAGCTGATGGTCTCGCCGGCGGACGAGACCGACATGGACCCGCACGACGTGCAGCCCGACGAGATGGACATCGCCATCGCGGTCGAGCGCATGCAGGAGGCGCTCGACATCCCCGTCACGCGCATCGAGCATCGCTGGGCCGGCCTGCGCAGCTTCACGCCGGACCGCTCGCTCGCGATCGGGCCGGACCGCGACGCGCCGGGCTTCTTCTGGATGATCGGCCAGGGCGGCTTCGGCATCCAGACCGCGCCGGCGGCCGGGCGGCTGCTGGCGTCACTGGTGCGCGGCGATGATCCCGGCGACCTTGCCGATGTGGTGCCGATGGTCGATCCGAACCGGTTCAAGAGGTGATGTGATGAGCGGAACACTGCCGAGCCATGACGACGTGCGTGCCGCCGCCGCGCGCATCGCGCCGCACATCGTGCGCACGCCGATGCTGCGCCACCCCGTGTTGGACCGGCTGACCGGCGGGACGATCCTGGTGAAGCCGGAGCCGCTGCAGCGCACCGGCAGCTTCAAGCTGCGCGGCGCGACGAATGCCGCACTCAGGCTCGATCCGTCGCTGCGCAAGGCGGGCGTGGTCACGCATTCCTCGGGCAATCACGGCCAGGCCACGGCCTGCGCGGCGGCGATGCTGGAGATGCCCGCGCTGATCGCCATGCCGTCCGACGCGCCCTCCATCAAGGTCGAGAGCACGAAGCGCTGGGGCGCCGAGATCACCTTCTTCGACCGCAAGACCACGGACCGGGAGACGCTGGCCGCGCGGCTCGCCGAGGAGCGCGGCGGCACGGTGCTGCCGCCCTTCGACCACGCGGACGTCATCGCAGGCCAGGGCACGCTGGCGCTGGAGCTGTTCGAGGACGCGGCGCGCGCGGGGCTGAAGCTCGACGCGCTCGCGGTCTGCACGGGCGGCGGAGGGCTGATCGCGGGCTGCGCGCTGGCGGCGGAAGGCGCCTCGCCCGCGACGCGGATCTGGGCGGTGGAGCCCGAGGGCTGGGACGACACGAAGCGCAGCCTCGAAGCGGGATCGCGCATCGCCAATGACGGCGCGGGCGAGACGATCTGCGACGCGCTGCTGTCCATGCGGCCGGGCGCGATCACCTTCGCGGTGAACCAGCCGCGGCTGGCGGGCGGCATCGTGGTGACGCGGGCCGAGGTGTTCCGCGCGATGCGCTTCGCCTTCGAGCACCTGAAGATCGTGGCCGAGCCTGGTGGCGCGGTGGCGCTGGCGGCGGTGCTGGCGGGGAAGCTGGACGCGAAGGGCAGGACGGTCGGTGTGGTGGTGAGCGGCGGGAACGTGGACCCCGCGGTGTTCGCGCAGGCGCTGGCGGCCTAGGGGGGTTGGGTCACTCTCGCAGCATCCGGTTCCCTCCGCGCCACGTGCATCCCTCCCCCGCTCGCGGGGGAGGGAAAAAGAGAACAGCGAGGGACGGAGCCGCCGCTACGCCGCCTTCGCCACTGGCGCCGCGTTCTCGTTCGCGGCCTTCTCGAGCGCGGCGCGGAAGCGGTCGCGGCGCCATTGCAGGAAGCGCCACGCGCCCTTCGCCGCGATGTCCGAAAGCCGCCCGCGCGGCTCGAGCCCGATGGACTTGAAGATCATGCCCATGCCGCGCTCGATGTGGTGGAAGCGGTAGTAGCCCATCGCGCGGCCCATATAGCCCGCGATGCAGCGGTCATGGTCGTATCGCGTGCCCGGCGCTTCGTTGGAGCAGTGGAAGGCATAGGCGAGCTCGTCGTCCTCGCTCTCCCCGATCCGTCCCATCGCGACCTTCAGCCGCTGCATGAAGGACAGGTTCTCCCGCGCGAGGTAGCGCTTCATGTGGTCGTAGAAGAGCTTGAAGTGGCGGTACTCGTCCGCCGCGATCAGGCGGCAGATCTCCTTCAGTACGGGCTCCTGAGAGCCTTCGCTGAGCGCGGTGTAGTAGGACGAGGTGCCGGTCTCCACCATGCAGCGTGCGATCAGCTCGCCGGTGCGGCTGCCGCGGATGGAGGCGTCGGCCCTGGTGTCGATCTTGAAGCTCTCGCGGTAGCGCGCGAAGGCCGCGGGGAAGTCCCAGCCGGGATCGGCCAGCGTCGCCCATTTGCCCAGCGCCTCACCGTGCTGCACCTCTTCCTCGGCCCAGTTGCGGACGGCGAGCTGGAAGTCGCGGTCGTCGTGGAAGACGGAGTTCAGGTAGAGTGCGTAATCGTCGCCGTTGCGCTCCACCATGGCGGCGGCCTTGACCAGCGGGATGACATCCGGGGGGACCTTGGTGGGGTCGAACCGGTCCCAGGCGACCTGGTCGATGCGCCAGTGCTTCATGCGTCCCCCAACAACACGAAAGCCCCCGGCAGACAATGTCTTGCCGAGGGCTTACGGTTTCAAGGACCCCCGGGGCCGGGGGCCGGGCATCAGGCGGCCTGCGCGGCCTGCAGCATCGCGCGGGCCGAGAGCAGCCGGTCCATCGCGGCGTCGCGCTTCTCCGGCGTCGCGGAGGATGCGTCGGCATAAGCCGCCTCGGCGTCCTTGATGCGCTGCTCGGCTTCGGTGCGGGAGAGCTGGGCGACCGGCGTCGCCTCGTCGGCCAGCACGGTGCAGCGCTCCGGCGTCACCTCGGCGAAGCCGCCGGCGACAAAGAGGCGGTCGGTCACCTGGCCGTTCTCGGTCACGGTGATCACGCCGCCGCGCAGCGCCACGATCATGGGGGAATGGCCGGGCAGCACGCCCATCTCGCCTTCCGCCGCGGGGATCACCGCCATGTCCACGGGGCGGCTGAGCAGCAGGCGCTCGGGGCTGACCAGTTCGAGCTGGAAGGTCGCCATGGTGGTGTCCTGTCCCGAAGGGGCGGCTTACGCCGCCGCCTTCAGGCTCTCGGCCTTCTTCACGGCATCCTCGATCGTGCCGACCATGTAGAAGGCGGCTTCCGGCAGGTGGTCGTACTCGCCGGAGACGATGCCTGCGAAGCTGCGGATCGTGTCCTCGAGCTTGACGAAGACGCCCGGCGTGCCGGTGAAGACCTCGGCGACGTGGAAGGGCTGGCTGAGGAAGCGCTGGATCTTGCGCGCGCGCGCCACGACCAGCTTGTCCTCTTCCGAGAGCTCATCCATGCCCAGGATGGCGATGATGTCCTGCAGCGACTTGTAGGTCTGCAGGATGCGCTGCGTCTCGCGGGCGACGCGGTAGTGCTCCTCGCCCACAACGCGCGGATCGAGGCCGCGCGAGGTGCTGTCCAGCGGGTCCACCGCCGGGAAGATCGCCATCTCCGCGATGGAGCGGCTCAGCACGGTCGTGGCGTCGAGGTGCGCGAAGGACGTCGCCGGCGCGGGGTCGGTCAGGTCGTCGGCGGGCACGTAGATCGCCTGCACCGAGGTGATCGAGCCCTTCTTGGTGGAGGTGATGCGTTCCTGCAGCGCGCCCATGTCGGTGGCCAGCGTCGGCTGGTAGCCCACCGCCGAGGGGATGCGGCCGAGCAGCGCCGACACCTCGGCGCCCGCCTGGGTGAAGCGGAAGATGTTGTCGATGAAGAACAGCACGTCCTGGCCCTGCTCGTCGCGGAAGTATTCCGCCATCGAGAGGCCGGAGAGCGCCACGCGCGCGCGGGCGCCCGGCGGCTCGTTCATCTGGCCATAGACCAGCGCCACCTTGGAGCCGTCGGTGTTGCCCTCGTTCAGCTTGATGACGCCGGCATCCACCATCTCGTGGTAGAGGTCGTTGCCCTCGCGCGTGCGCTCGCCCACGCCGGCGAAGACGGACACGCCGCCATGCGCCTTCGCGACGTTGTTGATGAGCTCCTGGATGGTGACGGTCTTGCCGACGCCCGCACCGCCGAACAGGCCGATCTTGCCGCCCTTCAGGTAGGGCGCCAGCAGGTCGATGACCTTGATGCCGGTGACCAGGATCTCGGCCGAGGTCGCCTGCTCGTCGAAGGGCGGGGCGTCGCGGTGGATGGTGTAGGACTTGTCGTGCGGCACCGGGCCGCGCTCGTCGATCGGGTCGCCGATGACGTTCACGATGCGCCCAAGCGTGCCGTTGCCGACCGGCACCGAGATGCCCGCGCCGGTGTCCACGACTTCCGCGCCGCGGACCAGGCCGTCGGTCGTGTCCATCGCGATAGTGCGGACCGTGCGCTCGCCGAGGTGCTGCGCAACCTCGAGAACCAGCGTCTGCTCGCCGATCTTGACGGTGAGCGCGTTCAGGATCGAGGGCAGCTCGGCGGGGAACTGCACGTCCACGACCGCGCCGAGGACCTGCGTCACCTTGCCAACGTTGTTCTTCATGATGCGTTGCTCCTCAGACCGCCTCGGCACCGGAGATGATCTCGATCAGCTCCTTGGTGATGTTGGCCTGTCGCGTGCGATTGTAGTTGAGCGTGAGCTTGTTGATCATCTCGCCGGCGTTGCGCGTGGCGTTGTCCATCGCGTTCATCTGGCTGCCGTAGAAGCCGGCATTGTTCTCCAGAAGGGCGCGATAGACCTGGATCGCCAGGTTGCGCGGCAGCAGCGTCGCGAGGATCTCCTCCTCCGCCGGCTCGTATTCGTAGAGCGCCTGCGGGCCGGTGGCGGCCGCGGCGGGTGCATCCTCCGGCATCGGCGCCGGGACCAGCCGCTGCTCAGTCGTCACCTGGGTGATGACGGACTGGAAGCGGTTGTAGACCAGGCTGCAGGAGTCGAAGTCGCCGGCTTCCAGCATCGCGGTGATGCGGTCGGCGACGTCGGTCGCGTCCTCGAAGCCGATGCGCTTCTTCCCCATGAAGCTGATCTCGCCGACGATGTGGCGGGGGAATTCGCGCTTCAGGAAGGCCGCGCCCTTGCGGCCGACCGAGAGCACCTTGACCTGCTTGCCTTCCGCTTCCAGCGCGCGGATGCGGTTGCGCGCGAAGCGGCCGACATTGGTGTTGAATGGCCCGGCCAGGCCGCGGTCGGCGGTAACCACGACCAGCATGTGGACCTTGTCCGCGCCGGTGCCGACCAGCAGCTTCGGCGCCGTCGGCGAGTTGGCCACCGACGCGCCGAGAGAGGCCAGCATGCGCGCCATGCGCTCGGCATAGGGCCGCGCCTGCTCGGCCTGGGTCTGGGCGCGGCGGAGCTTGGCCGCCGCGACCATCTTCATGGCCTGGGTGATCTTGCGGGTGCTCTTCACCGAGGTGATGCGCGCCCGCAGTGCCTTCAGACTAGCCATCGGTCGTCCCCGATCCCTTCACCCCGTTCAGGCGAAGGACTTGGCGAAGTCGTCGAGGAACGATGTCAGCTTCGCCTCGGTCTCCTTCTTGATCTCGCGGTCGGCGCGGATCGCGTCCAGGATCTCCGGCGCGCGGGTCTTCAGCTCGGACAGCATGCGGCGCTCGAACTCGCCGACCTTGCCGACCGGGATGCGGTCGAGATAGCCGCGGGTACCGGCGAAGATTGCCGCGACCTGCTCCTCGACCGGGACGGGCTGGTACTGCGGCTGCTTCAGCAGCTCCGTCAGCCGCGCGCCACGCGCCAGCAGGGCCTGCGTGGTTGCGTCCAGGTCGGAGGCGAATTGCGCGAAGGCCGCCATCTCGCGGTACTGCGCGAGCTCGAGCTTGATCTTGCCCGCGACCTGCTTCATCGCCTTGATCTGCGCCGCCGAGCCGACGCGCGAGACCGACAGGCCGACGTTCACCGCGGGGCGGATGCCCTTGAAGAAGAGCTCCGTCTCCAGGAAGATCTGGCCGTCGGTGATCGAGATGACGTTGGTCGGGATGTAGGCCGAGACGTCGCCGGCCTGCGTCTCGATGACCGGCAGCGCCGTCAGCGAGCCCGCGCCGAAGTCGTCGTTCATCTTCGCCGCGCGCTCCAGCAGGCGGGAGTGCAGGTAGAAGACGTCGCCGGGATAGGCCTCGCGGCCCGGCGGGCGCCGCAGCAGCAGCGACATCTGGCGATAGGCGACGGCCTGCTTGGACAGGTCGTCGTAGAAGATGACGGCGTGCATGCCGTTGTCGCGGAAGAACTCGCCCATCGTGCAGCCGGTGTAGGGCGCGATGTACTGCATCGGCGCCGGGTCCGACGCGGTCGCCGCAACGATGATGGAGTATTCCAGCGCGCCGTTCTCCTCCAGCGTCTTGACGAGCTGGGCGACGGTGGAGCGCTTCTGGCCGATCGCGACGTAGATCGTATAGAGCTTCTTGCTCTCGTCGTCGCTGGCGTTGATGCCCTTCTGATTGATGATCGTGTCCAGGATCACGGCGGTCTTGCCGGTCTGGCGGTCGCCGATGATCAGCTCGCGCTGGCCACGGCCGATCGGGATCAGCGCGTCGATCGCCTTGATGCCGGTCTGCATGGGCTCATGCACCGACTTGCGCGGGATGATGCCGGGCGCCTTCACCTCGACGCGCTTGCGCTCGGTCGAGGCGATCGGGCCCTTGCCGTCGATCGGGTTGCCGAGGCCGTCCACGACGCGGCCGAGCAGGCCCTTGCCGACGGGCACGTCCACGATCGAGCCGGTGCGGCTGACCGTGTCGCCCTCGCGCACCGACTTGTCGTCGCCGAAGATCACGATGCCGACGTTGTCGGTCTCGAGGTTCAGCGCCATGCCCTTCAGGCCGGAGGACGGGAACTCCACGAGCTCGCCGGCCATCACGTTCTGCAGCCCGTAGACGCGGGCGATGCCGTCGCCGACGGTCAGCACCGTGCCGACCTCCGCGACGTTCGCCTCGGCGTCGAAGCCCTGGATCTGCTGCTTCAGGATCTCCGAGATCTCGGCAGGACGGATCTCCATGTCAGGCAGCCCCCTTCATCGCGTACTGCAGTCGCTGCAGCTTTGACTTGATCGAATTGTCGTAGAGGCGAGAGCCGATGCGGACGACGAGGCCACCCAGCAGGCTGGGGTCCACGTTCTCCTGCAGCTGCACGCCGGAGAAGCCGGCTTCGGTCAGCCGCGCGATGAGCTGCGCGCGCTGCGTGTCCGACAGCTGGTGGGCGGAGGAGACGACGGCCGTCTGCTGGCCGCGGCGCTCCGCGAGCTTGGCGCCGAAAGCCGCCGCCACGGCGGGCAGCTCCTTCAGGCGGCGGTTGTTGATGAGCACGCCGACGAGGTTGCGGACCTCGGTCCCGATGCCGGCCTTCTCGATGATGCTGAAGGCACCGCGGCGCTGCGACGCGGCATCGAGCCGCGGATCCTCGACGAAGAAGCGGAAGCCCGGATCATCGCGCCAGAGGCGGAAGAGGCTGTCGAGGTCGCCGGCCACCCGGTCCGCGGCGCCGGGCTCCTTCTGGCGGAGGTCGTCCACGATGCCGAGCAGGGCCAGCGCATAGCGCTCGGCAAGGCCGGTCGGGATGGGGGCCCCGTGAGAGGCCGTGTCGGTCGTGGCGGAGGCCAAGGCTTCCCGGTCCTGAAAATGGGCGGCGCGCCGACGGACGGCGCGACAAGGCAGGTGCGCGCCAAGGGGTGGCCTGGACCACCCCCGGCAGCGGCGGGCGGCGTTTAACACGCGTGCTGCGACGCGGCAATATAACCAGCCTCGGCCGCGGGCAGGCGGGCATTCCAGCGGCGAGGGACGCCATGGCGGCCCTCGTTTCCGCTTTTTCAGTGACTTCCGATCAGCACCAGCACCACCCCGGCGACCACGACCAGCGCGCCGATCATGTCGGCAGGCCTGGCCTTCTCGCGGAGGTAGAAGCGGCTGAAGGCCAGCGTGAACAGGATCTCCACCTGGCCCAGGGCGCGGACAAGGGCGACCGGGGCCAACGCGAAGGCCGAGAACCAGCAGGCGGAGCCCAGCGCCGATAGCGCGCCGACGCGCGACGAGCTCCGCCAGGTCGAGAAGACCTGCCGGACCGACTGCGGCTCGGCCCAGGCGAGCCAGCCGCCCTGCATCAGGGTCTGCAGCGCGTTGGTCACCACCAGGATCAGCAGCGCCTTGTGGATGAGGTCGCCGGGCGGCATCGCCTGGTTGGCCTGCCGGACCAGGATCGCGGTGACGGCGAAACCGAGCCCCGCGCCGATGCCGCATAGCGCGGCGGGCTGGGTGATGCCTTTCAGCAGTTCCTTCGCGGTCAGGCCACGGCCGGCCAGCGAGAGATACAGCACGCCGCCGACGCCGACCGCGATGCCGAGCCAGGACAGCGTCGAGAGATGCTCGCCGAGGAAGACGACGGCGATGATCGCGGCCTGCATCGCCTCGGTCTTCGAATAGGCGGTGCCGACGGCGAAGTTGCGGTGGCCGAAGGCCATGATGAGGAGGTTGGTGCCGATGATCTGGCCGAGCCCGGCAAGGGCGCAGAGCAGGACGATCCAGGCCGACATGGAGGGCATGGTGTCGCCGGTGGCGATGCCGTAGGCGAGGAGCAGCGCCAGGCCGACGGGGACGCCGTAGAGGTAGCGCACCACGGCGGCGGCGTTGACCGAGAGCTCGCCCCGCAGGCGCTGCTGGAGCGCGGTGCGCCAGCACTGGAAGAGCGCGGCGGCGAGGGTGTAGGCGATCCAGGCGGTCATGGAGCGTTCTCAGTCGTGCGGAGACTCCTTCTCCCGCCCCTGACGATTCCCTCCCCCGCAAGCGGGGGAGGGGCACGCTTCCCGGAAAGCGAACTCTCCAGCACCCTCACCCCAGCCTCGGATCCAGCCAGGGACGGTCCATCCGCTTCCACGCCTCATGCGGCCCCGGTCCCAGCCGCACGCCCAGCCCGGCGGCCTGCGGCAGCGTCGCCGCGCCGTCCACGAAGCGCAGTCCCTCGCCCTCCACCATGTCGAAGAAGGCCTCGGTCTCACCGAACTGGACCTCGAGCAGCAGGAAGTTCGGCACCACGGAACAGAGATGCACGGAATGCGCGTGGCAGACGGGCCCGGTCGGATTGTGCGGCGCGATCTCCACCCCCGCGGTCTGGGCGAGCGCGGCGATGCGGCGGATCTCCTCGATCCCGCCGGCATGCTTCACGTCGGGCATCAGCACGTCGTAGCAACCGGCCTCGACGACCGCGCGATAGGCGGCAAGGCCCGCGAGCGTCTCCGCGCCGGCGAGCCGCATGCCGCGGTCGTTCGCCATCCCGCGCAGCCGCACGATCTCGGCGCGGTTGGCCTCGGCCACGGGGCATTCCAGCCAGAACAGGCCGAGCGGCGCGACGTCGCGGATCAGCGCCGCCGCGCCGCCTGGCGAGAAGCGCCAATGCGCGTCCACCATGACCTCGATGTCCCGGCCCACGGCCTCGCGCACCGCCGCGATGCGGGCCAGGCCCTCGGCATAGGCGCTGCGGTTCGCCTCGGTGAAGCCGTCCTCCCAGACCAGCGGCTCGAAGGGCGCAAGCTTGACGGCGCGAAAACCCTCAGCGCGGGCGCGCGTCGCGGCCGCGGCGAAGCCCGCGGGGCTGCGCGGGTTAGCGCCGCGGTTGATGTTGGCATAGAGCCGCACGGGATCGCGCAGCGCGCCTCCCAGGAACAGGTGCAGCGGCTGGCCCGCCCGCTGCGCCGCGAGGTCGGCCAGCGCCTGCTCGAAGGCCGAGACGATCGTGCAGGCGACGAGCCCGCCCGGCGCATGCGGGATAAGCCGAGCCAGGCGGTTGCGCTGCCGCGCGTCCTCGCCGGTGACATGCGCCGCCAGCCGCGCGGCCTCGGCCTCCAGCAGCGGTTCCTGGTTGGCCAGCGTGCATTCGCCGAGACCGGTGAGGCCGTCCGCGGTGCGGACCTCGAGGAAGCACCAGTTGGTCTTCGGTGTGACGTGGATTCCACGGAACGTCACGGCGTCGATAGCGGCCACGCCTGTTACTCCGCCCGGATGTTCGCGGCGCGCGCGACCTCGCGCCATTTCGCGATGTCGCTGCGCACGCGGGCGGCGAGCATCTCCGGCGTGCTCGCCACGACCTGGCCGCCGATCAGCTTCACGCGCTCGGTCACCTCGGGCATGCGCCCGATGCGCTGGAGCTCCGGCACCAGGCGATCCACGACGGCCTGCGGCAGGCCGCGCGGGCCGAACAGCCCGTTCCAGGCGATGGTCTCGAAGCCTGGCAGGCCGCTCTCGTTCAGGGTCGGGACCTCGGGCAGGTCGGGCCAGCGCTCAAGGCTGGTGACGGCCAGCAGCTTCACCTCGCCGCGGCTGATGAAGGGCATGATGTTGACGAGGTTGGCGATCAGGAAGGGCGCGTCGCCCGTGACCACGGCCTGGCCGAATTCCGGCGCGCCGCGATAGGGGATGTGCTCCATCTGCACGCCGGCCATCTGCTTGAAGAGCTCGGCCGACAGGTGCGCGGAGGACCCGACGCCGCCGCTGCCGTAGTTGAAGGCATTCGCCGGCCTCGCCTTGATCGCCGCGATCAGCTCCCGCACCGAGTTCACGGGGAAGACGCGCGGGTTGACCACCAGCGCGTTCGGTCCGGTGACCAGCATCGAGATCGGCACGAAGTCGGTCTCGAGGTTGTAGGGGAGGTCGCGGTAGATCGCGGCGTTGATGCCGTTCGACCCGGCATTGCCCATCAGCAGGGTGTAGCCGTCGGGCGGGGCGCGGAAGACGTTCTCGACCCCGATGCGCCCGCCGGCGCCGGGGCGGTTCTCCACCACGAAGGCCTGGCCGAGCGCGCGTTCGAGATGCGGCGCGAAGAGCCGGATGGTGATGTCGTTGCCGCCGCCGGGGGCCGCGGGCTCGACCACGCGCACGGGCCGCGCGGGCCAGGCCTGGGCGCGCGCCACGGACGGGGCGGCGGCAAGCCCGGCGGCGAGCAGGGCGCGGCGGGTGGTCACGGGCTTCCTCCTGGCGCTTTCCGCCAGCATCGCCCGGCGCGGCATGACGGGCCAGCCCCGGGCGCGCGTGCCACGGTGGAGGCTGCCATGCGGGACCGCGTCGCCCGGTGACGCGGCGCCCGCAGCGGAGTTCAGTCAGTTCGACTTCAGCCGCGCGGCGAGGCGCTTCACGTCGCCCTTGGCCATGACGTCGTCGTATTCGTCCTGCAGGATGATGACCAGCGCATCATCCGCCGGGTTGCGGCCATCCGCCCAGTTGTAGAGGGCGCTGGCACAGTGCATCAGCGTGTTGGCGGCCTGTTCGCGATGCTGGCCACGCGTGCCCTTGAGGTACTTGTAGATCCCCTTGGTCGAGCGCTTCATGCGGTCCAGCACAGTCACGCCGGTGCCGAGGCCAGCGCCGGCGATCGCGCCGCCGAGGCCGCCGAGCGCCGTGCCGGCGACCGGGACGATGGAGCCGACCGTCGCGCCGCCGACCGTCGCCGCGACCTGCAGGCCGAACTTCGTCGTCGCGATCACGCCCTTGCGGATGGCCTTGGTGTGCTTCTTGCCGCGGACATAGGCGATGGCCTTCTTGACGTCCGTCTGGTCGATATCGGAGCCGTCGAACTCGTAGTGGGGGTCCTGGTAGTATTCCTGCAGGAGGTCCTGCAGCGCCGCGGCCTTGGCTTCCGCCACTATGGCGGATGCGGCGTCGCCGCCGCCGGAGATGAGGTGGCTGCCGGCGATCTTTGCGATGTTGTGGGCAACATAAGGCATTCGGGGTTTCCTTGCGCCGCGTCGGGCGGAGGCCGCGTCCTGGCGCGCGGCGACCTTGCCTGGACCGTCAGCGTCGCACGCCGTTCATCAACCCGCAATTGATATTAGCCTGGATTTCTGCCGGAAGGGTTCAGCGCCGGGTGCGGCCCCAGCCGGGATCCTCGGCCACCATGTGGCGCAGACCGGAACGGTCGAGCATCGCCTCGGTCTCGCGCTGCGCGGCCTCGACGATCGCGCCTGCGTCGAGATGCGGGGCGACGCCGTCGCGCAGCAGCACGCGGCCGCCGACGATCACGTCGCGCACGTCGTGGCCGTTCGCGAAATAGACGATTCGCGAGACCGGCATGTTGGCCGGCACCATGTGAGGTCCCGTCAGGTCCACCGTGATGACGTCGGCGAGCTTGCCGGGCTCGAGGCTGCCGATCTCGTGCGACAGGCCGAGGCCCTTCGCGGCGTCCACCGTCACCATCTCCAGCGCCTTGCCCGGCGTCATCATGCGCTCGTCACGGAAATGGCGCTGGTGGTAGCGGATGCACTGGAACATGTGCCGGAACATGTCGCCGGAGCGGTCGGGCGCCGTGGCGTCGGAGCCGATCATCACGGTGATGCCGGCCTCCATCATCCGCGGCGCGGGGCAATAACCGCGCACCGCGGCGATGGCCGAGGGGTTGTGCACCACGCTGGCGCCGGTGCGGCGCAGCGTCTCGATGTCGGCATCCGTCAGGTCCGTGCAGTGACTGTGCCAGCTGTCGGGACCGATCAGGCCGAACATCCGGTCGGCCATCTCGATGGAGCCCTGCCGGTGACCGTCCTGGTGGAACCAGGCGCCGCGACGCTGCCCGGCCTCCCGGACCAGCCGGCCCTGGCGCTCGATCTCCTTCACCTTGGCCGGGTCGTGCTTCGCCTCGCGATAGACCGGCATCAGCGTCGCGACCCGGACATTCCCCTTGCCGTGCCAGGTCTCGACCCCGGCGGTGATGGTCTCCAGCTGCTGCTCGAAGGTGACAGGGCGTTCCACGCCATCGGGCCCGACATAGGGCCGCGGGAAGGGCGGCCGCGTCGGGCCGAGCACGAGGATGGAGCGGATGCCGATCTCCTCGGTCGCCGTGGCATGCACATCGGTGAAGACCGGGTCGTCCACACGGCCGATGCTGTCGCCGCCGCCGAGCAACGAGACGCCGGTGGTGACGCCGAAGCGCAGGCGTTCATACGCCGCGAGTTGGGCTTCCGCGCGCCAGAAGGCGGGCGGGGAGGCGAGGGTGTAGATGATGCGGCAGGCTTCGGACCAGGCGTCGGAATCGCCGCTGCCCATGGTCTTGACCAGGCCGTGCCCGGCATGGGCGTGGCCGTCGATCAGGCCCGGCAGGATGGCCTTGCCGCGCGCGTCGATGACCTGCGCGGCGTCGGGGTGCGCGGCTTCGATGGCCGCCGTCGGGCCGACGGCGAGGATGCGGCCGTTCTTGATGGCGACGGCGCCGTCGTCGAGGACGCGGCGGTCCGCATCCATGGTGATGACGGTGCCGCCGCGTAGGAGAAGGTCGGGCATGGGTATGGACGGTCCTGGTTGGAGGGCGCTTCGCCCATTTCCTTCCCTCGCCCCCCGGCAGGGGGGAGAGGGTATGGAATTGCAGGGGGAGGCGGAGGTTCAGTCCACCCGCACGATCCACAGCCGCAGCCGGTTGTCCGGTGCTTGCCTCAGATCGATTCCCCGCCGCGCGGCCCAGGCGATGGGCTGCTGGAAGAGCGGCACATTGGCGATCTCGGCGCGCTCGATCGCCAGCGCCTCGCGGATCAGGCGTTGGCGGGTCGGCTCGTCCGGCGCCTCCGCCGCCTGGTCCGTCAGCGCGTCGAACTGCGCGTTCGACCAGCGGCCGTAGTTCAGCCCGCCGGTGGTCTGCGACACGGTCTTCAGCACCTCGTTCAGCGTGGAATAGCTGTCGGCCAGCGGCAGGCCGGCATGGCCGAGCATGAACATCGAGAAGTCGCGGTTCGCGGTGCGCCGCGACCAGACCGCGGTCGGCTCCGATTGCACCTGCAGCCGGATGCCGACGCGCGCCAGCATGGACGCGATCGCCTGGCAGGTGCGCTCGTCGTTCACGTAGCGGTCGTTGGGGCAGACGATGCCGACGCTGAACCCGTTGGGATAGCCGGCCTCGGCCAGTAGGCGCCGCGATGCCTCGGGGTCGTAGGGCAGGCGCGTGTTCAGGTCCTGCGGCGCGCCGGCGAGATAGGGGCTGACCATCATCCCCGCCGGCCAGGCCTTGCCGCGCATGACGTTGCGGACGAGCGAATCCACGTCGATGGCACGGTAGATCGCCTCCCGCACGCGGCGGTCGCGCAGCGGGTTGCGGCCCTGCACGTCGGAATAGAGCAGCTGGTCGCGGTCATGGTCGAAGCCGAGATAGATGGTGCGCAGCTCCGGCCCCTCGATCACCTGCACCCGCTGGTCCTGCAGCAGGCGCGGGATGTCCTGCAGCGGTACCTCGACATTGGCGTCGATCGCGCCCGACAGCAGGCTCGCCGTGCGCGTCGGCGCCGAGCGGATCGGCGTGAAGGTGACGCGGCCAAGGTTGTGCACGGGGCGGTCCCACCACTGCGGGAAGGCCTCGAGGATCGTGCGCTCGTCCGGCCGGCGCTCGACGATGCGGAAGGGGCCGGTGCCGTTGGCCGCGCGTGTCGCGCCGGATTCCGCCTGGGTCGCGAGGTTGGCCGCTTCCATCGCGTTGTTCGCGCGGCTCCAGCCCTCGTCCATGATGTAGAACTGCGTGATGGAGGCCGGCAGGATCGGGAAGGGACGGTGCGTCTCGATCTCGATGGTGTACTGGTCGATCTTGCGCACTTCGCGGATCTGGCCGAGCAGCCCCTTGGCGAGCGACCCCGGCGAGTTCACGCGCTGCCAGGTGAAGAGTACGTCGTCGGCGTCGAAGCTCTCGCCGTTGTGGAAGGTGACGCCGCGGCGGAGGTTGAAGCGCCAGACCGTAGGGCTGGTGCGGGAGAAGCTCTCGGCCAGTGCGGGCTCGATCTCGATGCGGTCGTTGTGGCGGACCAGCGCCTCGTAGACGTTGCCGAGGAATGCGTTGGTGAAGGTGTGGTTCGAGGAGTGCGGGTCGAGCGTCAGGATGTCGGAGTTGAAGGCCCAGGTGAACGGGCGGCCGCCCGACGAGGGCGCCTGGGCGCCTGCGGTCTGCGCCAGGCCGAGAGCCAGCGCGACGGCGAGCGCGGCGCGGCGGGCGACGGGGTGCATGCCTGTTCTCCCTGCTTGACCGGGGAAGCCTCCGCCGCGGCGCAGCGCGCGTCAACCGCCGGGCGCGTTTCCGCCATGCTCCTGCCACGGCCTCGGTGCGATGTGGCGCAACATCAGGAGGAGAGACCATGCATCGCCGGATCGCCCTGCTCGCTGTCCTGGCCCTCCCGGGCGCCGCGCTTGCGCAGGCGCCGGCGCCCGACACCGAACTGCATATCGGCGAGAGTGCCGAGGTCAGCCGCACGCCGGATGAGATCGTCGCCACGCTCCGCGCCGAGGCCCGCGCGGCGAACGCCGCCGCCGCGCAGGAGGCGGTGAACCGCGCCATCACCGCAGCCGTCGCCCGCGCGCGCGGCGTGCCGGGCGTGCGGGTCGCAACCGGCGGCTACTGGACCAACCGGGTGGACGACAACCGGGCCTGGATCGCGTCCCAGCAGCTGACGCTGCGCGGCAATGATGGCGCCGCCGTGCTGGAGTTGGTCGGCGCGCTGCAGGGCCAGGGGATGGTGACGGGCGGCCTGCAGTGGACGCTGAAGCCCGAGACGCAGCGCGAGGCGCGGGAGGAGGCGTCGCGCCTGGCGCTTGATGCGTTGCGCCGCCGGGCGGATGCGGTGGCGCAGCAGCTCGGCCTGCAGGTGGCGGGGCTGAAGGAGATCAGGATCGACGTGCCGGACCGCATGCCGCGCCCGATGGCCGCGCCGATGGCCGCGAGCGCCCGCGCGGCCAGCGGGCCGCCGCCGGTCGCGGTGGCCGAGGATATCGCGGTGATGGCGACGGTGCAGGCGGTGGTGGTGCTGCGGCCGCGGTAGCTCAGCCCGCAAGCACGTCGGCCACCGGCGTCTCGCGGAAGCCGTCGGTGCGGGCGCGCAGGTTGCTCGTGATGCAGACATCGAGGATCGCGGCCTCCTCGCCCGACCGCACCTCGGTCAGCAGTTCCGGCACGAGGTCCAGGATCGCGCCGGCGCGGACCGGCAGCGTGCCGATGCGCTTCAGCCGCATGCGCTCGAACTGCCGTTTCGTGCAGGTGCCGGCGGACAGCCCGCAGCCGAAGAAGCCGCCGCGCACGTCGTCGAGCGTCGGTTCGTCCGCGAAGACGCGGCCGAGAACGCAGAGCCGGTACCAGGCGAGATGGCCGAAGGCGTGGCCGCGCTCGCAGACCAGGCCGGCGCCCCAGCCATCCTGGTCGCGCCAGGTCGGATCCGCCTCGGGCGAGGGAAAGTGGGCGTTGATCCCCTGCCCCCGGCAGGTCGGGAAGGCGAAGGCCTCGCCCATCTCCATGATGAAGGGCTGCGGCGCCGTCAGCACGCGCCTCTTCGCCCCCGGCGCCGGACCGCGGGCCAGCGTCTCGCGCAGCGCGGCCAGCATCGCGGCGCGCTTGCGCAGCGTGGCCTTGTCCATTTCAATCGCCTCGCACATCGCGAGGTCGCGGCCGCTGTCGATGATCGCCAGCGCGCGTTCCCGCGCCATGGGGCAGTCGATGCCGAGCCGGCCGAGGCCGTCCGCGACGACGAGCCAGAAGACGGTATGGTCCTCGTCGTCAGGATCCTCAGCCGTCGCGCGGTAACGCTCGACGAGCAGGCCGAGGAGGTCGTCCGCGCCCAGCGGCAGCCGCGCCACCGCGGCGATCAGTCCCTTCAGGTCCCGCGCGACATCGCCGGCATGGAGCCCGGCCCCCCAGACGCCCATCGGCAGCCTCCCCGATGCAACCCGGGCAAGCCTGCCCCTAAGCGGGCGCGTGCGCTACCGCAGGAACGGATTGCTCCGCCGTTCCTCCCCGATGGTGGAGCCCGGACCGTGGCCGCAGAGGAAGCGCATCGCGTCGCCGAGCGGCAACAGCTTCGTCGTGATCGCCTCGATCAGCGCCTCGTGGTCGCCATAGGGAAAGTCGGTCCGCCCGATCGAGCCGCGGAAGATCACGTCGCCCACCAGCGCGAAGCCCAGCGCCCTCGACGCGAAGACCAGGTGCCCCGGCGTGTGGCCGGGACAATGCAGCACCTCGAAATCCTGGCCGGCGATCTGCACCGTGTCGTCTTCCGACAGCCAGCGGTCGGGGGTCGCGTTGTCCAGGCCCTCCAGCCCGTATTCCGCGGCCTGCGCGGCGATGCCCGAGAGCAGGAAATCATCGCGCCGGTCCGGCCCCTCGATCGGCACCGGCGCGCCCCCCTTCGCCTGCAGCAGGCGCTTGAGTTCCGCCGCACCGCCCGCGTGGTCGAGGTGACCATGCGTCAGCAGGATGCTCTCGACGGTGAAGCCCGCGCGGTCGATCGCCGCCGTGATGCGCGGCACGTCGCCGCCGGGATCCACCACCGTGCCCTTGCCGGTCTCGGCGTCCCAGACCAGGGCGCAGTTCTGCTGGAAGGGTGTCACCGCGATCTGCGCGGCCTTGATCGTCGCCATGCCCCGGCGTGCCGCGCCGGGGCGGCTTCGTCAATGGCCGAGGGCCTCGTGCAGGCGGCCGCGCTGCTGGGGCTCCTTCGACAGGCGCACGAAGACCTGGCGGGATTCCTCGGCGGTGGCGTTCGCGACCGCGCCGTCGGACAGCGCCGCAGCGCCCCACATCCAGGACGGCCAGGCATCCTCCCGCATCGCCCAGTCCGGAAAGAGCCGCCTGGCGGCGTCGCCGCACCACAGCAGCGACACCTCGACATGGCGGTCGTCGCGCAGGATGCGGGCGAAGCAGGACGTCACCTTGTCGCGCGGGCCTTCCAGCATCTGCATGAAGAGGTCGTGGCGGCAGATCAGGGCGCCGGTGATGCCGTCCCGCCCGTTGCGCTTGCGCGCGATGGCCATGATCGCCTCCAGCGCATTCGCGTCGAAGCCGAAGGGGCGGGAGGCGTAGACGAGCTGCAACACGCGCATCGGCGCGCCTCCCGGGGAGAGGGAGGCGGAACGCTACACCCGATCAGCGCCGCGCGAACAGCTTTTCCAGCTCGGCCTTGCCCAGCCGGATGAAGGTGGGACGGCCATGGCTGCAGGTCGCGGCGCGCGGCGTCGCCTCCATCTGGCGCAGCAGGGCGGCCATCTCCTCGCCCGTGAGGCGGCGCCCCGCCCGCACGGAACCGTGACAGGCGAGCCGCGCGATGGCGGCGTCCAGCCGGTCGGCGAGCGCCAGCGCCTCCCCGCTCTCGGCCAGCTCCTCCGCGATGTCGGCCAGCAGCGGGGCCGGGTCAGGGTTGCCGAGCAGGGCGGGTAACGCGCGGACCAGCACCGCGCCGGGGCCGAAGCCCTCGATCTCCAGGCCGAGCCGCGCGAGGTCCTCGGCCTGGTCCAGCAGGCGCGCGACGGCGGCCGAGGCCATCTCGACCACCGCGGGCAGCAGCAGGGGCTGCGCGCGCACGCCGCCGGATTGCAGCTGTTCCTTCAGCGCCTCATGGGTCAGGCGCTCATGCGCGGCGTGCTGGTCCACCAGCACGAGCGCGCCGTCAGGCGCCTCGGCCAGCACATAGGTGGAGAGCAGCTGCGCCAGCGGCCGCCCGAGCGGGCCTTCCTCCGCGACCGGCAGCGACGCGGGTTGCGGCACCGGCTGCGGCGTGGCGAAGCCGAGCGGCAGACGCGGCGCCGGCGGGCGTTGCGGCACGGGCTCCGGTCGCCAGCCCGGCAGGGGCTGCCAGCGCGGCGCGTCGACCGGCATGCCGAAGGGGGTGGGCGCGGCCTCGGCGAAGCCAGGCGCGGCGCCAGGCTGCGCGGAAGGGACGGCGGCGACGCCGACCGCCAGCGCCCGGCGCAGCGCCGAGATCAGCATCCCGCGCACGCCCTCGGCGTCGCGGAAACGCAGCTCGGTCTTCATGGGATGGACGTTGACGTCCACCGCCTCGGGCGGGATCTCGAGGAAGAGTGCCGCCGCCGGGTGGCGGCCGCGCGGGATCAGCTCGCGATAGGCGACGCGCAGCGCGGTGCGCAGCTGCGGGTCGCGCACGGGCCGACGGTTGACGACGAGATGCTGGTACTCGCCGGTCGGGCGGTGATGCGTCGGCGCGGCGGCGAGGCCGGACAGCGACAGCCCGTCCCGCGTCGCCTCCACCGGTAGCGCCGCGGCGCCGAACTCTCCGCCGAGCAGTGCCACGATCCGCGCATCGCGGTCCTGCGGCGGCAGCGCCAGGACCTGGCGGCCGTCGAGCTCGACGCGGAAGCCGACCTCGGGCCAGGCCAGCGCGAGGCGCCGCACGGCCTCCACCGCTGCCTCGCCCTCGGACCGCGCGGATTTCAGGAAGGCGCGGCGGGCGGGGGTCGCGAAGAAGAGGTCGCGCACCTCGACGCGGGTGCCGGGCGCGCCGGCCGCCGGCGCGACCGCCGATTTGCGGCCGCCCTCGATCGTGATGGCATGCGCGCCGCCGGAGCCGTTCGTCGACGTCAGGGTCAGCCGCGCCACCGCGCCGATGGAGGGCAGCGCCTCGCCGCGGAAGCCCAGGGTGGCGATGCGGAACAGCGTCGCCTCCTCCGGCAGCTTGGAGGTGGCGTGGCGTTCGACCGCGAGGTCCAGCTCCTCGGCCGACATGCCGGAGCCGTCGTCTTCGACGAGGATACGGCCGATGCCGCCTTCCTCGAGCGTCACCGCGATGCGCCGCGCGCCGGCGTCGAGCGCGTTCTCCACCAGCTCCTTCACGGCGGCGGCCGGGCGCTCCACCACCTCGCCGGCGGCGATGCGGTTGGCGGTGGTTTCCGGCAGCAGGCGAATCAGCGACGCGGCCATGGTCCCGATGCAGATGCGCCGCGCGGGCGGGCGGGGCAAGGCTCATCTGGCGCGCCGGGCGAGGCGGTGGCAGAGGTCCTTCACACCTGCCCGGGAAGGAGGCGACGATGGACGCCCCACAGGACGCCACGCAACAGCTCCGCCGCATCGGCATGCTGGTCCCCTCCAGCAACACCGTCGCCGAGCCCGCCACCGCCGCCATGCTGCAGGGCGTCGCCGGCGTGACGCTGCATGTCGCGCGATTCCGTGTGACGCGGCTCGACACCTCGGCGGAGGCGCTGGCGCAGTTCACCGCCGATCCGCTACTCGCCGCGGCCGACCTGCTGATGGATGCGCATATGCACAGCGTCACGCTGAACGCGACGGCCGCCTGCTACACCGGCATGCGGCACGACCGCGCGCTGGTCGAGGCGCTGGCCGCCCGCGGCATCGCCGGCGACACCGCCATGCTCGCCCTGCTCGAGCTGCTGGCGGGCTTCGGCGCGACGCGCATCGGCCTCGTCACGCCCTTCCTGCACGACGTCCAGGACGCCACGATCGGCGTGCTGGCGGAGGAAGGCATCGAGGTCGTCGCCGAGCGCCACCTGAACGACCCCGGCAATTTCTCCTTCGCCCGCTTCACGGATGAGCAGGTCACGGCCCTGACGCGGGAGGTCGCGGCGGCGCCGGGGGTCCAGGCCGTGGCCATCATCTCCACCAACCTGCGCGGGATGCGGGCCGCGGCGGCGGTGGAGCGGGAGAGCGGCATTCCCTGCCTCGACACCTGCGCGACCGCGCTCTGGGGCGCGCTGCGCCGGGCCGGGGTCGCGCCGTCGCTGGTGCGGGGCTGGGGCCGGCTTTTCGATCTGCCCCCGCGATCGTGACCCCTTCGGATCGGCGCGGGGGCGTTGACGCCGCCCGCCCCGGCATGGGGAATCCCACCCGGCGGGAAAGCGGGGGACCGGGACGATGCGCATCAGCCAGAAGGCCGGCCTGCTGCTGGCGATCCTGCCGCTCGCGGCCTGCGGCCTGAGCGTCGAACGCCGCGACCGGCTCGCCTCCAACCAGCGGGCGCTCGCCGAGGCCGAGGCGCGGGGGACCGCCCAGCAGGCCCGGATCTCGGAACTGGAAGCGGCGCTGGCCGCGGAGCGCGCGGCGCGCGGCAATCTCGAGGCGCTGGAAGGCCAGCTCGCCCGCGCGCGCGGTGCGCTCGCCAACGCTCAGCGCGGCCGTGGCGACACGGAGCAGCAGGCGACCCGCCTGCGCGAGCAGATCGCAGCCGAGGAGAGCCGGCGCGATCTTTTGCAATCCCAGGTTGCGGGCTTGGCCGCGGACGACGCCCAGGCCCGCGCGCGCCTTGCCGAGACCGAGACGCGGCTCGCCGCGCTGCGCCAGCAGGAGACCCAGCAGCAGCAGGCGCTCGCCGCGCTGGAACAGCGCCGTGCGCAGGAGGAGCGGCGCCTGGCCGACCTCCAGGCCCAGGCCGGCGCCGCCGACCAGCGCCTGGCCGCGCTGCGCCAGGGCATCGCCCAGGAGGACCAGCGCCTGGCGGGTCTGCGCGGCCTGGTCGCCCAGGCCGAGACCCTGCTCGGCACCCGCAACCAGGCCGCGGCCGAGGCGGAGCGGCGTCTGAATGGCCTGCGCGAGCAGGCCGCGGCGGAGGAGCGCCGGTCCGGCGAGCTCCGCGCCGCCATCGCCCAGGCCGAGCAGCAGCTGGCCGAGCGCCGCACCGCCGGCGCCGCCGCCGAGCAGCGCCTGGCGGCCCTGCGCGGCGAGGCCGCCCAGGCCGAGCAGCGCCTTGCCGCGGCGCGGGAGGCCGGCGACCAGACAGCCGCCCGCAGCCGGGACCAGGCGGCTGAGGCGGAGCGCCGCATCGCCGCGCTGCGTGGCGAACTCGCGACCGTCGAACAGGGGCTCGCCGCCCAGCGCGACGCCGCCGGCCGGGCGCAGCAGGAACTCGCGGGGATCGTCGCCCAGCGCGACCAGGCCGCGACCGCGCTGCGCGGTTTCGAAAGCCGCAGCGCCGCACTGCGCGAGGAGATCGGCACGGCGGAGCGCCGGCTGGCGGAGCTGCGCAACGGCACCGCCGCGCAGGAACGCAGCCTCGCCGCCGCGCGCGACCAGGCGCAGCAGGCGAGCGAGACGCTGGCCGCCCGCCGCGCCGAGCTCGCCGAGGCCGAGCAGCGCCTGGCCGCCGCCCGCGCCGCCGATGCGCCGCTCCGCAACCAGGCCGAGGCGTTGCGCGCGGAGGTCGCAGCCATGGAGCGGCGACGCGCCGAGCTCGGCACCGCCATCGCCGCCGCCGAGCAGCAACTGGCGCAGCAGCGGCGCGAACTGGCGGAGCTCGGCGCCCGGCTGGCGCGGGAGCGGGCCGCGCCGGGCAGCGGGGCCGAAGCGCCGCCGGGCGGCGGCGACAACAGCAGCCCGCCGCGCTAGCAGGTCCCAGCTCTGACGGGCCCTTCCTAGGCTCTGACGCCGCGCGTCACCGCAGGATTGCTCGCCCCTCGGCGCCGTCGGAAGATGAACGCCGAGGTGCGTCGTTAGCCCAAACACAACTTATACGGGTGTAACCGCCTGAGACGCTGCTAGAGGGTTGTTTTTTGACAATTCTCCGCACGCGCTACAGCGGGTTCGGGATTGACCCCGCACGCCAGTAATTACTACCATAGGTTTAGTAAGCAGAATCCGCCACACGGATAAGGAGCAGCGGGCGATGGGTCCTGCGGCAACGGGCCAGCATGTCCTGCTGGCGGATCCCGGCAGCGCCAGCCGCCGGCGCATCGAGGAAGCCCTGCGCGAGCGGGGCTACGGCGTCGGCACCTGCGACGCGCCCGAGCGCGTGCTCGCCCTGATCTCCGGCCGCAACCCGCCCGACCTGCTGCTGCTCGGCGCCGGCCCGGCGCCGGAGCGCCTCGCCCTGCTCCGCCGCCTCCGCCGCGTCGTCGCCCTGCCCATCGTGCTGGTCGCCCATGGCAAGGCCGGCGAGGCCGACAGCGTCCCGGCGCTGGAATCCGGGGCGGATGACTACCTCGCGGCGGGGATGCCGGTGGCCGAGATGCTGGCCCGCATCGGCGCCGTGCTGCGCCGCGCCGCCGGCCAGCCCCGGCCGGGCGCCGCCAGCGGCAGCGCCGCGCCGCGCTGCATCGAGGGCGGCTGGCGGCTCGCCGCATCACGTCGCGCGCTCGTCGCCGCCAGCGGCGAGGCCAGCATCCCGCTGACCGGTGCGGAATTCGAACTGCTGCGCCTGCTGGAGCAGGCCGGCGGCGAGCCCGTGGACCGCGAGACGATCTCGCGCCTGGTGTTCCGCCGGGCCTGGAGCGCCACGGACCGTGCGGTCGACGGGCTGGTGAAGCGGCTGCGCCGCAAGCTCCAGGCCGAGGCGATCGCCTCGGTCCGGGGCGTCGGCTACGCGCTGTGCTTCGACGAAGCGCGGCAAGACGGCGCGAACACTGCCGAACCGTTACACTCGGAAGTGGAAATTTGTGCCCACACTCCGGTTGTATCGTCCACTGGTATGCAATCTGCGGTAGTAGAGCACCAGGCCCAGCACTGACCGGCCAGGGATAAAGGAGGACGAGAGATGACCGATTTCGCGACGCTGCCTGGCGGGATCTACATGGGCACCGACGGCAACGACAGCGTCGATGCCGACAGGCTCTTCCCGCGGGGGATCTTCGACAACCTGATCCTGACCTTCGGGGGCAACGACACGGTCAAGGCCGGCAAGGGCTTCGACGCGGCCGATCTCGGCGCCGGCGACGACAGCGGGCTCGGCAGCCAGGGCAACGATACGCTCCTCGGCGGCACCGGCAACGACTCGCTGGACGGCGCGCAGGGCCGGGACGTGCTCGACGGCGGCGACGGCAACGACGTGATCTCCGGCGGCCAGGGCGACGACAGGCTGAGCGGCGGCGCGGGCAGCGACATCATCGCCGGCGGTGACGGCAAGGACCTGATCATCGGCGGCTCCGGCGACGACGTGATGGCCGGCGGCAAGGGGCAGGACGTGTTCCTGTTCGAATCCGGCTTCGGCAAGGACGTCGTCCTCGACTTCCAGAAGGGCGACACCATCGCCATCCAGGCCAACATCAACGGCACGGGCATCACCAAGGCGGCGGACCTGGCGGGCTACGTGTCCGGCAACGCGGCGTCCTCGACCATCACGATCGGCGACGACACGATCAAGCTGGTCGGCGTGTCGAAGTCGGACCTGCTGGCCCACCTGAACGACTACGTGAAGATCGTCTGACCGCCCGGGCATGCTCGACCTGCCCGCGATCGAGGGCGCGACCGCGGCGGCACGCCGGGCGGCCGCGCCCGGCGCCTCCCACCGGGTGGCGCGCCTGCCGGGCGGGATCCTGCTGCTCGAGGCGGATTGCGCCGCCCCCGCACTGCCCGGCATCGCGGAGCTCGAGGTCGGGGGCGAGACGCTGCCCCCGCCCAGCGCGGCGATGCTGCTCGGCGATCCCGCCGCGCCGCGCCTGCTGTTCGCCACGCGCGACGAGGCCGGCAGGCTGGTCCCCGGCGCGGCCTGCCGGCTGAGCCGCGGCGGCCAGCTCCTCGCGTCCTTCGCCCTCGACCGGCCGGCCGACCCCACCGCCCTGCTGATCGGGCGGGAGGAGCCCGAACGGCTGGCGCTGCTCCGCTTCCTGCTGCTGACGGCCGGACCCACGCTCGGCGCCGGCGCGGGGCTCGCCGCGTCCTGCCATGCGCTGGCGCGCGCGGTGGCCGCCGGCGCCGCGGCGCAGCCGCTCTGTCGGCCGGGCGCGACGCTCTCCCTCTGGTCGGTGCCGCGCGCCGCCCCCGGCGCCTGGCAGGTGATCGAGCACGGCCGCCTGCGCCGCGCCGAATGCCGCGCCGGCGTGCTGGTCATTGCCGGCCCGGCGCCCGCCGCCGACACGCTGCTGCTGCCGCCCGGCGCGGCGGCGCGGCCCCTGCCGCTCGCGCCCTTGCCCGCGGCGCTGCCGGCGCTGCGCGACTTCCTCGCCCGCGGCTTCCGCGGCGACGCGCGGGCCGGCCAGGCCCTGGCCGCGCTGTCCGCCGGGGCGGAGCGGGGGCGCTGGACCGGGCTGCTGCGCGAGGTGCAGCTGCTGGTGCCGGCCCGGCCGCATCGCGAGGTGGATCCCGTCTCGCCGGTCGGCGGCGCGCTGGAGCTCGCGCTCTCCGACGAGGGCGGCGGGCTCTTCCTGCGGGGCTGGCTGCGCGACCCGCTCGGGCTCGTCGCGGGGATGGAGCTGCGCTCGGTGCTCGGCCGCGCCGCGATCCCGCCCGGGGCGCTGCACCGCGTCGCGCGGCCCGAGCTGAAGGACGAATTCACCCGCGCGGCCTTCGCCGCGGACGATCCCCTGCCCGGCTTCGTCGCGCATCTGCCGGACGCCGACGATCCCGCCGTGGCGCAGTGGCGGCTGTCCCTGCGGCTCGGTTCGGGCGAAGCGATCGAGCTGGTCGCCCCGCCCGCGCGCTTCGCGCCGGCCGCGGCACGCGACCTGGTGCTGCGCGCGGCGCTGCCGGCAACGCTTCCGCCCGGCCTGCTGGAGAAGGCGATCGCGCCGGCGGCCTGGCGGCTGCACCAGGCCGCGATGCGCCCCGGCGGCACGCCGGATCGGACGGCATTCGGCGCGGCGCCGCGCCGGCCGAGGATCGCGCTGGTGGTGCCGCTGTACCGCAACCTGCGCTTCCTGCGCTTCCAGCTCGCGTCCTTCGCGCGCGACGCGGCGCTGCGCGAGGCCGAGATCGTCTATGTGCTCGACAGCCCCGAGCAGCGCGGCCAGGTCGAGCACCTGCTGCGCGGCATGGCGGCGCTGACCGGCGTCGCGGCGGTGCTGGTCACCATGCCGCAGAACCGCGGCTACGCCAGCGCCTGCAACGCCGGCGCGGCGGCGTCCCGCGCGCCCGTCATCGGCTTCCTCAATTCCGACGTGCTGCCCGCCGCGCCGGGCTGGAGCGACGCGCTGCTCGCGCGGCTCTCGCGCGAACGCCGGCTCGCCGCGGTCGGGCCCAAGCTGCTCTTCGGGGATGGCGCGATCCAGCATGCCGGGCTGCTGTTCCGCCGCGGCCTGGACGGCGAATGGCTGAACGACCACTACTTCAAGGGCTTCCCCCGCACGACCGCCGCGGCCAACGTCGCGCGCCGCGTGCCGGCAGTGACCGGCGCCGCGCTCTTCGTGCGCCGCAAGGCGTTCGACACCGCGGGCGGCTTCTGCACGGACTACGTGATCGGCGACTTCGAGGATTCCGACCTCTGCCTGTCGCTGCGCGCGGCGGGCCACGAGATCGGCTACGAGCCCGCCGCCGAGCTCTACCACTTCGAGCGCCAGTCCATCGCCGGGCATGACGGGCACGCGCAGACGCTCGCCGGCGCCTACAACCGGCTGCTGCACCATCGCCGCTGGGATGCGGCGATCGCGGCGGTCATGGCGCGCTTCGGCGCGGAAGGCTGACCGCCGTGCGCGTCCTTTTCCTCGCCCACAACCACCCGTCGCTGCAGCCCGGCGGCAGCGAGGCCTTTGCGCTCAATCTCTTCCGCGCGCTGCGCGACCGGCACGGGGCGGAAGGCCTGTTCCTGGCCGGCGTCACGGCGGCGCTGCGGGACCGCCATCCCGGCACTGTCGTGCAGGCCGCGGGCGGCGCGGAGGACGAGCTTCTCGTGCCGCTCGACCATTTCGACCGCTTCTACCTCTCGCAGCAGGACATCTACGGGCTTGCGGCGCTGGCGCCGATCGTGCGGCGCGCGGACCCCGAGGTGATCCACCTGCACCACCCCCTGCTCTTCGGGCTTGAGGGGATCGACATGCTGCGCCGCGCCGCGCCGGGCGCGACGATGGTCGCGACGCTGCACGACTACTTCGCGCTCTGCGCGCGGGAGGGCCAGCTGCTGACGCCGGAGGGACGGCGCTGCACGGGCCCCTCGCCCGAGGGCTGCCGCCGCTGCTTCCCCGACCGCGCGCCGCTGGAGATCCGGCTGCGCGATCTCGCGATCCGCGACGCCTTCCGCGCCTTCGACCTGCTGGTCGCGCCGAGCCGCTTCCTGCGCGACCGCTTCGTCGCCTCGGGCTGGGACGGCTCGCGCATCGTGGTGCTGCCCAACGCCGTGCCCGCGGAGCCGGCCGCGCCGCATCGCGCGGCGCCGAAGGGCGGGCGGCGCGACCGCTTCGCGGTCTTCGGCAACGTCAACCGCTTCAAGGGCACGCTGGTGGCGCTGCGCGCCTCCGCCGCGCTGTCGCGTCAGGGCGTGGAGCACGGGCTTGCCGTCCATGGCGGCACGGCCTGGCAGACGGAGGCCTTCATGGCCGAATTCGCCGCGGCGCTGGAAGCGGCGCCTGCGGCGCGGCACCACGGCGGCTACGCGCCGGAGGAGTTCGCGACGCGCATCGCCGCGGCCGACTGGGTCGTGGTGCCGTCCATCTGGTGGGAGAACGCGCCGCTGGTGATCCAGGAGGCCTTCCGCCATCGCCGGCCCGTGATCTGCGGCGATGGCGGCGGCATGGCGGAGATGGTCGCGGACGGCGTGGACGGCCTGCATTTCCCGATCGGCGACGAGGCGGGCCTGGCGGAGGCGATGCGCCGCGCGGTCGCGACGCCGCGGCTCTGGCAGCGGCTGGTCGCAGGCATCGGCGCGCCGCCGGACATGGATGCGGCCGCGCGGGCGCATCTCGGCCTCTACCGCGACCTCGCGGGCAATCGGAGGAGCGCGGCATGAGTGCGGCGCGCAGGAGCGAGACGCGGCGGCTGGCCGAGCTCGAGGGCCTGGTCGACAACGCGAACGAGCACCGGCTGTACGGCTGGGCCTGGAATTCCGCCGATCCCGCGGAGCCGCTGACGATCGAGCTTCGGCTGGCCGGCGAGGTCGTAGTCAGCGCGGCCGCCGACCGCATGCGGGAGGACCTGGCCAAGGCCGGCATCGGCGACGGGCGCCATGCCTTCGAGCTGCCGCTGCGGCCGGAATGGGCGCAGCGCCACCGCGACATGCAGGTGCTGGCCCGCGCCGCCGACGGCACGGAGATCCCGCTGCCGATCCGTGCGCGTCGCGTGGACATCGATCCCACCGGCGCGCTCGCCCGCGTGCTCGAAGCCACTGCCGCCGCTCATCGCCAGCTGCGCGAGGACCTGCTGCGCGCGACGGAACGGCTGCCCGCCGACCTCGCCGACCGCCAGGCCGCGCTGGACGCGAGGCTCGAGACGCTGACGATCTGGCTGACCCGGATGGACGAGCGGCTGGCCGCGCTGGCCGGCCCGGCGGCGCCGCCGCGGCGCGGGGCCGATCCCTGGCAGGTCGCGCTCGGCGCCGTGCTGGCGGTGGTGGTGGTCGGCGCGGGCGTCGGCACGGCGATGCTGCTCGGCCTGGTCTGAGGCGATGATGGCGGCGCAGCCTTCGGGCGCCATGGCGAGGCTGGGGCCCGAGATCGCGGCGGCGGTGAAGCTCGCCGCGCTGCTCGGCCTGATAGGCGCGCTCGGCCCCTTCCTGCTCGTGCTGCTGAAGACGCAGGTCTATTCGCTGGTGCTGCCGACGGCGAGCATGGGCACGGCCTGGGGCCTGGCGACGGGCTTCGCGATCGGCGCCGTCGCGGTGGTCGCGCTGGCGCAGCTGCGCGACCTCGCCCTCGTCGCGATCGGGAACCGGCTGGCGCGGCGGCTGGCCGTCCCCGCGCTGCTCGCGGCGTCGGAGCGGCGGGACGCCGACCCCGCCGCGACCACCGCCCAGGCGCTGCACGACATCGAGGAGGTGCGGCGCGGCGTGACCGGCACGCTCTGCGCCTTCGTGCTGGACGCGGTCCTGGTGCCGTCCTTCCTGCTGCTGCTGGCCTGGTTCCACTGGGCCTTCGCGCTGTTCGGGCTGGCCGCGGCGCTGCTCGCGCTCGGCCTCGGCGTGCTGGGCGACCGTCTGACGCGGCAGGCGCTGATCGCGTCCAACCAGGCCGCCGCGCAGGGGGCGCGGCTGGTGTCGGACGCCGTTCGCTGCGCCGAGGCAGTGGAGGCGCATGGCATGCTGCCGGCGCTGGTGCGGCGCTGGGCGGGCACGCTGGGGCTTGGGGCGGACCGGCTGCGCCGGGCGCAGGCCGGCGCGCGGCTGACCGATGCGGCGATGACGACGCTGCAGCGCCTCGCCGGCAGCGGCGCGATGGTGGTCGGCGCGCTGGTCGTGCTGCAGGGATCGGACATCGGCTACGGCATCATCGCGGGATCGCTCCTGACGGGGCAGCTGATGGCGCCCTTCGCGCATGCCGGCGGATCGCTCGACGAGGCCGCGGCGGCGCGCGCGGCCTGGGCGCGGCTGGACGCGCTGCTGCGCGCCGCGGACGCCGCCCCCCCGCGCGAGGCGCGCGACTACCCCTGTCCGGAGGGGCGGCTTTCGGTGGAGCGCGTGACGCTGGTCCATCCCGGCAGCGGCCGCGCGCTTCTGCGCGACGTCAGCCTGGAGGTCGCGCCGGGCGAGGTGGTGGCGCTCGCCGGCCCGCCGGGCACGGGTAAGTCCACGCTCCTGCGCGTGATCCTCGGCGTGCAGGGGGCGACGGCGGGGGCCGTCTACCTCGACGGCCACGCCACCGCGCACTGGGAACGCGGCAGCCTGGCGCGCTTCGTCGGCTATCTCCCGCAGGATCCGGTGCTGCCGGCGGCCTCCGTCGCCTCGGTCATCGCGCGGCTCGATCCGAGGCCGGACATGGCGGCGGTGCTGCGCGCGGCGCGGCTTGCTGATGCCGAGCAGCTCGTGGCAGGGCTGCCGCATGGCTTCGCGACGCGGCTGGACGGGACGCTGCGGCTGTCCATGGGCCAGCGCCAGCGCATCGCGCTTGCCCGCGCGGTGTTCGGCGGCCCGCGGCTGGTGCTGCTGGACGAGCCTTCCGCCTGGCTGGACGAGGCGGGCGAGGCGGCGGTGGCGCGGATGATCGCGGCGCTGTCGGCGGCCGGCACGGCGGTGATCTTCGCCTCCCACCGGGAGGCGCTGGTGGCGCAGGCGATGCGCCGGCTCACGCTGAAGGAAGCGGGCTGGGCGCTGGCCGCGCTTCCGTCGCGGACCCTGCCGGTGCCGCTGCCCGCGCTGGCCGCGGCAAGGGCGCCGGCGCGGCTGCTGGGCGCGGCATGAGCGCGGCGCTGCGGCTCCCCGCCCCGGCGCCGGCGGCGCGTCCCGCGCTGCGCGGCCGCGCGGAGCTGTGGATCGGCTTCGCGACCTGCGTCGCGCTGTCGGTCGCGGCGCAGGGCGCGGTGCTGGTGACCCCGCTGCTGACGATGCATGTCTTCGACGGCGTGCTGGAGTCCCGCAGCTATTCGACGCTGGTGGTGCTGGCGATCGCCTTCGCCGTCGCGCTGCTGCTGTCGGGCCTGCTGCGGGAGTTGCGCGCGGCGCTGCTGGCCGGCATTGCGGAGCGCGTCGGGCGCCGGCTGCAGCTGCGCGCGCTGACCGCCTCGGTCCGGGTAGCGCTGGGCGGCGAGGGGCATCGCCCGGCGCTCGCGCTGCAGGACGTCGCGGAGATGCGGCGGCTGCTCGGCGGGACGATGCTGCCGGACCTGCTGGACCTGATGTCGATCCCCGTCGCGCTGGGCTTCCTGTGGCTGCTGCATCCGCTGTTCTTCGAGGTCGCACTCTGCGCGCTGGTGGCCAAGGCAGGGATTGCGGTGGCGGCGGACCGCGCGACGCGGGTCACGATCGCGGAGGCGACCGGTGCCACGGCGGCGGCGGCGTCCGGCCTGTCGGCCGCGCTGCGGCAGCCCGAGGCCGTGCGCGGGCTCGGCATGATGCCGGCGGTGCTGCGGGGCTGGCTGCCGGGCTGGCTGGCGGCGCTGGACCGGCAGGACCGCGCGCAGCGCCGCGCGCGGGCGTTGCAGGGGCTGCTGATGCTCGCGGATTTCGCGCAGCAGATGGCGATCGTGACGGCTGGCGCGTGGCTGCTGATCGGGCAGGCGACCTCGCCCGGCGCGATGCTGGCGGCGACGACGATGGTCGGCTTCGCGACCAATCCCGTCGTCGCGCTGGTCGCGCGCTGGCGGGATTGGGCCTATGGGCTGCTGGCCTGGCGGCGGCTGCGCGCGCTGGCCGCGTCCGGGGAGGCACCCGCGCCGGCGCCGCGCGACGCCTCGGCGCCGGACGGGCTGGTGATCGAGGACGTGACGGTGCGCGTGCCGGCCGCGGGGCGCGATCTCGTGCGGAACCTGTCGATGCGCATCGCGCCCGGCGAGGTCTGGGCGGTGCTCGGACCGAACGGCATCGGCAAGACGAGCCTGCTGCGCGCAGTGCTGGGGCTGGCGGCGCCGGCGACGGGGCGGGTGCTGCTGGACGGGCAGGACACGCATCGCGCGGACCGAGGCGTGCTGGGCCCGCGCATCGGCTATCTCGCGCAGGAGCCGCTGCTGCTGCAGGGCAGCGTGATGGACAATATCGGCCGCTTCGCCGAGGCGACGCCGGAAGCGGCGGTCGCCGCGGCGCGACGCGCCGGCGCGCATGACGCGATCGGACGGCTGGCGCGCGGCTACGAGACGCAGGCCGGCGCGGGCACCGGGCTGTCGGGCGGGCAGCAGCGGCTGGTCGCGCTGTCGCGCGCGCTGCTCGGCAGCCCGCGGCTGCTGGTGCTGGACGAGCCCGAGGCCGCGCTCGACGCCGCGGCGCGGGAAGGGCTGCACCGCGGCGTGTCGGAAGCGGCGCGCGGCGGCGCGGTGGTGCTGCTGGTCACGCATGACGCGCGGCCCTGGACGGGCAGGCTGGACGGCACGCTGCGGCTGACGCGCGAGGGCGGCTGGACCGTCGAACGGATGGAAAGGGCGGCATGATGCAGGTGGCCGATGCGCTGGAGGCGGAGATGGACGCGGTCCTGCCGCCGCCCTCGCTGCGGCGCCTGGTGCTGGCCTCGGCGGCGGTGCTCGTGATCGGCGTCGGCGGGCTGGTGGGCTGGGCAGCGGCGACGACGCTGGAGCGCGCGGTGATCGGCAACGGGACGCTGATCGCCGAGGGCAAGCGCAAGACGGTGACGCTGCTGGAGCCCGGCATCCTGCGCGAATTGCTGGTGCGGGAGGGCGAGCGCGTGGCCGCCGGCCAGCCGCTGCTGCGGCTCGACATCACCCAGGCGGAGGCGGCGGCGCAGCAGGCGCAGGCGCTGTTCTGGGGCCAGACGGTGCGCGCGGCGCGGCTGACGGCGGAACAGGCGGACCAGCGCGGCTTCGCCCCGCTCGCCGGCGCGCTGGCGGCGGCGGCGCAGAACGCCTCGATCGGCAGCGTGATGGAGGCCGAGCGGCGGCTGTTCGGCGCGCGCTGGGCGGCCTTCGACGGCGCCACGGGCGTGCAGCGCACGCGCATCGCGCAGTACCAGCAGCAGGTCGCCGCCCTGCAGGCGCAGCAGGTCTCCGCCGCGACGCGCCTGCGTGCGATCCGCGAGGAACTGGCGGGGGTGACCCAGCTGCTCGCGCGCGGCTTCGCGACGCGCACCCGGCAATGGGAGCTGCAGCGCGCAGAGGCCGAGCTGCTCGGCAATCTCGGCCAGCTCGAGGCGCAGGAGGCGCAGACGCGCGAGCAGATTGCGCAATCCGAGGCCGAGCTCGCCGGCATCGCGCTGAACCGCCAGCAGGACATCGCGCGCGACCTTCAGGAAGCCCAGGCCGCCATCGCGGATGCCGAGCAGCGGCTGCGCGGTGCGATGGACGTGTTGACGCGGCGCGAGGTGACCGCGCCGGAAGCCGGGACGGTCACCGACATCAAGTACTTCACCCCGGGCAGCAGCATCGCCGCGGGGATGCCGGTGCTGGACATCGTGCCGCTGGACGACCGCCTGGTGGCGGAGACCCGCATCGCGGTGACGGACACCGAGATGGTGCATGTCGGCGGGCGCGCGCGGCTGCGGCTCAGCGCCTATCGCACCAACGACGTGCCGCTGCTGGAGGCCGAGGTGATCTACGTCTCGGCCGACCGGCAGACGGATGCGCAGAACAACGCCTTCTTCCTGGCGCGCCTGCAGATCGACCCGGGCTCGCTCGATCGCCAGCAGGGGCTGGCCCTGGCGCCGGGGATGCCGGTGGAAGCCTTCCTGCTCGGCGAGAAGCGGACGGCGCTGGACTACGTGTTGCGGCCGATTACCGACGGGCTGCGGCGGTCACTGCGAGACTAGGGCGAGGTTCAAGACATTTGAGTAGGTTGTTGCACAAAACTCGATAGCGCACCGCGGCGATCATGCCCGATTTCCCCTTGATCGCGATTGTATTCGGCCCAAGAATACAACCATTGCTTGTGGAGCCGGCCATGTCCCTCGCCTATGCAACCGACGGACCCAGCGCCCCACCGCGGCTGCGCCGGGCGGGCAATGCGACGGCCTGGACCTTCCCCGACATGCAGGGGCCTCTGCTGGTGGAGGTCCGGCGGTTCGGCGATCCGCGCGGCGCCTTCGCCGAGACCTACAGCCGGCGCGACTTCGCCGCGCTCGGCATTGCGGAGGAGTTCGTGCAGGACAACTGGTCGCGCTCCGACCCCGTCGGCACGCTGCGCGGGCTGCATTTCCAGCGCCCGCCGCATGCGCAGGCGAAGCTGGTGCGCGTGCTGCGCGGCGCGATCCTGGACGTCGCGGTGGATCTCCGCCGTTCCTCTCCCACCTACGCCCAGCACGTCACGGTGACGCTGGAGGAAGGCGACGGGCGCATGCTGTACGTGCCTGCGGGGTTCGCCCATGGCTTCTGCACGCTGCGCCCGGGCACCGAGGTCGCGTACAAGGTCGACGATTGCTACGCGCCGGAATGCGATGGCGGCGTCGCCTGGGACGATCCGGACATCGGCATCGACTGGCCCGTGGGTCAAGCCAGCGTCGTGCTGTCGGAGAAGGATGCGCGGCTGCCGCGCCTGGCCGACCTGCCGAGGATCTTCGCGTGAGGCGCGTGCTCGTCACCGGCGGCGCCGGCTTCATCGGATCGGCGCTGGTGCGCCACCTCGTGCTCGACCTCGGCACGGAGGTCCTGGTGGTGGACAAGCTGACCTATGCCGGCGACCGGCGCAGCTTGCGGGACTGCGAGGGCAGGCCGGGCTTCGGCTTCATGCAGGCCGACATCACCGATCTCGAGGCGATGCAGGTCGCGATGGAAGGCTTCCGTCCGGACGCGGTCGCGCATCTCGCGGCCGAGAGCCATGTGGACCGCTCCATCACCGGCGCCTCGGCCTTCGTGCAGGCCAATGTGGTCGGCAGCTTCGCCATGCTGGAAGCCGCGCGCGGCTACTGGGCGGGGCTGGCCGGGGCCGCGAAGGACGAATTCCGCTTCCTGCATGTCTCCACGGACGAGGTGTACGGCAGCCTTGGCGAGGATGGGCTCTTCACCGAGGCCACGCCCTACGACCCGCGCTCGCCCTATTCCGCCACGAAGGCGGCGTCGGATCATTTGGCGCGCGCCTGGTTCCACACCTACGGCCTGCCCACGGTCGTCACGAACTGCTCCAACAACTACGGGCCGCATCACTTCCCGGAAAAGCTCATCCCGCTGACCATCCTGAACGCGCTGGAGGGCAAGCCGCTGCCGGTCTACGGCGACGGCCGCAACATCAGGGACTGGCTCTATGTCGAGGACCACGCCCGCGCGCTGGCGACCGTGCTGCGCGGCGGCGTTCCCGGCGAGACCTACAACATCGGTGGCAACAGCGAACGGCGGAACATCGACGTCGTGCACGCGATCTGCGACGCGCTGGACCGCCAGGCGCCGGGCGCGCGGTCGCGCCGTTCGCTGATCACCTTCGTCGCGGACCGCCCGGGCCATGACCGGCGCTACGCGATCGACGCGACGAAGATCAGGAACGAGCTGGGCTGGACGCCGGCCGAGAGCTTCGAGAGCGGGCTCGGCAGGACCGTCGCCTGGTACCTCGAGAACGAGTGGTGGTGGCGGCCGCTGCGCGACCAGCGCTACGCCGGCGAGCGGCTCGGCCTGCCCGGCGGCCGCAAGGACGCGGCGTGATGCAGGGCCCGGCGCTTCCCGCGTCCTGGCGGCGGTCGCGCCGCGTGCTGATCGCCGGCCGCGGCGGGCAGCTCGCGACGGCACTGGCGCAGGCCTTCCGCGAGGCCGGCTGGGACGCGACCGCGATGGGGCGGGCGGAGCTGGACCTCGCGGGATCGCCAGACGCGATCGCGCGGACGGTACTGCGGATCACGCCGCAGCTCGTCGTCAACGCCGCGGCCTATACCGCGGTGGACCGCGCCGAGGACGACCGCGAGGCCGCCTTCGCGGTGAACGCGACGGGCGCCGGTGCGCTGGCCGCGGCGGCGGAGATGTGCGGCGCGGCGCTGCTGCATGTCTCGACGGACTACGTCTTCGACGGGACGAAGGGCGCGCCCTATCGCGAGGTGGACCCGGCCGCGCCGCTCGGCGTCTATGGCGCGTCGAAGCTGGCGGGCGAGCAGGCGGCGATGGCGGCCAACCCGCGCAGCGCGGTGCTGCGCACGGCCTGGGTCTGCTCCGCCACGGGGGCGAATTTCCTGCGCACCATGCTGCGCCTTGGCGCGGAGCGGCCGGAAGTTTCCGTGGTCACCGACCAGCGCGGCGCGCCGATCTTCTGTGACGACCTCGCGGCCGCGATCCTTCGCATGGCCGAGGGTCTGGTGGCGGCCGAGGCGGGCGCGCCGGAATTCGGCGTCTTCCACCTCGGCGGCGCGCCGGACACGACGTGGCATGGCTTCGCCGAGGCGATCTTCGACGGCGCCGCGCGGCGCGGCGCGGCCGTGCCGCGCGTCAAGGCGATCGCGACTGCCGACTATCCCACCCGGGCGAAGCGGCCGGCCGACAGCCGGCTCGATTGCTCCCGCATCGCAGCGGTGCACGGCATCGCCCGGCCCGACTGGCGCGCGGGGCTTTCGCGCGCGCTCGACACGCTACTCGGCCCGGCGCAGGCGCCGGTGCGGATCGTGTCGTCCCTCCCTGCCTCGCCGAGGAAGACCGAGATGAAGGGCATCGTTCTCGCCGGCGGCGCCGGCACCAGGCTGCATCCCGCGACGCTCGCGCTCTCCAAGCAGCTGCTGCCGGTCTACGACAAGCCGATGGTCTACTACCCGCTCTCGGTGCTGATGCTGGCGGGGATTAGGGAGATCCTGCTGATCTCCACACCGCACGACCTGCCGCTGTTCCGCCGCCTGCTCGGCGACGGCAGCCAATGGGGCATCCGCATCGAGTTCGCGGAGCAGGAGAAGCCCAACGGCATCGCCCAGGCCTTCGTCATCGGCGAGGCGTTCCTGGCAGGGCAGCCCAGCGCGCTGGTGCTGGGCGACAACATCTTCCACGGCCATGGGATGGAGACGCTGCTGACGGATGCCGTCGCGGAGCTCGCCGCGCCGGGCGCGCAGGGCGCGTCGGTCTTCGCCTATCGCGTCGCGGACCCCGAGCGCTACGGCGTGGTGGAGTTCGACGCCTCGGGCCGCGCGCTGACGCTGGAGGAGAAGCCGAAGGTCCCGCGCAGCGACTGGGCTGTGACGGGGCTCTATTTCTACGACGGGCGGGCGAGCGCGATGGCGCGGGCACTGAAGCCCTCCCCGCGCGGCGAGCTCGAGATCACGGATCTCAACAAGGCGTACCTGGCCGATGGCAGCCTGCGCGTCGCGCGGCTCGGGCGCGGCTATGCCTGGCTCGATACCGGCACGCATGAGAGCCTGCTCGAAGCCGGCGAATTCGTGCGCGCGATCGAGACGCGCACCGGCCAGAAGGTGTGCGCGCCGGAAGAAGTGGCCTGGCACAAGGGCTTCATCAACGCGGCGGAGCTGCGTCGGCTGGCGCTGCCGCTGCGCAACTCCGGCTACGGCGCCTACCTCGAGACGCTGCTGCCGCGCCCGCAGGCCGCCTGAACCGGGAAGCATCATGTCCGACTTCTTCGCCGACCTGGTTCGCCGCCGCGTCGCGCCCATCACCGCGGAGCAGGCCGCCAAGGAAGCGCGCGTGCGCATCGCGGTGCCGCCTGAACAGCAGGCGGAGCTGCTGCGCCGCGGCCGCATCCAGGCATTGGGCGCGACGGGGCTGTTCGACGCCGCCTATTACGCCGCGACCTATCCCGACATCGCCGAGGCCGGCGTGGTGCCGCTGGAGCATTTCCACGACCATGGCTGGAAGGAAGGACGGCGGCCCAACCCGTATTTCGACCCGCTGTGGTACATGGACCAGAACCGCGACGTCGCGGCGACCGGGCTGAACCCGTTGTACCACTATGCCTTCCACGGCGACGCCGAGGGCCGCCGCGCGGCGCCGCTCTTCGACAGCGCGTGGTACCGACGGCGCTACGAGATCCCGGCCGGCCAGCCCGCACTGGCGCATTTCCTGGCGAACCGGACAGGCGGGCAGGTCAGCCCGATGCCGGAATTCGACGTGGCCTATTACCTCCGGCACTCGCCCGACGTGGCCGCGGCGGGGGTGGATCCCTTCGAGCATTTCTGGGGCTTTGGCTACCGAGAAGGGCGCAACCCGTCCGAGGAATTCGACGTCCGCTGGTACGCGCAGCGCTACCTCCGCGGCGACCTCAAGGAGAATCCCTTCGGCCATTGGCTGGCCCACCGGCACGAGCCCGGCATCTTCGGGCGGATGCCGGAGAGCGAGACGACGATCGCGCGCGAGGTGAAGCGCTTCACGCGCCCCTCCATCGATTTCGAGGATGTGCGCCCCCTGCCTGCCGGCGCGACGCGGCGGGCCAAGGTGCTGGCCTACTACCTCCCGCAGTTCCACGCCTTCGCCGAGAACGACAGCTGGTGGGGCAAGGGCTTCACCGAGTGGACCAACGTCCCGCGCGGCTTGCCTCGCTTCCGTGGTCACTACCAGCCCCGCGTGCCGCGTGACCTCGGCTTCTACGACCTCGACGACACCGTCGCGATACGTCGGCAGATCGAGATGGCGAAGGCGGGCGGGCTGTTCGGCTGGGTCTTCTACACCTACTGGTTCAACGGCAAGCGCCTGCTGGAGAAGCCGCTGGAGGCCTTCCTGGCGGACCGCAGCCTCGACATGCCCTTCGCGCTGATGTGGGCGAACGAGAACTGGACGCGGCGCTGGGACGGCGCGGAGTCCGAGGTGCTGATCAGCCAGGACTACCGCCCCGACGACGACGCGCGGATGGCGGCGGAATTCGCGCGCCACTTCGCCGATCCCCGCTACATCCGCCTGCAGGGCCGGCCCGTGCTGATGGTCTATCGCCCCGGCATCATCCCCGATGCCGCGGCGACCATCGCGCGCTGGCGCGAGGTCTTCCGCACCAACCACGGCGAAGACCCGATCCTCGTGATGGCTCAGGCCTTCGGCGACACCGATCCCCGCGCTTTCGGCTTCGACGGCGCCATCGAGTTCCCGCCGCACAAGCTGACGCAGGACCTGCCGCCGCAGAACCAGGACTACGAGGTCCTGGACCCCGACTTTACCGGCAAGATCTACCGCTACGATGCGGTGGTCGAGACGTCGCTGAAGGAGCCCCGCGCCGACTTCCCGCTCATCAGGACCGCGGTGCCGAGCTGGTGCAACGACGCCCGCCGGCAGGGCACGGGCCTGACCATCACCGACAGCACGCCCGCGAAATACGAGGCCTGGCTGGCGGAGCTGGTGGAGCGCGCGCAGGACGCGCCCTTCTTCGGCGAGAAGCTGGTCTGCATCAACGCCTGGAACGAATGGTGCGAGGGCGCCTATCTCGAGCCCGACCTGCACTACGGCGGCGCCTATCTCAACGCGACGGCGCGCGCGGTGACCGGCGCGGTGCGGCGCGGCACTGCGGCGCCGCCGAAGCTGCTGCTGGTCGGCCATGACGCCTTCCCATCCGGTGCGCAGACGCTGCTGCTCGAGATCGGGCCGACGATGAAGCGCGAGACCGGGATCGAGATCGAGTACCTGCTGCTCGACGGCGGCAGGATGGAGGAAAAGTACAAGACGGTGGCGCCGACGACGGTGGCTGGCGGGGACGCGGCGCTGCGCAAGCGTATCGCGGCACTGGCCGAGCGCGGCTTCACCGCGGCGATCGTGAACACCACCGCCGCGGGCCGCGCCGTCCCGCTGCTAGCCGCCGCCGGCATGAGCTGCGTGCAGCTGGTGCACGAGATGCCGCGGATCATGCGGGAGAAGCACCTGGCGGATGGCGCCCGCGCTGGGATCGCGGGCGCGGAGCACGTGGTCTTCCCAGCGCCTTTCGTGCGCGACGCCGTGCTGGCCGAGCTCGGCCTGCCGGTCCAGGCCAAGGCGATGGTGCGCCCGCAGGGCCTCTACAAGCCGATCCCGGCGGATGCGGAAGGCGGCGCGCGTGTCCGGAAGGAACTCGGCATCAGGGCCAATGAGTCGCTGGTGGTCGGCATGGGCTATGCCGACATGCGCAAGGGCTTCGACCTGTTCCTGCAGCTCTGGCGCGTGCTGCAGTGGCGCGGCCGCCGCCGCGTGCATCTCTGCTGGCTCGGCGACATGGACCCCGGCATGCGCGACTGGCTCGCCGGAGAGATCGAGGCCGCGAAGGCCACCGGCAGCTTCCACCTGCCGGGCCGGCGCGACGATGTCGGCGCCTTCCTGAACGCGGCGGATGGCCTGGTGCTGACCTCGCGCGAGGACCCCTTCCCCTCCGTCGTGCTGGAGGCGCTGGCCGCCGGCGTGCCGGCCTTTGCCTTCGACCGCTCGGGCGGCATCCCCGACCTGCTGCGGGAGGATCCGGCGCTCGGCACCGTCGTGCCCTACGGCGACATCACCGCGATGGCCGAGGCGATCATGGAGACGATCATGACCGCCGCGCCCGGCGCACGCGACGCCCGCCGCGCTCTGATCGCCGCGCGGTTCGACTGGGCGTCCTATGTGCGCGACCTGATGCGCCTGGCGCTGCCGGCGATGCCGCAGGTCTCGGCCGTGGTGCCGAACTACAACTACGCGCGCTACATGCCCGACCGGCTCGGCAGCATCTTCGCGCAGACCCATCCGGTGCGCGAGGTTGTGGTGCTGGACGACTGCTCGGCCGACGACAGCCTGGCGGTGATCCCCGCCGTCGCTGCGGATGCGGGGCGCTCGGTGCGCCTGGTGCCGAACGAGGTCAATTCCGGCTCGGTCTTCGCGCAATGGCGCAAGGCGGCGGAGCTGGCGGAGGGCGAGTTCGTCTGGATCGCGGAGGCCGACGACCTGTCCGATCCCGGCTTCCTCGCGCGCACCGTCGCGCTGATGCAGGCCGACCCGCAGGTCGTGATGGCCTTCTCCGACAGCCGCACCATCCATGCCGACGGATCCGCACAGTGGGAGAGCTACAAGGGCTACTACGCCACCGTCGCCCCCGGCGCGCTGCAACGGACCGAGGTGTTCGAGGCCACGGATTTCGTCCGCCGCTTCCTTGGCGTGAAGAACCTGATCCTGAACGTCTCGGCGGTGGTGTGGCGGAAGTCGGCGCTGCTGGCGGCGCTGCAGGCCTGCCAGGAGGAGCTCCGGGGCTACCGCATGGCGGGCGACTGGCGGCTGTATCTCCAGGCGCTGTCCGCCCCGGGCGCGCGCATCGCCTACGAGGCGACGCCGCTCAATGTGCATCGCCGCCACGCGGAGAGCGTGACGCATGCGCTGACGGCCGACCTGCATGTCGCGGAGATCGCGCGCTGCCACGCGGCGGCGCAGGCGGCGCTGCCGGCGGAAGCCGGCGCGGCGCTGGCGCCGGCGCAGGACGGCTACCTGCGCGAGGTCGCGCAACAGCTTGGCGCGCGCCTGCCCGAGGCGGCGCGCGCGGAGACCGGGGCCGAGACGGCCCCCGGCAAGGGCACGGCGCGCAAGCAGCGCATCGCAACCCCGAAGTGCGCGAAGCGGCCCGCGCGCAGTACCGCCAAGGCACGCCCGACACGCGGCTGACAATCCCCGCAGGAGATTATGTGCATGTATGTTCCGCCTTTTGATGCCGTGCTCAGCAGCATCGGCACCTCGCGCGCCGAGCTCGCGGATGCGCGCGACGTCACGATCCCGCTGCCGCTGTTCCGCTTCCTGATGCAGATCGCGGTCGCGCATGCCGACTTCAACGAGGAAGGCTACCTCGCCGCCAATCCGGACGTGGCCGAGGCCGTGAAGGCCGGCACCGTGGACAGCGCGCGGCTGCACTATGTCGGCTTCGGCTTCTTCGAGGGCCGCCGCGGCGCGACGCCGGAGGTGGATGAGCGCTGGTACCTCAAGACCTATCCCGATGTCGGCTCAGCCGTGCGCGCCGGGCAGATCGGCTCCGCCGCCGAGCACTTCACCGTGGTCGGCGCCAGCGAGGGGCGCAGCCCGAGCATCCGCTACGCGCAGGATGCCGAGCAGTGGAAGAAGGCGCTGCGCGCGGCCTGACGCGCGCGGGGACTGCCGCCGGGCGTCGCCCCGGCGGCGCCACGCGGCGCCGGTGAAGCCGCCCGCACCGAACGACCACAGCGGAGCATCGCATGCCCATCCTGGACTGGGAGACCGGCGCAGCCGCGATCTCCGACCGCTTACGGGATCCCGCCACGCTGCGCATCTGCGTCAAGGTCCGGGACGAGCCGGCGCTGCTGAGGAGCTGGATCGAGCATCACGCGCCTATCGTGGGCGCGGGCAACCTGATCATCGCCGACAACGACTCGCAGATGCCGGAGGCACTGGAGATCTACGACACGATGGACAAGTCCATCGTCGCCTTCCGCTATCGTGGACCGCACAACGACATCCACGGCCATGGCCGCTTCGATCCCTTGTTCGAGACTCTGCGGAACTCGACGCGCTTCGTGCTCTTCGCCGATGTGGACGAGCGCCTGGTCCGCATCGGGACGGATGGCTGGAACGCCAATGCCGGCATCACGGAGCATGTCGCATCCCGCCGCGCTGACCGCATCGTCTTCGTGCCCTGGCTGGTCAACTGCCTCGGCGCGATGCATGCCTTCAGCATCCCCTGCGACGCGGCCAACGGCGTCAAGGCTCACGAGATGCGCATGGGCAAGCCGATCCTGCCCGGCCGCTTCGTCGGCCGGCACAGCTTCATTCACAACTTCCAGTATGGCGACTTCGCCTGCGGCAACGAAACCATCAATGATCTCTTCCTGCTGCACCTCACGCAATTCCCCGAGCAGCGGATCCGCGCCAACATGAAGAAGCTTGTCAGCCGCGGCGTGATCGGGCCGGAGGTGGACGTCGCAGACCTGCTCCGCATGCATTTCGCCGCGCTGCCCGACCAGAGCTTCATGCCCCTGGTAAACGAGATCCGGTGGATGGCGGAACACCAGTGGAAGATCGGCCGCGGCCTTATCTCGCCCGGCCCTCACATCCACCCCAACGCCCTCCTCCTTTTCCCCGGCGGCCGCCTGGACTATGTCGGCGCCGAGGCGCGCGACAACTTCGCCCGGTTCCGACAGGAAGCGGTGGCGCGGCCCCACGACGTCTTCGACGCGGCCGCCTAAGCCGGTGCACGCCGACCGCCGGCGTCCCGGTCGGCGTGCCCTCCTTCGGTGGGCGGCCGCGACCTGGCTCGCACCGCGCACCACGCTGTCCGCGGAGGACGCTGCCGATGTCACGCTCGTCGGCGCCATCCGCTGGGATGCCTGGCAGACGCCGGGATCGACGCCGAACGACGCCGTCGCGCGTGCCCTGTCGCCGCCGCAGTACCGACATCGGCTGCCCTTCTTCGCCAGGCTGCGCGACGATGGCAGCGCCGAGGTCGACGGCGGTACGCAGGCGGTGATGGATCGCGAGATCGAACTCGCGCGTCGCGCCGGCCTGAACTTCTGGGCGTTCGTCAGTTATCCCCGCGAAAACCCAATGTCAGCCGGGCTGGAACTCTATCTCGCCTCCTCGCAGCGGGAAACGCTGCGCTTCTGCTTGATCTCCGGCCTCATCGACTGGGGGGTGCCGTCAAGCTTTCCGAACGCGCATCTCCGCTGGCAGATCGAACTGCTCTCCCATCCCGCCTACCTGCGCATCGGCGGCCGCCCGTTGCTGTTCCTCGGCCTCATGCCCGATCGGCTGATGGCGGAGCGTTGGGGCGGGGCGGACCGCCTGCGCGCCGCCGTCGCCCACTTTCGCGAGCTGGCTGTGGCCAGCGGCGCTGGCGATCCCTTCATCGTCCTGCTCGGCAGGCCGGACCGGCGGCCGGATCCTGGCCCCGCGATGCGGGCCGGGCTGGGCGCGGATGCGCTCGGCGCCTATGCGATCTTCGACGCGGTCTCGCAGGGCTCCTTCGACGAGCTGCGCAGCGAGGCCGAACGCCAATGGGACCGCTATGCCGGGACGGGGGCACCAGTCGTTCCGACCGTCATGTCGGGCTGGGATCGCCGGCCGCGCATCGAGAACCCGATGCCCTGGGAGGCTTGGCAGCGGCCGGGGGCGGGGATGGATCGGTACTACGCGTCGCCGACGGCCGAGCAACTCGCTGCCCATCTTGCGCGGGCGCTCGACTGGGTTGAGCGAAACCCGGCGGCACAGCCGGCGCGTGCAATCGTCGTCTATGCCTGGAACGAGAACGACGAAGGCGGATGGCTGGTCCCGACGCTGCCTTTCGACGATTCCAGGATCGCGGCCTTCCGCCGCCTGCTCTGCGCGCCTGCCAGGCCAGTCGCGTGTCCCTGACGCCGATGGCGCCTCAGCGTCCGGAAAGCGCCCAGCCCGCGTAGAGCGGATGCTCCGCGCCGAGCGGCAGGCGCACGGCGGTTCCGCTCGCCGCGGAGTGGTAGAGCGCGGTCAGCAGCTCGAGCGACGCCCGCGCATCCTCCCACGTGACCGGCGGCTTCGCGCCGGCAGCGAGGGCGGCGTGGAATTCCCCGAACTGGTTGGCGAAGCGGAGCTCGTCAATCGGGCGGTAGCTCGCCATCGAGGCATCGAGCTGCGCGGCGATTTCCTCGTCGCGCGGCGTGAAGCTCCAGGGGTCGTTGCCCGGCGCATAGGGCTCAAGGCCGGACTCGGCCGTGAGGTCCTGGAAGACGAAGCGCAGGCGGCTCATGTCCTTCGCGGCGCCGAGCGTGACGGAGGAGGTCGCGAGCGCACCGGAGGCCATGCGGAAGACGATGGCGGCGCAATCCTCGACCTCGATCGCGTTGATGCGCGTCGCGGTGCGGGCGAAGACCTCGGCGTAGTCGCCGGCCACGAGCCGCAGCATGTCATGCGCATGAATGGCGTGGGTGGTGAGACACCCGCCGAGCTCGGTCGCGAACCTGCCCCGCCAGGGCACGGAGTAGTAGGCGGCGCCGCGGTTCCAATGCGTCTCGATCGTCGCGGCGTGCAGCGGACCCGTCACGCCGCTGTCCTGGAGGTGCCTCAGGCGCCGGATTCCATTGCCCCAGCGATACTGGAAGACCGGCATCAGCACGCCCTTGGCGGCGCGCGCGGCCGCACCCAGCGCGTCGCAATCCGCCAGGCTGCCGACCAGCGGCTTCTCCACGATGACGTGATGGCCGGCTGCGAGGGCGCGTTCCGCGAGGGCGCGGTGGGAGGAGGGCGGCGTGCAGATGTCCACGATGTCGATGTCGTCGCGGCCGATCACGGCGGCGATGTCGTCCGGCGTCTCCGGCACGCCGCGCGCGGCGGCCTCGGCACGGCGGCCGGCATCGAGGTCAACGACGGCCTGGACATTGAACTGATCGGGCAGGGACGCGAAGCCATCGAGGTGCATCTTGCCGATGCCGAACCCCACGATCGCGACGTTCAGGCGCTTCATCAGCCGGCGTCCGCCATCGCCTGCGCCTTCAACGCGAGCTCGGTCGCGGCGAAGGCATGGGCCTGCGTCATCGCAGTCTCCGTGCGGTCGCGCAGGTCGGCCATGAAGCGCGCGCCGAAGGGCGGGACGTAGCCCGCGGCGTCGATGTGACGGACCTGCTTGCCGTCGAAGAGGAAGAGGTGGTCACCGCCGGGCCGGCCGGCGATATCGACGTATTTGCGCAGCTCGATCGTGCCCTCGGTGCCGAGGAGGAAGATGCGGCCGTCGCCCCAGGTCGGCAGCCCCTCCGGCGTGAACCAGTCCACGCGGATGTAGCCCGTGGCATGCGGCGTGCGGACCAGCGCCTCGCCGAAATCCTGCAGCTCAGGAAATTGCGGGTGGTTGGTGTTGCGCACGGTGGCCGCGACGACCTCGGCGGTGGTGGATCCCGTGAAGGTCAGGAACTGGTCGAACTGATGCGCCGCGATGTCCACCAGGATCCCGCCCGATCGCGCGCGCCGGAAGAACCAGTCGGGCCGGCCGGCCGGGCGCATGCGGTGGGGGCCGAGGCCCACGGTGTTGATGACGCGGCCGATGGCGCCGGATGCGACCAGCGCCTCGGCCTTCGCGGTGCAGGGCTGGGAGACGCGCTCGCTGAAATGGATGATGTAGCGACGGCCGGTCTCGGCATGCGCGGCGCGCAGCGCGTCCAGCTGCTCGAAGCTGACGACGCCGGGCTTGTCGGCCAGCACATCCTTGCCGTGGCGCATTGCGGCGATCCCGATCTCGCAGCGGTCGGCGTTGATGGCGGAGGTAAGGACGCAGGCGATGGACGCGTCCTCCAGGATCGTGCGGCGATCGGCGACGCGCTTCGCGCCAGGGAACTTCGCGGCGTAGCGCGACGCGATCGCCTCGTCGGTCTCGTGGAAGGCCGTCAGCTCCGCGCCGGCCGCGAGAAGCTGCTCGGTCATGCCGTAGATGTGGTCGTGGTTCAGCCCGATGGCCGCGATGCGCGTCGCCACGTCTGTCGTCCTTTCAGCCCTTGAGGCCCTGTGTCGCGATGCCGTGGATGATCAGCCGCTGGCCAAACAGGAAGACCAGGAAGACCGGCACGAGCGACAGCGTGGACATCGCAAAGAGCGGCCCCCATTCGGACCTGCCGGAGCTGTCCACGAAGGCACGCAGCGCCAGCGGCACGGTGTAGTTCGCCTGGTCGTTCAGGTAGATCAGCGGCCCGAAGAAATCGTCCCAGGTCCAGATGAAGGAGAAGATCGCGGCGGTGGCCAGCACCGGCCGCGACAGCGGCAGGATCACCATGAGATACAGGCGGAAGGGGCCGCAGCCGTCGATCGTCGCGGCCTCGTCCAGCTCCCGCGGGATGCCGCGGAAGAACTGCACCATCAGGAAGATGAAGAAGGCGTCGGCGGCGAGGAACTTCGGCACCACCAGCGGCAGGAAGGTGTTCACCCAGCCCAGGTTCTGGAACAGCACGTATTGCGGCACCAGGGTGACGTGATAGGGCAGCATCAGCGTGCCCAGCATCAGCGTGAACCACAGTCGCTTCAGCGGGAATTCGAGCCGTGCGAAGGCGAAGGCAGCGAGAGAGCAGGCCACCACGTTGCCCAGCACCGCGAGCGAGGAGACGATCGCGGAATTCAGGAAGAACCGGCCGAAGGGAAGCTGCAGGCCGGTCCAGCCCTCGACATAGGCGCGGGGCGAGAGGTCGGTCGGCCAGGGCCGCAGATCGGAGAAGATCTCGGCTTCCGGCTTGAAGCTCGATGCGATCATCCAGACCACGGGATAGAGCATCGCGCAGCACACCGTGATCAGCACGCCATGCCAGGCGAAGGCCGTCCAGCCCTTGTGACCGCCGGCGCCGACCATCAGCGCTTGTCCTCGTAATGCACCCAGTAGCGGGACGTCAGGAAGGCCGCGGCGGTGAAGGTGCCGATGATGACGACCAGCACCCAGGCCAGCGCACTCGCATAGCCCATGCGGAAATAGCCGAAGCCTTCCTGGTAGAGATAGAGCGTGTAGAACAGCGTGGAGTCCACCGGCCCGCCGGTCCCGCCGGAGATGATGAAGGCCGGGGTGAAGGCCTTGAAGGCGTCGATGGTCTGCAGGATCAGGTTGAAGAAGATCACGGGGGCCAGCAGCGGCAGCGTCACCCGGCGGAACTGCGTCCAGGGGCCGGCGCCGTCGATGGACGCGGCCTCGTAGAGCTCGGTCGGGATCTGCCGGAGACCCGCGAGGAAGATCACCATGGGCGACCCGAACTGCCAGACCCGCAGCACGACCAGCGTCTCCAGCGCGTAGCTCGGGTTGGAGATCCAGCTGGGACCATCGATGCCGAACAGGTCGTAGAGCGCGGTGTTGATCAGCCCGTCATAGCCGAAGATCTGCTTCCACAGCACCGCGATCGCAACGCTGCCGCCGAGCAGCGATGGCAGGTAGAGCACGGAGCGGTAGAACGACAGCCCGCGCAGCCCCTTGTCCAGCAGCATCGCTAAGGCGAGGGCAAAGGCGAGTTTCAGCGGCACCGACAGCACGACGTAGCGGATGGTGACCCAGAGCGCGTTCCAGAAGCGCGGGTCGTCGCCGAACATGCGCTGGTAGTTCGCGAGCCCCACCCAGCGCGGCGCCTGCAGCAGGTCGAAGCTGGTGAAGGAGAGATAGAGCGACGCCGCCATCGGCCCCGCCGTCAGCGCGAAGAAGCCGATCAGCCAGGGCGCCAGGAAGACATAGCCCGCACCCCATGCCTTGCGGCGCCGGCGCACCGCCACAGGCGACACGCCGGGCGTGTCGCGCGGCATCTCAGGCGCGGTTCAGGACGCGCGCGGATTCGTTGATGAATTCCTCGGCGGCCTGTGGCACGCGAAGCTGGTTGAACGCCACGCGCTCGTTCGTGCGGCGGAGAAGCTGCGCGATCTCGCCGGCGCCGGAGGGCGGCGGCGGCGGGATCTGGCCGACGACGCTGCCGATATTGGCGATATAGGCGATCTGGATGCGGTCGCCTTCCGGCACCGTCGCGGCAAGCCTCTCCCGCTGCTTCGCCGAGGGGGGCACACCGCGCTCGACGCCAAGCGTCTCGGCGGCTTCCGGCGATTCCGACAGGAAGTCGATCAGCCTCGCAGCCTCGCGCGCATTGGCCGTCGTCGCGCTCATCGAGAGCAGCATGGAAGGCTTGTAGTATTGGCCCGGCCGCTCGCCTCGGGGGTAGGCGGTCATGCCGAGCTTGTTCTGCATCAGCCCCTGATGGGCGATCAGCAGGTTGGAATGGGTGAAGGCCATTGCCGCCTTGCCCGTGACGATCATGCTCGTCTCCGGCGACTCGCGGTCGAGCGCGGTGACGTCGCCCGGCGGCGCGGCGTTGGCGCGGCGCAGCTTGTCCCAGAAGTCGAACCACTCCGCGGCGTCGTCACGGTTCATGCCGAGCTTGCCGTCCTCGGTGTAGAGCGGCCGGCCGCGGCCGCGCACGAAGACCTCCAGAGCGGGCTCCATCATGCCGCCATCCATCGAGCCGAAGAAGCCGCGGCGGCGTGATTCGCGCGCCACCTGCGTCGCGATCTCCGCGAACTGCGCCCAGCTCGTGCCGACCTTGGGCGGTTCGATCCGCAGCCGCTCGAACACCGTGCTGTCGTAAAGCATGGCGGTGGAGTTGATGCCCATCGCGACACCGAAGACGCGGCCATCCACCTTGCCGAGGTCGATGTTCGCCTGGCCGAAATCCTGGATGTTCAGCGGCTCCGGCATGAACTCGTCGAGCGGCTTCAACGCGCGGCGGCGGGCGTATTCGAAGATGTAGCGGTAGTCCATCTGCAGCACGTCGGGCGCGTTGCCGCCGGCGACCTGGGTGGCGAGCCGCGTCCAGTAGTCGCCCCAGCCCACGGTTTCGCTATCGACCTGCGCACCTGGGTTGGCGCGCTGCCAGGCATCGAGCGCCGCGCGGGTGCGGCGGGCGCGGTCGGCGCCCCCCCACCAGGTCATGCGCATCCGCGCGGCCTGCTGGGCGCCGACGGCGCCGGCGAAGGGAAGCGCGGCGGCGGCACCCAGCAGCGCGCGGCGGGACATCGGCAGCATGGACTTCCTCCCTCGCGGGTTCGGTGCAACCGCCCGCGTATCGTCCGCGTCACGCTAGCCGGGCCGGGCGGGGCGGCGCAACGGCCTCACGCTGGACGGAGCCGGGGGCTGCGGCGCAGGCTGGCCGGAATGACCTTCCTCGCGCTCTGGAACGACCTCCGCCGCGGGCGGGAGGCCGAATACGAAGCCTGGCATACGCGCGAGCACGTGCCGGAACGGGTGGCCGCGCCCGGATTTCGATCGGGCCGGCGCTATCGCCGCGACGACCATCCCGCGCATCGCTGGTTCACGCTGTACGAGGTGGACGGGCTGGAGGCCTTCGACACGCCAGAATACCACGACCTGCTGGCGAATCCGACGCCGTGGTCGGCCTCGATGAGGCCGGACTTCCGGAACTTCCTGCGCGTGCCCTGCGTGACGACAGGCGCGGAGGGCTTCGGCATCGGTGCGGCGCTGGCCGTGCTGCGGCTGAAGGAGGAGGCGGCAGTGCCGGCACTGGCCGACGGCGTGGTGCGCGCGCGACTCGGGCGGCGCGCCGTGGCGTCGGATTTCCGCGCCGGCGCGGGCGGATCGGGCGCCGACGACGACTTCGCGGCGGTGCTGCTGATCGAGACGCTGGACCGCGCGACGGCGGAGCGCGCCTTCGCCGAGGCCGCGGCGCGCTTCGCGCCAGGCGCGGCGCCGCTCGATCTCGGCGGGGTCTACGACCTGCTCTTCGTCTTCCCCGGCGCGGATGCCGATGAGCGCACGACCCACCGGCGCCCGCACTGGCCGATCACGCCGCGGCCGCCATCTCCTTCCCGCGGATGAAGTCGGACGCCTTCTCCGCGATCATCAGCGTCGTGGCATAGGTGTTCGCCGACGGCATGCTCGGCATCACCGACGCGTCCACGATCCGCAGCGCCTCCATCCCATGCACCAGCAGCCGGTCGTTCACGACGGTGCTGGGATCGGTGTCGGGGCCCATGCGGCAGGTGCCGATGAGGTGATAGGTCGTGCTGCCGTTCCGCTTCGCGAAATCCAGCAGTTCGTCATCGGTCTGCGCCTGCGGGCCGGGCAGCGTCTCGCGTTCCAGGAAGGGCGAGAGCTCCGTCGTGTTCAGCAGCCGGCGGATCAGGCGCATGCCGCCGAGATGGATGCGGACGTCCATGGGGTCCGACAGGTAGTTCGGGTTGATCTCCGGGTCCTCGAAGACATCGGTGCTGCGCGCGCGCACCCAGCCCGTGGATTCCGGCCGGTGCTGCCAGGCGCCGGCCGTGACGCCGGGATAGTCGTCCAGGATGTAGACCTTGCCCTCAGCGTAGGAGCCCGGGGTAAAGACGCATTGCAGGTCGGGCTGGTCCAGCCCCTCGAAGCTTTTCCAGAAGACATGCACATGCGACGGCGTGGTCGCGAGGATGCTCGGCCGGCGCAACGCCCAGCGCGCGATCTGCCCGCCGAGGCGCAGCCCGCGCGACAGCTCGTTCAGCGTGGCCACGCCAGGCTTCGCGCGCATCACGAAGCGGGAAGCGTAGTGGTCGCGGAAATTCGATCCGACGCCGCGGATCTCGTGCACCACAGGGACGCCGAGCGACTGCAGGAGGTCGGCGGGCCCGACGCCCGAGACCTGCATCAGCCGCGCCGTGTTGACCGTGCCGGCGGAGAGGATCACCTCGCGCCGGGCCCGCACCTCCTGCGGCGGCGCGTTACGGTCCGCGAGGTAGCGGATGCCGACGGCGCGCCTGCCCTCGAACAGGATGCGGCTGGCCCGCGCGTTGGTGCGGACCTCGAGGTTCTTCCGCTGCATCGCCGGCCGCAGGAAGGCGACGGCGGCGGAGATGCGGCGGCCGTTGCGGATGGTGCGCTGGTAGTAGCCGACGCCGGTCTGGTCGCCGCTGTTGTAGTCCTTCGCGCGCGGGATGCCGGCGGCGATGCAGCCCTTGATGAAGGCCTCGCTGACCGGGTGGAACCAGTCCATGTCGGTGACGGGGATCGAGCCCTCCGTCGTGCCGCGCGTGTCGCCGGCGACGCCGATCCGGTTCTCGCTGCGCTTGTAGTAGGGCAGGCAATCCGCATAGCCCCAGCCCCGGTTGCCGCGCTGCGCCCAGGCATCGAGGTCGGTGGGCTGGCCGCGGTTGTAGATCATGCCGTTGACGGAAGACCCGCCGCCGAGCGTGCGCCCCTGCGTCGTCGCGATGCGGCGCCCGCCCGTCATCGGGATGGCCTCGGTCCTAAACTGCCAGGTGACGGCGGGGTCGGCGAGCGTCTTCACGAAGCCCGCGGGGACGTGGATCCAGGGATTGCGGTCGGGCGGGCCGGCTTCCAGCACGCAGACCGTGACGCCGGGGTCCTCGGTCAGGCGGTTGGCCAGGACGGACCCGGCGGCGCCGGATCCCACGATGACGTAGTCGAAAGTGTCGCTGCTCATGGTCCCCGTCACATGTTGCGCCGCGCCGCGCGGAGCGTGGGCAGGCCGATGCCCGTCGCCTCGAAGCCGCCATCCACGGCGACGACCTGGCCGGTGATGTAGCTCGCGCGGTCGCCGCAGAGGAAGACGATGGTCTCGGCGAGTTCCGTCTCCAGCCCGTAGCGGTTCAGCGGGATGGTGTCGTGGTAGTCCCTGCGGATCTCCGGCGTGTGCACGGCCTTCGCCATGGCGGTGTCCACGGGCCCGGGTGCGACGGCGTTCACGCGGATGTTCAGCGCGCCGAGCTCGACCGCCTGCTGCTTGGTCAGGTGCGCGAGCGCCGCCTTCGACGTGCCATAGGCGGCCCGCAGCGTGGAGGCCCGCAGACCCGAGATCGAGGTGATGTTGACGATCGCGCCGCCGCCGCCCTCCGCCATGATCGGCGCAGCGGCGAGGGTCGCCAGGAACGGCCCGGTCAGGTTCACCGCGAGCACGCGGTTCCATTCCTCCGGCGTCGTCTCCAGCAGCGGCTTGAACACCGCGATGCCCGCATTGTTCACCAGCGCATCGAGCCGGCCAAAATGCCCGCCCGCGCGGCGCACGGCCGCGGTGACCGCCGACGCGTCGGAGACGTCGCAGTGCAGGGCGAGCGTCCGGTCGGGCGCGGCGAGCTCTGCCATCGCATGGCCCAGCAGTTCGCCATCGATGTCGAGCAGCGCGACACGCCAGCCCTCGGCGAGGAAGCGGCGCGTGGTGGCCAGGCCGATGCCGCGCCCGGCGCCGGTGACGAGAGCGACCCTGGAATCCTCGGCCATGATCTTCCCTCCGCCGGCCCTCCCCCGGCATCGTCCCACGCCGCGCCGCCGCCGCCCAGGGTGGCGCGAAGAAACCGCGACGCCGCGCGCGGGTTTGCACCTTCCGACAGGGACCTGGCTCGCTGGAGAAGATGGGCATGCGACGACGGACCCTGTTCGGCGCGGGATGCGGGCTGCTGCTCGCTGGCCGGGCCTGGACGCAAACGGCCACCGAGGTGGACCTGCTGCTGGTGCTGGCGGCGGACGTCTCGCAATCCATGCAGGACCGCGACCTGCGGCTGCAGCGGCGCGGCTATGCCGAGGCGCTGCGCGACGCCGAGGTGCAGGGCGCCATCGCCTCCGGCGCCAATGCCGCGATCGGGCTGCTCTACATGGAATGGTCGGGGGTGGAGGACCAGCGCGTGCTGCTGCCCTGGACCCGGATCGGCGATGCCGAGGCGGCGGAGGGCTTCGCCTCGGGCCTGCTGGAGGCGCCGATCCGCAGCGGGACCTGGACCTCGATCTCGGGCGCACTGGCCGCGGCGCGACGGCAGATGGCGGCCGCGCCCTTCACGGCGCCGCGCCGCGTGGTCGATGTGTCCGGCGACGGGGAGAACAACGCGGGCACGCCGGTCGAGGAGGAGCGCGACGCCGCGGTCGCCGAGGGCATCGTGATAAATGGCCTGCCGATTCTGCGCTTCGACGCCCGACGATCGGGTGCGGCGCCGAACGGCGAGACCGCGCTGGAGGAGCATTACCGCCGCATGGTCACGGGCGGCCCGGGCGCCTTCACGGTGCGCGCGCAGGGCCTCGAGAATTTCAGCGAGGCAATCCGGCGCAAGCTGATCATGGAGATAGCCGGCCTGTCGCCAAGCGCCAGCGACGCTTGACGTTCCGGCTTCGTTCGCCTACCTCGCTATCATTGATAGCAGGTCGGTGCGACGGGCCATGGCCCAGCTTCTGGTGCGCAACGTGGACGAGGAGACGGTGGCCTGGCTGAAGGCCCGCGCCGCCGCGAACGGGCGCTCGGTTGAGGCCGAGCACCGCGAGATCCTGCGCGCCGCTCGCCAGTCGAGCGCGCCATCAGACTTCTGGGAGCGCGCGGCGCGCCTGCGCGCGCAGACGGCCGGCCGCCGCACGACGCCGTCCGAGGAGCTGCTCCGCGAAGCCCGTGACGAGCGCTGATCGGTGGCTTTCGTCGTGGATGCGAGCGTCGTGGTAAAATGGGTGCTGGACGAGCCTGACAGCGAAGCGGCCGTCGCCGTGGGCCAGCAGCGCCTGCTGGCGCCGGACCTCCTCGATACGGAATGCGCCAGCGTGCTGTGGAAGGCGGCGCGGCGCGGCGAGCTCACGCCGGCGGAAGCCGAGGAGCGTCTCGCGATCATCGCGGAAGCCGATGTGGAAAGGCTGCCTTCGGCGGTCCTGCTCGCCGGCGCCATGCGGCACGCTCTGCAGCTCGGCCATCCCGTTTACGACTGCCTCTACATCGAAGCCGCCGCCCGGCTTGGCCTCCCGCTCGTGACAGCGGACCGCCGCCTGGGGCGCCTGGCGCCGCCGGGGGTGCAGGTGATCGGCCTGGACGACCTGCCCTGACCCAGCCCCCTCCCCCGCTGCGCCTTGCGCGCCTGCGGCTGACCGATTTCCGCTCCTACCCGACCTTCGAGGCCCGCTTCGCCGGCCGCATCGTCGCGATCGCCGGCGAGAACGGCGTCGGCAAGACCAACCTGCTGGAGGCGATCAGCCTGCTCGGTCCCGGCCGCGGCCTGCGCGGCGCGCGCGCCGGTGAGATCGGCCGGCGCGCGGGCGGGGAAGCTCGCCCCTGGGCCGCCTGGGGCCGCTTCGAGGGACCGCAGGGCACTGCCGACGTCGCCACCGGCACGGTGGGCGAGGACGGACCCGACGCCAGGCGCAAATGGCGGCTGGACAACGAAGCCCTGCGCTCGTCGGCCGAACTTGCCGACCGCGCGGCGGCCGTCTGGCTGACCCCGCAGATGGACCGGCTGTTCCAGGAGGGCGCGTCGGGCCGGCGCCGCTTCCTCGACCGCCTGGTCTGGGCGCTGGAGCCCGGTCACGCGCGGGAGGTCGCGGCGCATGAGACCGCGATGTCCGGCCGCAACCGCCTGCTGGCCGAGGGCAGGCGCGACGCCCGCTGGCTCGCCGCGCTGGAGGATGCGATGGCCCGCCATGCCGTCGCCGCCGCTGCGGCCCGGCGGGCGCTGGTGCTGCGGCTGAACGCGCTGCTGGAGGCCGGCACCGCAACAGGCGCCTTCCCGGCGGCCAGGTTGGGCCTGCTCGACCCCATCGCCGCGGCACTCGACGAGACCCCCGCCTTGGCCGTGGAGGACAAGGTGCGCGACGACCTGGCCGCCAGCCGCGGCCGCGATGCCGCCGCCGGCGGGGCCGCGATCGGCGCGCACAAGGCCGACCTGGCGCTGACCCACCTGCCGAAGGACCTGCCGGCGGATCTGTGCTCGACGGGGGAGCAGAAGGCGTTGCTGGTCTCCGTCGTGCTGGCCCATGCGACGCTGATCGGCGCCGTGCGCGGCTTCGCCCCGCTGCTGCTGCTGGACGAGGTCGCGGCGCATCTGGACCAGGCAAGGCGGGAAGCCCTGTACGAGGCGCTGTCGAATCTGCCGGCACAGGTGTTCCTGACCGGCACCGAAGCGGATATCTTCGCTCCCCTCCGCGGCACGGCGGAGGGCTTCCGGGCCACGCCCGGCGAGCTCGTTCCGGACCCGGATTTCCCCGTGCCGAATCCGCCCTGAATCCCTATATGTTCAGGGTCCAGCCGATCGCCTGAAGGAGCCACCGCCGGCATGTCCGACGCCGCCGCGCGCGCCACGCCTCCCAACCCGCCGACCGAGGGTTCCGAGTCCTACGACAGCGCCTCCATCACCGTGCTTCGCGGGCTCGAGGCCGTGCGCAAGCGGCCTGGCATGTACATCGGCGATACCGATGACGGCTCCGGCCTGCACCACATGGCCTTCGAGATCATCGACAACGCCGTGGACGAGGCGCAGGCGGGCTACGCCTCGCGCTGCGCGGTGCTGCTGAACGGCGACGGATCGGTCACGGTGACCGATGACGGGCGCGGCATCCCCGTGGACATCCACCCCGAGGAAGGCGTCTCCGCGGCCGAGGTCGTGCTGACCCGTCTGCATGCCGGCGGCAAGTTCAACCAGAATTCCTACAAGGTCTCGGGCGGCCTGCACGGCGTGGGCGCGGCCGTCGTCAATGCGCTCTCCGAATGGATGGAAGTCCGCATCTGGCGTGACGGGACCGAGCACTTCATCCGCTTCGAGCACGGCGAGACCGTGCAGCCGCTGAAGATCGTCGGGCCCTCCGACCACGCCAATGGCACCGAGGTCACCTTCAAGCCCTCCGACAAGACCTTCACCAGGACCGAGTACGACTTCGCGGTGCTGGAACGCCGGCTGCGCGAGCTCGCCTTCCTCAACAGCGGCCTGGCGATCGAGCTGCGCGACGAGCGCCATGCCGACGTGAAGGAGACGAAGTTCCGCTTCGACGGCGGGCTGGTCGCCTTCGTGGAATGGCTCGACCGCAGCAAGCAGCCGATCTTCAAGCCGCCGATCTCTGTCGTCAGCAAGGAGACCGAGGGCATCCGCGTCGAGCTCGCGATGTGGTGGAACGACAGCCCGCACGAGGTCGCGCTGTGCTTCACCAACAACATCCCCCAGCGCGACGGCGGCACCCACCAGGCCGGCTTCCGCCAGGCCCTGACGCGCGTCGTCGCGAAATACGCCGACGACCTCGCGAAGAAGGAGAAGGTGGAGCTCGTCGGCGACGACATGCGCGAAGGCCTGACGGCCGTGCTGTCGGTGAAGGTGCCGGACCCCAAGTTCTCCTCGCAGACCAAGGACAAGCTCGTCAGCTCCGAGGTGCAGCCGGTCGTGCACATGGCCGTCGCCGACGCGCTGTCCCACTGGTTTGAAACGCACCCCAGGGAAGCCAAGCAGGTCCTGGAGCAGGTCGTCCTCGCTGCCGCGGCGCGCAAGGCGGCCCAGCTCGCGCGCGAGAAGGTCGGGCGGAAGAACGCGCTCGATATCTCGACGCTGCCCGGCAAGCTCGCGGACTGCCAGGAGAAGGACCCCGCGAAGTCCGAGATTTTCATCGTCGAGGGCGACAGCGCGGGCGGCTCCGCCAAGCAGGGGCGCGACCGGCGCTTCCAGGCGATCCTGCCGCTCAAGGGCAAGATCCTCAACGTCGAACGCGCGCGCATGGACAAGATGCTGTCCAGCGCGGAGGTCGGCACGCTGATCACCGCGCTCGGCACCGGCATCGGCCCGGGCCCGTCCGAAAAGGGCGGCTTCGACCCCGCCAAGCTGCGCTACCACCGCATCGTCATCATGACGGACGCCGACGTGGACGGCAGCCATATCCGCACGCTGCTGCTGACCTTCTTCTTCCGCCAGATGCACGAGCTGATCGCGCGCGGGCATCTCTTCATCGCGCAGCCGCCGCTCTATCGCGCCAAGCGCGGCAACGAGGAACGCTACCTCAAGGACGATCGCGCTCTCGAGGACTACCTGCTGGAGAAGGCGCTGGCGAACGGGCATCTGCGCTTCGCCGACGACCGCGTGCTGCGCGGCGACGAGCTGCGCGCGCATGTCGAGATGCTGCGCCAGGTGCAGGCGCGCATCCGCCGCCTGGCAGCCCAGGTGCCCGCGAACATCGTCGAGCAGGCCGCCGTCGCCGGCGCGCTGACGCTCGACGCCGACCGCGCGCTGCCCGCCGCGGCCGTGCTGGCGCAGCGCCTGGACGCGCTGGCGCCGGAGAACGAGCGGGGCTGGAAGGCGACGGCGGATGGGAACGGCGTATCGCTCTATCGCGTCGTGCGCGGCGTGACGGAGCGCCACGCGCTCGACGCCGCCGCGCTGAAATCGGCGGAAGCGCGCTGGCTGGATGAGCGGCGCGAGGGCTTCGCGCGCGACTTCGCCGGTGGCCCGGCGATCATGGGCTTCGACGCGTCGGAATCCGCGCAGCACGGCCCGCTGATGGTCTGGGACCGCATCATCGCGCAGGGCCGCCGCGGCCTGACGATCCAGCGCTTCAAGGGCCTGGGCGAGATGAACCCCGACCAGCTCTGGAAGACGACGCTCGACCCCGAGAACCGCACGCTGCTGCGCGTGCGGGTCGAGGACACCGAGGATGCGGAGCAGGTCTTCTCCACCCTGATGGGCGACGTGGTCGAACCGCGTCGCGACTTCATCGTGGAGAACGCGCTGAAGGTGGCGAACCTCGACGTCTGAGGGCGTCTCTCTGAGTTGCCAGTGGACTTGTCACTGTGCCAGCGACTTGTCCCTAGCCGCTCAACGCCAACTCTTGGTTTTCATCAACAATTCAGGCCCGGCCTGCGGGAACCGCTTCACCGCGGTCGAATGGCTTGGGGCCGACGTGCAGTGACAACTTGTCTGTCCAAGGATTCCTGAAGGATCACTTGGGGGTACCATCGCCACGGCTGGACGCCTTAGTCGGTGCTCGGCAAGGCTCCGGTTGGTAGCCGATGGACAGGTTTGCTGATCGCCGTCTTGGGAGAGATGTACTCCTCACACGCGGTCATAGCCCGTACCGGGATTGAGTGGCTCCGCCGGATCAAACAGCACTCGTGCCGATTGGCTTCCGGGTGCTCCGCGGCGGCATTGAACTCATCAGAGCTGCGCTGGCTTGTTGCGTACGGGACAATCAGTTGCGCCGCCGCTGCTAGTAGTGGCCGCCTGCTGGAAGAGCGACATGAATACCACTCATGATGACGAGCTCCTCCAGCTTGGTAGGACGGCCATTGAGCTTGCCGCCGAACGCGCCGGGATAGGCCCGCTTGGCGCCAGTCAGGCTCTAACGCGAAAGCAGGTAGGCCAGATCATGGCCCAGCTGCGGACAATGGGCAGTACGCCAGGATCGCACCTGACGAACGGATCGAGCCGGGCCGCTTTCTCCGCACGTCAGTAGAAGCGCGAAGGCAGCCCCGGAGCACTGACGGTCGACCTCAGAACCTTTGTTGCTGCGCACGCGAGGTACGGCGCCCCTGGCATGAGGGACGAGGCAACCAATCAACTTCTCATGGCGAGGTCCAGCATCAGGTTTCCCCCGCCCGGTTGGCCGCCCGCCTCCTCGTCGGGGCGGTGAACCGCCAAGCGACCCGCCTCTCGCCGGACTCGTCGGCGACCAGCCCCTCGGCTTCGCCTGCGCAGAGGCGCGCCAACGCAAGGCCGAACAGCCTGCAGGTCTCGGCTGTCCGACGTGGAGCCTCGGCCGCCGCGTCCTGCAAGGCGACCTCAACAGTCAGGCGCGTCAGGCGCCCGGGAGGCGGCCGCACGGTCTCCGGCACCGCGTAGTGAGCGAGCAGCAGGCGCAGGAGCTTCACCGCATCCTCGTCCGGCAACTCGACGTCGTACACGCCGCCGTGCCACCGCAAGACGCGGCCGTTGTGATCGCGACCCTGCGGCTGCACGCCGACCTCGACGCGCTGGCCCGTGGTCGTCGTCAACTGCGTGTGGGCCAGCCGCAGGTCAGGCGGCATTGCCGTCGCTGCCGCCAGGCGCAGGTGCGCCCCGCAGGGCGGGCGGGGGGACTACCGAGGCCAGGCCAGCCAGCACGCGCGCGGGTGGCGGCTCAGGGTCGCGGACCGGCGCCGCCAGGACGCCTACGAGGCGACCGGCGACTTCGCGGACCAGGGTCGCAGGCCACGCCGGATGCCGCGCGCGTACCTCACCGATCGCCGCTTCCAGTGAATGGGCTGTATCGGCGCCATCCCGCCGGAGAACATCGTCCCCGGTAGACTGGGCAGCCTGATGGCCAGGATCGGGCATCTCGGGTGTCATGCCTGCAGCATGCCCGAATGCGAACAAAAAGGGAACTGCTTCAACTGGCCGGAGGGCCACCGGTGGGCTTCAGCGCTGGGCAGCCTAGGGCCCGTTAGCGCCTGAGCCAATCGAGAGCGGCGGCGAGGCAGAGTACACCGAGGAAGGAAGCGGCGGTCTTCTCGTAGCGGGTGGCGATGGCGCGCCATTCCTTGAGCCGGGCCCAGAGGCGTTCGACGCGATTGCGGTTGTTGTAGATCGCCTCTGGGCAGGCGACGAGCGCCTCGTCGCGTCGCGTAGGGATGGCAGGCCGCGCGCCGAGGTCCCAGACGTGCTGTCGAAAGGCATGGCTGCTGTAGCCGCGGTCGGCGACGACCCAGACTGGCACGCCGGGTAGGCGGGCGAGCAGCGGCACGGCGTGGGGCAGTTCGTGCGCCTGACCTGGCGCGAGGGCGAAGGCGATGGCCCGTCCCGCGCTGTCGGCGATCACGCTGGCCTTGGTGCCATAGCCGCCACGAGAGCGGCCAAGCGCCTCACCAGGAGTTCGCTGCGCCAAGTCGGCGTCTTTTTGGTCGCCCCGGCCGCCTTCTGGTGGGCGCGGATAGACGTGCCGTCGAGGAAGGCCATGCCGAGCTGGACGCCACGCTCCTGCGCCATGGCGAGCAGGCGCTCCCAGACACCAAGGCGAGACCAGCGAATGAAGGTCTGCGCAGCCATCCACCAGGGCCCGTATTCCTCGGGCAGCGAGCGCCACTTCGCCCCATTGGCGTGCCGCCAGAAGATCGCTGAGATCGTCCGCCGAAGATTGCGTGGCGGCACCTTCGCATGCGGCCGACAGGCCTCGACCAGCGGCTCCAGCATCGCCCACTCCGCGTCCGTCAGCGCCATCGCTGCCCCCCCCGCAAAGGCAGCCAAACGCCAACCACCTTCAAGCGTTCAGGCGCTAACAGGCACTAGGCCTGCCTAATGCGAATGCATTGAGACATCACTCCGTCAAAGTAAGGGGTCTGACACCGGCCGAATGTTTGGCCCCGCGCGATGCGTGGCGCCTGAGGCTTCCAAGTTGAAAGGCATTCAAGTCGCCTTTGCTCTGCGTGCGATGGCTGACGGCATTCAAAACGATCATTCTCCGACCGCCAACTCGGAGAGGCCGCCTCGAAATGCTGACGATGCTCATTGCAGTTGCCAGGGCCCTCCTGGGTATCGGCACAATCGCAACCGTTGCGATCTGCATGGGCGTCGGCGGCGTGGCAGCTCAAGAGGCGCGCATCGATGTCTCGTTCGGTGCGGTACTTGGCGCACTTATCGGCCTGGTGCTGGCCAGCATCACGTTTGGCATCGCCGCCGCAATATTCGACATCCAACGGCGGACCCGACGAATGCTGGAAATCGCAGAGCGCAACGCGCGCCAGCCTCAGTATTAGGCGGTCCGCCGACCCACCAAGAACGCACTCGGCTTCGTAGCTCTTCAGGGTCCACCGCGAGCGCATCGGCGCAATCAGATCACTGAAATCGTTCGATGCCTCTGGCGCGGAGGGGTGCGTCGTTCTCCGGACTCGCGAGAAAGCCGATGAGCTCCAGGCCGCCTTCGATGTTGTCCGCCGAGGTGCTGAGCGCGACCGCGAAGTCGACCTAGCTTTGCAGTCCGACACGGAACATCCCGGCAAGCTCCGCGCCCGACGCGGCTGCCATGATCGTCGTCACAGGAACCACACCGAGCTCGGCCTCGCCCCTGGCAACGACCTGACCTGTCTCGCCACCGCCGACCGACCTCAGCTTAGGGGCGACATCCTCCAGGATGCCGAGGCGTGCCAGCAGAGCGGTGAAGTGCGCGCCACTCGATCCCTCGCCCGCGTAGGCGACGGATTGCGCGCCCAGCAGCGCGCGCCGGAATGCCTCCACAGTGCCGAGCTCCGGCTTCCGTGCGCCTGCCCGGACTGCGACGCCCAACCCTGCCCGACCCAGTAACCGCTGGCTGCCAGCGACGACTTTCCCTGCCCGGATCAGGTCATCGACCATGTCGGCGTTGATCACCACCACATCGAACTGCTCGCCGCCTTTGACACGCGTCCGGACGGCAGGATTCAGGTCGAAAGCCGCGACCGCCACACGGCCGGTCTGTCGCTCGAATGCGGGAAGCAGTTCGAGCACGGCTGCCCTGACCGCGACGGCGCTGAGCACCTTCACGCCTGTAGAATTTCGTTCAGGAAGAGCTTCACTGGCGACCAGGCTTACGGCGGCGGGGGCGGACGATTGTCTCGTGCGGTTCGGGTGGACGCAGTGGTGCAGGCATCGGAGCTCCGATCTGGGGCGCGCCGATTTCACTGTCGAACCACTGCGCCACATCGTTGGGAATCGCACCACGCTGAGGGTCGTCTAGATCGTAATAAAGTGCGTAGAGTTCGGCGAAGAACTCGAAATGCGACATCGCCGCGTAATTGCTCGGCATGCGCTCTATAAGGTCCAGTGTGTCCGTGTCGACGGCGATGAGCGTGGCATACCAGTAATTCAGGAAGAAGGCCTTGCCGCCAAATCGATACCACGTCCGGACGTTCTGGTACCAATAGGCCCCAGTCTTTTGGTACGCCAGCCGCGGCCCGAACTCCGGCCCGTTCCAAGGGTGCCCGGAAGGCAGCGATGGCGTTCCGGCCGGTTCCCAGCGCTGGCCACTGCCCAGCGCGAGCCCCAACGCCGCACGTACTTCCGCGCGCTGGCTCATTGGCATGTTGCCCCAGCCGCCCATAAGGCTGACCCAAGCGTCAACCCCGGCGTTCGTCCGTTCGAAGGTTTGCCATCCGAACTTGCTGGCTAGCCATGGATTCACGCGCGCTTTGTTCTGCTCGTGCACCGCGTGGCCCACCTCGTGACGGACTACGTCTTCGAAGCGCTCGCGCGTCTGCAGTTCCGCGGAGCCAATGCTGATTATGCTGGCGGTGGGGTCGTAGAGCCCGCCATCAGCACCCACATCAAGCCTGATTTCTTGTATGCGCGTGTTGCCTTCGACGTTCGAGTCCGGCAGGTCTTTAAGCAGCGTCCAAAGGGTGGCCAGATCCTGAGGCGCCGCCGCCACGGTCCAGTCGTCCTCAAGAGCGAAGCCGAAGCGGAGTTCGAAGAGGTTATCCTCAAGCCTCTGATCGTTGTGCGCCTGAGCGTAGTCGAACAGCACCTTCACGTCTTGCTTTGCCCAGCTGGGTAAGTGCTGGCCGCGCGGTAGCCCCTGCAGCATTGCCATGAACTCTGTCGAGTTTGTATCGATGGTCTCATCGGCAGTTGCGCTGATGCTATAGCGGCGAAGCAGATCAAGGGCGCTCGGCTGCGGCGACCATCGCCACAGGTTCACCCAGTGGTCGCTTGCGCCAAAGACGTCGGCGGTGCCGTGAGCCTTGCGCGACCATGCGCGAAGTGCGCTTGCGCCCGGCCCGCGTGCAGCTTTAGGCACTGCATCCACGCCACCGGCGTGCAGAGACGCATCTTTGGTCATGAGCGGCTCGGCGATCCTTCGCGGGAGGCCGAGTGCGAACTGACCCGGGCTGTGCTCGTAGGCTGCCCGGAAATGCAACTCTGTGTCGTCCACTGCCATGAGTGTGAGCCGAAGTCGTGCCCTTCGCAGGAGTACCGGATGGTCCGCGACCAATAGCACTTTCAGCAGTTCAACTTCGCGATCATCCAGGCCGTGGTCTTGAGCAACAAGCTTCTCTCGTAGTTCGTCGAGGCCATATAGAACGCGAAGCGAGAGACTGCGGGTAGCAACGATTGCCTCCGGCATGAAAGAGGCGGCCCGGTCCAGTTCCTTCGAGTCGGCTTTCCACCGATGCCGCTCGCCGTGCGGCAGGATCTTGAACAGAGCACGACGGCCAAGATCTGTGTAGTAGAATGGCTTCTCGATTGTCAGCTTAGTCCCGCAGGCGACGCAGGCCGTGCGGTGCAACTCGCCGCTTAGAACCTGGTCACGAATTTGCGGTGCGCGATCGACATTTACGCTGTCAGCGAGAAGCACATTGACAGGTGTACCGCAGGCGCAGCGAACAACATGTGGATGGAAAACTGCCATAAGCTGACCCCTTTCTGTTGCGATTTCGAACCTTTTTCAGCTGCAGCGGTCATAGTGCGCATCAGGCGGCGCGAGCCACTGCGTTGACAGTGCGCTAGGTCGTCACTACCGACGCCTCTTCGGCGGGCAGCGGCCAGCCCCTCCGCGGGATTCTTGTTCTGGCCGGAAGGGGTGCCGGTTCGATTGATGCGGGGTTGTAACGCGGACTAATTAGATGACCGCAGCGTCGTTCGTCCTGACTGTCGCGATACGTTAGGGACTGGCGCCGACGGCCGGTGTCGCTGCCAAACGGGCCGTCGCCTCCCTCAGAGCGAGTTCCGCTTCTATGTTGGCACGTTCGGCGTTCTTGAGCGTCGTATCGGCGTCGAGGAGTCTGCGCCTGCGCTCATTGGCGTCGTCGGGTGACGTCGCCAGGGCCCTTTGCGCCGTCTGGAGCTCCTGTGTCGCCAAAAGTACGTCGCGCTGGGCGCGGAGCCGAGCAGCGCGTTGCTCCAGGCCGAAGTTGCGGGCACTAGCGGCATCCTGGACGGCACCCGGTCCCATCGCGGCTATGCGTGCGGCGGTTGAGCTGGCGCGCTCCGCCCGGCTTGCAAGCTCTCCGTAGCTTGCTTCCAGTAGGGTTCCGTCTTCAGAAAACTTCGCAGAAAGCGCGTTCTGCTGAAACGCCCTGTTCGTGAAAGGCAACACCATGAGCTGCCCCATCTGGGGCACCGGGCCAGCAGATTGGCGTCGCCGCCGACCGGCAACATTCGCCTCAAGAATACCATTGACCGGCGAGCGATAGCGTATCCCGAGGTCTGGCGAGGAAGTCGCCTGGTCGGTGGCCGGATTAGACGCCTGGTTATCCGTGTCCCGAAGGAGCGTAAGATCGACATCAAAAGCTTCAGACGACAGCTTTGATCCCCACTGAATGAGAACATCCGCGGGAGGGGCCACATTCTGGATCGTTCCGCTAAACACCCCACCGTTCGGCGGCCAGAGGAAGGGCCTTGAAGAATTGGTGACCTTTTCCAGAGCGAACACATGCGCCGCACTCGCTCGCTCCTGGGCAATTCTCGCGTCGGCGAGGGCTCGTGCCGCAGCGATCAACGCTCGCTGAGTTGACCCGTCGGCCCTGGCCCCAACGAGTGCGGCGGCATCTCGGACAGCCGTCCAACGGCTAGTCGCTTCTTCCAGCCGCACAGCAGCGGCGTTGAGGGCCGCATCCGAACGTTCTACTTCTCGAAGACCCCTTATGGCCTCGCTAGTGCACGTACCCAGTTCATCGTCAGTTCCGCGGTCCGTCCGTCGCATCGACCTGCCTAGTGGCGGCGACGGCACCCCCCCGGCAGCCCGGGCGATAGTGATTCCGATCTGCAGGGCTGCGGTAGCCGTGTTGACGAGAACGGCCTCGGTCCGGTCGTCCGACGCCGCGCCGACAGAACTCAGCATTCCGTTCGGGTGCCACTCGATCGAGAGGTTGGACGTTTTGAAGGCATTCGACAGGCTTGTGTGGTCGATGACGTACCGTTGTGCGGGATCGGGCCGGAACCGAGGGGTAGCACTAACGGTCGTGTCGATTTGCGGCCCGGTCGAGCAATCGCTGAGGCGATGAATCAACACGATCTCATATTGGACGAATGGAAGACTGTACTCCCAACCCGTCCTGGGACGCGTCGGATCGCCGAGCGCCGCTGGTAACTGATTGACCTCCAGGGTCGTGCTACACGCGGCAAGTAGACCGCAAACCGCCACCGTCGCCCAGGCATCGCGAACCGTACGCAGCTTTGGACGCGCTACAGAAGCTACAGTTGGCGCCGTGCGAGAGTCGGGTCGTGTGGGATGGAGGAGACCGCTCATCGCATGTTTTCCGCGATCCAGCGTTCGAACGAGGTCACCTGTGTATAGATGCCGTATTTCCAGGCGCGGCCGCATCCTTCACCCCAGCTCACGACACCGACCAGTCGGCGTTCAGATCCGACCGCAATGGTCAGCGGTCCGCCGCTATCGCCCTGACAGGAGTCCCTACCGCCCCTGTTCGATCCTGCGCAAAGCATGCCGGGGGAAATCCGTCCTCTGTAGCTCCTGTTGTCGTTACAAGTGGCGAGCGAGACGAACGGCACCGTCACAGTGCGTAGGTTCCAGACCGTGTCTCCACCCTCTGCCGTTGCGCCCCATCCGGTAGTGCGCAGCTGGGTTGAAGCGTCTTCGTTCTGCCCCTCCTGGAGAAGTGCTGCCTCGTTCGCGGTACTGACCAGTTGAATAGGCGTCCCGGGAGCGGCGCGCTCAAGCAGCAGGAGGGCCACGTCATTGCCGAGCGGAGCGGATACGTATGACGCATGACGCACGATCCGGCTAACGCGGAGGCGCTGTCCGCCGGACCTGATATTATCGGTGCCCGCGAGAACCTCGACATCGGCCGTCGTGGTATCTCGATCGACGCAGTGCGCAGCAGTAAGAACCCATGTTTGCGCGATGAGGCTGCCGCCGCAGAACGGGACATTTCTCGTCTCGCTTGCAACAAGCAGTGCCACCTGCCATGGGTTAGCACCTGAGGGAGCAACCTCGCCCCCGATAATCTTTCCACTGCCCTGTCCAGCAGGCCGGATCTGTCCGTTAACGACGGGAGGCAGGTCGCGTGTGGCGCGAAGAGAGTTCCAGAAAGGCTCTGATCCGCGTGCTGGCAGGAGCGGCACATCGGTAAAGCGGCGCAGCGCCTCAAGTGCGTCGACCTGCTCGCTGCGCAAACGTTCCTGGGCCTGCTGCGCCTTCGCGAGTGGAGCGATCAGTAGGAGGCCTGCGGCAAACAGAGCGGCGCAAAACGTTTGCGAAGGGCGTTGGCGAACGGATCGCGCACTGCTGTGGCTCGGTGAAACGTACGTCATCGTCGCGTGATCTCCTCGATGCTCAGAGTGATTTCGGAAGCGGAGCCTGGCTCCTCCGGGAGATCGACCTGAATCCTCGTCTGGGGCATTCCAGCGTCGAGAGCGAGCTTCTGCAGTGAGAGTGCTCGGGCGAACGCCAGTTGTCGTTCGACCCGAAGATTGCCGCCGGGAGCAGGGGGGGCGACGATGCGAACCTGCTGGCTGGGCGATCGCCTCGTCTGCTCCAAGAGAGGGCGGACCAGGACTACTCCCTCGACGGGCACCTCAATGCCCTCGCGCGGAAACCGCACAGTGGTAGAAGCGACATTCGTCCTCGAACGCTCCGTGACCCGAACGCCCTCAACGAAGCCGTTCCGCCCATCCGGCAATCGGACCCGCGCCCAGCCGGTCGTCCCGGCCTGAGGCAGCCCTGTCACATCAAGCGGCGTCACAGGAGCGACCTCGGCGACTACGGGCGAGCGGCGGTCCATGTCCGCGAAGACGGAGGTGAGTTGGTTCGGCAGAGCCTCTAGAATTCGCACGCTTGCCGGAGTCCGTGGATTGACGCCCCCCCGCTGGAAAGCTGCAACGGAAGCTTCCTGGCCTGAGACGATGTCCTGGATTCGGCTACGCGAGAGCGCACCTTCGAGTTCGATAACCCTGGTCGCCTCCGCGAGGGCGCCCGAGTTTACGGCCGGACCGGGCACTGCCGCATTCTGCGCGAGCCAGGCTCGTGCATCTGGTACATGCTTACCACCTGGCCAGTTGCGGATGAACTTTAGGACGCTGGATCGGCTCGGCGCTTGCACAAGGCTGCCCCAGACCGCCTCTTCGAGAGCGATCGCTTTCGCTCCCGGGTTCAAGTAGACCGCTCCCAGAAGCGACGTTGATTCCCAAGGCTGCTGTACCTGTCCCGTGTCGTCGAGGACGTCTGCCCGCACGATGCGGAACAGGTCGCCGATCTCAGTGTCGGCTGCTGGAATGGCTCGTAGGAGGTGGTGCGTATAGATGCTGTTCCGCAAGTTGCTGTTGCCAGTCCATGCGACGTCTCCCCGCTTCGTCGCGTAAGCGATGAGCGTCGCCGGTGGCGCGTTCGTCCCATACAATCCGCGCTGCTGACTGGACCCCTTTGTATCGCCGTTGCGAGAGATTATGGCGGTCGCGCGGCATGCATCCAGCACCATCAATACTGTGGCGGGCTGCTTTGCGCCGATTGTCTCCATGATCCACCGAACCATGACATTGTCCCGCTCCAAGCGGGCGGCATTGTCAAATCGGCTGTCTACGGGAACGAGGTAATCGTCGTTGTCGTGCTGAAAGCCGTGCCCCGAAAAATAGAATACGACGACATCATCTTGGCGCACACGATCCGATAGGTCGATGACAGCACTGGTGAAGTCGTGCCCCTTCAAATCAGTCTGAATATCAACGTTGAATCGCAAGTCGCCGAATGCCGCGCCCATGTCCTGTGCGTCGACGGGCGACTTTGGCAGTTTGTCCAGCCGCTGGTCACCGTATTCGCCGTTCCCGATACCGAGAAACCATCGTCTGACGGCGGTGTCCGCAGCGCCGCTGCTTGACACCACCGCGCGCGACAGATCCTGCGCACCAGTCACGTGGGCGCCGACCAAAGTCGCAACCGTACCGCATAGCGCGGCACGCCGGGTTAGGACCGCACGCATCTATTACTGCGCCCCCCAACAAGGTCGTCCATTTCGTATCCGGCTTGGATATGATGCACAGTGGCAATTACGATGCAACTGTCCTTTTTTGGCAAACCCTGATTCGCGCCGAACATGGACGCGTGCTGGGCCAGCGGCGTTACTGACACACCAAGGACAATGCGCTGCCCCAATGGTCGCGCAGCATGTGGCGCTTCGCCGTTGGCTTTCAGAAATTAAGCTCCATCGGGCGTCGGCAGCTTGCACCGTACTTTGCTGGAATTAGCACCAAATCGGCTACAAAGATTTTGCCCTTGGCTACTTTTGTCCGGATATCATAACGTGTTCGGGGCAGACAGTGTGAGCCATGGCTAGCGAGTTGGACGAAGTGCGCCGCTTCGACGTCGGTATAGAGCGGCGCGGTGTCTTACGATCCGGCTTCGTGCTCGGCCTACTACAGGCGCTCACCGCCTGTGCCTCCAATGCGCCCCCGACCGAAGAGAGGGGGGCGAACGGCTCAGAAGCTGCCGCTATTGCAGCGATTGACGTCCACTGTCACGTATTCAATTCACGTGACCTTCCAATCTCCGGGTTTCTCCAGCATATCTACGTTCCTGAGGCGATTGAGCACGCACCGGTGCTCGGCGAGACGTCCAACGCCCTTACTCTTCTGCTCGCCCACATGATGCAAGGACCGGCCCCAACAGCAGCGGCCGAGTACGCCGACGTCGGGCGCGCCCGAACACTTTCCGCTCCTCAGGCGGATGCCCGATCAGACGATGAAGTTCTCCGCGACTCACTGCTGCGGGCGCTTCCGGGATACCTATTCGGAGGTAGCAGCGGTTCTGTTGAACTGAGCCTTTTCTCTGTGCCTGGCTCTCGCTTCGATGCCCCGCCTGCGACCGCCCCGGCACCTCAGGAAAAGGAGCTGCTCTTGCAGGTCCTCACGGGGGATCGCTCGATTGTCTCTACGGACAGGCGCTCCTTCCAGCGGGATGTGCGGCGTCTGACTGAGCAGATCCTGAGCGGCCCAGAGGCCGTGGTGGGTGTGCTCCGCCTGGCGGCGCTTCTTGGCTTGCCGCGGGCAGAGCTAATGCGCCGTCTTGCGGCGTTGCCTGCAGGGAACCAAGGCGCAGAGGTCCGTCTTTTCACGCCCGCCGTCATCGACTTCACCATGTGGCTTACCGATGGACCCTTGGACATGCACGGGATCAGCCCTCTGCCGGACCAAGTGGACGTCATGTCCGAGATCGCTGCCAAAAGCGACCGCGCCTACGGAGTACACCCCTTCGTTCCCTTCTGCCCGTGGAGACAGGTGCGAGACGCCGATCTTTCGCCTTCAGTTCGTCCGCGCGGCATGACTCCCCTGGACATCGTGAAATACGCGATCACTCGCAAGGGGTTTGTCGGCGTTAAGGTGTATCCAGTCCTCGGATTCCTCCCTTATGGCAACGCCGCGCAGTGGTCCGAACACTATCCGCCGCAGCTGCGCGCCATCGATCCGGACGGCACGAAACTCGATCGGGCCCTGGCCGACCTCTACGATTGGTGCATCGAAGAGGACGTTCCCATCCTTACCCATACGTCACTCAGCCAGAACCCTACACCGGAGGCAGGCCAGCGCGGGTCACCGGAGCATTGGCAGACGGTGCTCGACTTCGATGGGGGTAGATGGAAGAACCTCAGGCTAAATCTGGGACACCTGGGCGGTCTCTGGCATCTCACTGCGGAGCCCACTCCATCGACCTGGCCCGGTCTAGCTATCGGGCTGCTCCTGGATCGGTACCCTAACGTATATGCTGACGTGGCAGACTACGATGCAATCATGCACCGTACGGAGACAGATGCTGAAAAGGATCGGCGCATCGCCGAACTCCTCGTTGCGCTGCTAGCCCGTCCCGGCAATCCCCTCGCCCGCAACCGGCTCATGTATGGCACTGACTGGGTAATGCTCTCGAAGAGCCTCGGAACCCGCGACTATTATCAAGCCATGCGAGACACCTTCACACGCAACCTCGCGCTTTCTCCAAGCCAGCGCCGTGAGTTCATGGGCACGAACGCAGCACGCTACCTCGGGCTCTCTCTCGATCGGGGCCGAAAGCCGAAGACGCGCCAGAGGCTCGAGCGGTTCTATGCGGAGCGTGGATTGGGCGTCGCTCGACTGACATTGTGGGACGCCGCAAGAACCGCGGCCTAGGCAGGTCGCACACGGGCAAAGTCCCGCTTCCTACCTCAGGTCGTTCCTGGAACCTCGTCGGACGTCGCCACTCCGGTCTAAGACAACTCTTTGGAGGACGCAGTGCGAACATTCATCACCACGACGGCACTTTCGGTAGTGCTGCTGCTCTGCGTACAAGTTAGCCGCGCGGACCCGATATCGGACACGATCTCTCACCTCGAGAGGATGTGCAAAGAATCATCTCAGTACTCGATTGACGTGCGTGGTAATGGCGAATTCGTCCTGCGAGATCGTGTCGGCAAGATTATGGGCCTATTCGGCTTTGGATACCGGCAGGCCTCAGGTGTTGCCAGCGGGCTGACCGGACAGGACGCACTGAGGTACGCAGAGGGTGTACGCGAGTGCATGAGCACGCGCTTCCTTGAGGTTCTTTCGAGGGTTGCGCCCGAGCAAGGCCCGACGGTTCTGCTGATGGATTCAGTGCGAAATGCTTACCGGCCGGAGCTACGGGCTACATCCGGTTCGAACGCGGAGGACATACGACCCATTCTACGTGCGATTCAGGTTCCCGGCGTGCCTTCAGGGTTAAATTTATTAAGAGAAACGACCGGGAGCGAGTGGGACGGTTTAGCTTACGTTTTGCAAGCGCGTCCCGCGCTCATCATCATTCACTTCTCCTCATTTGAGGGACCTGAGGCCGACACACCTAATGGTCCAGTCGTTCAATGCACCCTTACCGGCGCTGCTACGAACGCATGCAACAGTCGCTTCTTCTCGAATGTTGCCACGATGGTCAACAGCGGCATCAACGTTGTGGTGTACAGTCGTATTGAAAACCTTTGTGCCGACAATCGCAATCGGATTGCGTTCTTGCAAAGGCTCGGAAGCGATCTCAATGACCGCAGCGGCAAGGTTTACCTTCTCGATATGCGGCCCCGCGGGCAGTCCAGAACCTTTCGTAATCCAGAAGCACAACGGGATCTCCGAGAGGTAACCGAAGCGGCGCTGGGCGTCCGGCCAGCGCCGACCCAGCACCCGCGCTATTGTCAGATACGCTAGTTGTCCAGCTGCCTGGAAGGGCTAGCAGCAACTGCCTGTTAGGTTCACCCAGCAACGAGTGCGAGATTTGGGCCGTGCCTTGCGTCGAGATGAACCTCGTTCGACGAGCAGTGGCGAGCGCTCGAATTGGCGTGCAGCCCCAACTCGTACTCGGGCTGCCTTGCTTCTACCAGCGCGCTCCTGAAGCGGGATCCTTCGCTGGACCATTCTTGGCCTGTCTGGAAACGGCTTCGGGCGATTCCCAATTCCCGAGTCATCGAGAGCTTATGGACGGCGAAGCCCGGGCGATGCGCTGTAAACGGATTTTGCAAGGAGGTGCGGGATGTCGGGCGGTGGTGGCGGTGGTGGTGGCGATTGGCGGCCCACGACTGGCGGGGGCGGTGGAGGCCGAAACCCGGAGGACCCGTGCGACATTCGCGACGTCACCAACCTTAACTCCCCCAATCCGGTAGTAGTCCGCACGCTCAACGTCGGAGACGTGCTCGGTGTACACTTGAATCCAGGACCGCCCCGCGTGGTTGAAGTCCGCGATCATTCCGGCAACGTCGCGGGGAGCATCACTTCTGCCATGGTTTCCCAACTGGTACAGTGCATCCGCCAGGGCCGTAGCTACGAAGCGGAAGTGCTGGCCGTCCGCGGCGGCCTAGTATCCGTGGCAGTGCGCCCGGCATGACCGGTCTGCTCGTCGTCGGCGGCATCTACAGAGAGCGGTGCGTTTGGCCGGAGTGGAAGCGGACCATGGGCTCCGCTGGCCGGGCCGCCATTGCCGTCGCGGGCTTCGGTCACCCGGTGCGTCTAATCGGCTACGCCGCGCCCGAGGTCGCCACCGAGTTCGAGGCGGAGGCGCAGGCCGATGATATCGGCTTCCAGCCCATTCGGGCCGCGCACCCCATCCTATTCGACTATGTGCATGGGTTGTCGATCCCGCGCGTCGTCCCCGACCCGATTGTGATTAACCGTGAGGCGCCAATCGAGGTGGCAGGCGACGTCGTACTGCGGTTCGGAATGCTGGAGGGAACGGCCCTGGTGGACGCCGGGACCTGCGTTTACGATCCGCAGTCAGCCTACATTCCCGAGCGCTTCCGCGCGAACGGTAGTAAGGCAAGTCGCCTCGCCATCGTCGCGAATCGTGGAGAGGTTTGCGCCCTCGGCGGCGAGCAGGAACCCATCGCGGCCGCCCGCAAGCTGATGCAGATCGAGGCCGCCGAGGTCGTCGTGGTGAAGTCGGGCTCGCGAGGGGCCATTGTGGTGACGTCGGGCGGCGAAGTAACCGTTCCCGCCTACCAAACCCGGCACGTCTGGCCGGTTGGATCCGGCGACGTATTCGCCGCGGCGTTTGCCGAGTGGTGGGGTGTTCAGGGGCTGGCGCCGGAAGACGCGGCGGGGCTCGCGTCCAGGGCGACTGCGGACTACGTCGAGAGCTCGGCTCTGCCCATCAACCCGGCCCTGCGGAGCAAGCCCGAGCATCGGCCCGAGGCGCTCGGCCACAAGATGCGCGTCTATCTCGCAGGCCCTTTCTTCAGCATCGCCCAGCGCTGGCTGGTGGACGACGTGCGACGGTGCCTCCGTGAAATGGGCATGGACGTTTTCTCGCCTGTCCACGACGTCGGGCGCGGGCCCGCGCAGGACGTGGCGCCAAAGGACATCCAGGCCCTACGCGAGTGCGATGTCGTCTTCGCCCTTGTCGATGGCCTCGACAGCGGAACCATCTTCGAGGCCGGGTTCGCGCGCGCGCTGGGGAAGCCAGTCTACTGCCTCTCCCAGGCGGTGGGCGAGGAGGACCTGAAAATGCTCGTCGGGACGGAATGTCGCATCCACTCCGATCTGGTGACGGCACTCCATCACCTGCACTGGCGCGCATGACGGCCGCCCTCCTGCTCTCCGGCGGCATGGACTCCGTCGCGCTGGCCTGGTGGCTACGGCCCGAGTTCGCGGTGACCGTGGACTACGGGCAGCGCCCGGCGGCCGCCGAGGTGCGGGCCGCGGGTACCGTTTGCGAGGAGCTGGGCATCCGTCACCTGGTTGTCCGCGCCGATCTCCGGGAGCTCGGCAGCGGCGACATGGCTGGCGGACCGCCTTTGCCCGAGGCGCCCGTCCCGGAGTGGTGGCCCTACAGGAACCAGATGCTGGTCACGCTGGCGGCGATGCGCGTCATCCCGCTCGGCGTCCAGCGCCTGCTCATAGGTTGCCTATCGACCGATGGGGCGCACGCAGACGGCAGGCCCGAGTTCGTCGGCACGATGGACGCGCTGCTCCGGCTCCAGGAGGGCGGCCTGCGGCTGCAGGCGCCAGCCATCGAGATGACGGGGCCCGAGCTCATCCGAAAGTCGGGTGTCCCCCGGGAACTTCTCGCCTGGGCCCACTCGTGCCACGTCGCCGACGCGGCCTGCGGTCTCTGCCGAGGCTGCCATAAGCACTACGAGACGCTACAGGAACTCGGTGAGCCGCCCTACTAGGGACCCATTTCCCCGCGCGACCCCGGCCGCCGTCGAGCCCCTCGACTGGCCGGTGCGCCGGGCAATGGGTGCGTGTCCCCTGTCGACCCCGGGGCCAGTGCTGTTGCGCAACGCCATGCTGGCGCGGCGCTCCGTCCGGGAGATGACGCCTGCGCCGCTCAGGTCCGTCCTCGCACTCGTCGGCTGGGTGACCGTCGCACGTGCCGTCCGGGTCGCCGACCCGCTCGGCCGCACGCGTCGAGTACCTCCCTCGGCGGGCGCCCTGCACCCGGTGGAGGTAGTCGTGGTCGCGGGCGGCCGCCGCACGCCGGTCCTGCTGCGCGTGGATCCGCTCAGTGCCCGTGTGCAGGTCCTGTCGGAACGCCGTCCGGGCCCAGCCGCTCGGCTCTTGACGCGGCTGCCCCAGCTACTGCCGCGGGCGCGCGGGACGGCGCTGGTGCTGCTAGCCGACCGCGCCAGGACCGCCGCCTTCTACCACAGGCCGGACAGCCTGCTGTGGCGGGATGCCGGTGCGCTGCTGGCCAGCCTGCAGCTTGCGGCTGGTAGCCTGGGCCTTGTGGCCTGCCCCACGGGGCTGCTCGGCCAGGAGGTGGCCGACGGGCTGTTCCCGGGGAGCGATCGGGTGGTGGCTGCGGGGTCGTTGGTCGTCGGGCTGTCAGGCCGAGAGACTCGCTCGGCGGAGGCGGCCGGGCGAGCTCAACCGAAAGCGGTCTCATGAGGCTTGCTCGACAGTCGCCGCGTCACCCGGTGCGGCTCCAAAGCCGCGCCGGGGCGCTGCTAGCCCTTGGTGGACGCTGACCAATACGTGGGCAGAGTTGGAACTCTGGCTTGCTATTAGACCCGGGGTAGTATATATACCACCCCGGGTCTATGAGGCGTAGCCTTCCTGTGGCTTCGAAACGCAAACGAGAACTGCACGTCAGGTGGGACACGACAGCCAGACGCTGGCTCGACCGCAATGGCATGCCGAACGGCACGGCCCTAGTGCTGGAGCGTGAGAAAGACGGCCGTCGGGTTCGCGGAGACACCGTCATCCACAGACATCCGCTCCCACCGGCGTCAGCTGACGGCGACCGTCTATCGGAAGCGCTAGACGCCCTTCGGGCCGTCCTGATCACGGACATCGCGGCGCGCCAGCAGCGCTTGAGGCTCTATCGGCCGGACGGTGGTAACGCGTCGGGGAACACCCTCATCGGCACGCTTCGGCAGCTGCCCGGACTCCCTTCTCAGCAGGATGAGACGGAAGCCGAGTACTTCGAGATCGAGGTGGACCACCTCGCCACCGGCATCCGCGAGCAGCTCGACCTGGCCGAGGACATGTCGAGTTCCCCCGAGGTTGCGCTCCGCGCATCCGTCCGTGCTCTGCTCCGCAGCTTCACCGCCGAGCAGATTGCCGAGGCCGTCAAGCAAGAAAGCCGCTTAATCACCGACGTCAGTCGGCCCGTCCCGATCCGTTCATGACAGGAGAGCAGCATGCCAAACGGGGTGTTCTTCCTTACCTACGACTGCCCACGTGGAGGGGATTACGGGCGCCCGCGGCGCGAACTTAGCAAAGTGGCATACGTCGCCCGCGAGACCCCAAAGACCACCTTGCGCCTTGACCGGCGGCCTGGCGCCAAATTCGCCGACATCAAGGCAGCCGCAGCGCGGAGCCTGGACTCGCGGAGAGGACGGATCGTGCTGTTCTCGACGAAGACCGGTCGCGTCTACACGCTCGATAACCGAGGCAATCAGCCCGGCATCTGGGTGCGGCGCGATACCGACGACTGAGAATGGGCACGTCCGAGAGAGTGGGTTAGCACCCCACGGCCGGAGCCTCGGTGGCACGATACGCCAAACCATACCGGCTGTGGACCTGACCTTTGTGGCGACAACCGGAGGCACCCCAGAATGGGAGTGCCCAATGCCGGTCGACCTGCGCCGCTTTACCGGTGCCAATACGAGGGGGAGGCGGTATCCTGCCGGACAGAGCGCGGAACATCGGTCAGTGGCGCTTTCTTCCGCGTTCCGCCCGGTTCGGAATGTCGATCAGACGACGTCTGGCGTGCTGGCGACCCCGCGTGTCGGGAACACCGCTTCCAGCCTCAGGCAGCGCGTCGACCGATAGCTCCCCGGGTTCGGCCGTGACGCCGCCGCGCTGCCAAGGCGACTGCTGGCGCGATCGCCCGGGCTGCGGCGACGCAAATGGCGGCCTCGATGGCGAGGTTGCCGAACCGCCGCATCTGCTCCCAGATGACCGCGTCCAGCAGCGCCGCCCGGACGCCCATCGCGTCGGCCAGGTCCAGGAACGCCTGCTCGAGTTCGCGGTAGTTCCGCTCGGGCGTCCACGCTGGGTCGAACACACCCGCTACGACCCCGGCACGGACCACGTGCACGTCGATGATTGCGACCGCGCTCGACGCGCGGTGGTTCCGGACGACCCAGGACGCGGTCTTCCAGCCCACGCCCGGGAGCACGATCAGCGCGTCGCGCACCTCGCGGTCGCCCTCTGGCTCCCGAAGCATCTCTAGCGCTGACAGGCAGCCCGACAGATGAGCGGCCCGTTGCCTTGGGAAGCGGTAACGCCGCCGCGTGTTACCAATGACCAGCGGCTCCGAGAGGGCGGCCTCCAGGACGTGAGCGGACGTGGGGCCGCGCAGCAGCCCGCGGTCGCGCAGGCGCCGGAAGGCGGCTAAGCCCAGCTCAGCGGGCATTCCCCAGCCGCCGAGCATGCAGGCGGCTACCTCCTCCCGCAGGTCGGCACCGAGCCGAAAGGTACCGTGCCAGCCCAGCCGCTCGGCCTGCCAGCACTGCCCTTTCCAGTAGGCGGGCGTCATCAATTCATCCGCCCGCCCCCACGGGACGCCCGGCAGCGCTTCCTCGTCCGGGTCGGGCAGGCGCAGGGCGATGTCGCCGTCTACCCCGCTGAGCCAGATCTCCTGCGGCATCGGTTCGTCCTCCCTCGGCACTCCGAAGGAATCACGCGAGCATGCAAAGGGGAATCCCTTTTACGCCTGCAGCGTCTACACCCCGCCCGCGGACAACACCTGAAGCGTTCGGAAGCCCCTGGTGCCAGCCCTGTCAGGTTGCTCCGCCTCTGGTATCCAGCGACTGATTCAGCGGGACACCATCGGATTGAGCCCGAGGCGGAAACAGAAAGAGCAGGCCGGATGAACAGCGAATGGGAAGCGCGGCGGGAGCCCTGGACGCAGAGCGAGGATGACGCGCGGACCCCCTACGACGTGGACTACGCGCGCATCATTCACTCCGGGTCCTTCAGGCGCTTGCAAGGCAAGACGCAGATCCTGAATCTCGGGGACAGCGACTTCTACCGGACGAGGCTGACGCACTCCCTGGAGGTGGCGCAGGTTGCGAACGGCATCCGGATGCGTCTCGAGAAGCTGTGTTTGGCGGAGGACGCCAAACAGTATCTCCCGCCCGCCAGCCTCATCCAGGCCATCGGCTTCACCCACGACCTGGGGCATCCGCCGTTCGGCCACGGCGGAGAGGTGGCCCTGAACTACTGCATGCGGGACCATGGCGGCTTCGAAGGCAACGGGCAGACGCTGCGGATCCTGGCGCGCCTGGAGGACTTCTCGAAGGCCAACGGCTCGAACCTCACCCGGCGTTGCCTGCTCGGGGTGCTGAAGTATCCCGTTCCATACAGCAGGCTCGTAAATCCCAAGGTGACGCCGGACCTCCGCAAAGACACCACGGCAATCCGCATCATCGATCGCGAGGCTTGCAAACCGCCAAAGTGCCACCTCGACACCGAGGCGGACGTGGTGGACTGGGTACTGGAGCCATTCGGCCAAGCAGATCGCGACCGGTTCACGAGCATCGAAGAGCGAGAGGGCAAGCACGCGAAGCCGCGCTATAAATCGTTCGACTGCACCATCATGGATGTTGCGGACGACATTGCCTACGGCGTCCACGACCTGGAGGACGCCATCGCCCTTGGTCTAATCACGGCCAGAGACTTCATCAGCCATGTGAAGCCGGAGAATTGTGCATGCTTCCTGGAGAGCCCCGGGATGGTGCGGGACGCCAGGAAGCAGGAGAAGCCCGCGTTCGACGTCCTCGTCGATGGCCTGTTCGGTCCAAGTGGCCGGAGAAAGCAGCTCATTAGCCGCACGGTGGGCTACCTCATCAACAGCGTAGTGTTGCGCGAGGACGCCGACTTCGAGCACCCGCTGCTCCGTTTTCGAGTGGAGCTCCCAGACGGTCCCAAGGCGTTTTTGCAAGATCTTCGTAACGTGGTGAACGCCCTGGTCATCAGGTCAGCCAACGTCCAGCACCTAGAGTTCAAGGGCCAGCAGATGGTCGTCGCAGTCTTCGAAGCTCTAGCGTCTGAGCCCGAAAGCTTCCTGCCCGCCGATGCCTATGCCGACTTTGCCGCAGCGGACAGCGACCCGAGGGCAATCTGCGATTATGTCGCGGGGATGACTGACCACTTCCTGCTAAAGACCTATGATCGCCTCTTCAGTCCTCGAATGGGGTCGGTCTTCGACAAACTATAGAGCCGCCGCAGCTGCGCCCTAAAGCACCCGTCGCGGCCAGTGCCGCAGGGCGTAGCTCAGCACCGTCTACGACGGTTGAGCGACAGCGAAGTGCCGACACCTGGCTAGATCGGCCCGCTCGACCGGTCGCCGCCCAGCGCGCATCGTCGTCGTCGTCTATGCCAATGCTTGCCTCGAGCGCTATCGAGCGTGCAATTTGCGCCTGTTCTCCATAGCGCGAAGCACTGGATCGCCAGGAGGATCGTCTGCATTTCCCCCTCGCTGCGCATCGATTGCGCGACGCTCTTCCTCGGTAAATGGTCGCGATTGTTCTCGGCCGCCATAAGAATATCGCGTAGAGGCCGCAAGTTCGTAGGAGCTCCAAACTCTTCGCTTCTTCGCGCCATAACCCCCACGACCGGTCGCTGCTTCGTCCAGCGCGTGTCCAGGAGCTCGTCTTCCGGTAACGGCCGCCTCAATGACCGCCACTGCCTGTTCAAGAGAACAACGGAACCATTCTCCGTTGTCTCGCAGACCGCGCGCATCCAGTGCGGCATGCACACATCGCTCCGCAGCAAGCGGGTTCTCCGCTTTCATTGAAAAAACGATCGATGTGCTGCCTGGTAGCTGAACGCCATAGTCGCTGGCACGGGTCTGAGCGTCGTCTCGCTTGGTCATCCCGATCTTTAGGAGACCCCGTAGACGAGAGTTCCTTGCCACATAGACTAAGCCCGTCATTTTGTCGGCCATCCGCATCAGTGCCTGCGTAGGTGAGTGCCACGGCGCCACGTACGCGGTCGTTGCAAATATAGGAGCCATCGTCTGTGGTTCTAGGACCACAGCAACACACCGCGGCGCCAGACGCGGACAACCCCAGTGTTCGTTTACGAGGCGGTCCGGCCCCAGCTATATTCATGCCATGAGGGGGTTCATCACCGACGAGCGTATTGCGCAGACCGCTTTCTTCGCTGAGCAACTGCCGCCCGGGGCTGTCGGTTACTCAGGATCCGGCTACCGGCTGTTCCCCGAACATCGCGAACTCAATCTCGCGCCCTCCATCCGGCGCGAAGCCGCCGCCTACTTCGCTGCCCGCGGCATCACGTGGCATAGGCATGCCAACCACGCGCTTTCCTCGCAGGTGAGTTGCCTGAACTTCCTGATGCCGCTCGCAACACGGCCGAAAATCCTCGCGAAGGTTATCGGCGACGCACTCGGACTGGCAGCGCCGACGATGCTGGAGGTCGAGCATGGCCCAGATGGCACTCCATGGTTCGTCGCGTTCGAGTGGATCGGTCGCGAGGATTACCTGAACGAGGCCGGGCGGTCAGGAGTGCGGACGCGTGGAGCGAACGCCACTAGCGCGGATGCGGTGGTGAGGTTCCGCCACGCAGGTCGCGTCGAGACCGTCCTTATCGAGTGGAAGTACACGGAGAGCTACGGGGCGCCGATCCCGCCGAGCGGGAACGAGGTGCGTGTGAGCCGCTACAAGAACATCGCGTTCGCGCCCGCCGGTCCGATCCGCGCAGATTGTGGTCTCGCCGTCCACGATTTCTTCTGGGAGCCATTCTACCAGTTCATGCGCCAGCAGATGCTGGCATTCCGGATGCAAGCTGCGCGTGAGGACGGTGCCGAGCGCGTACGAGTTCTGCATATCTCGCCGTCCGCGAACCGCGCCCTGCACAAGGTGACGGCTCACGCCCTGCGCGGGTACGGTGACGACGCCTTCAAGGTCTTCCGGACGGTCCTGGTCAACCCGGACGACTTCGTGGACCGCTCCACCGAAGCGGTCTTTCAAGCGGTTCTCTCCGAGGCGAGCGGGGAAGACCGATCGTGGGCTGATTACCTCCTCAACCGATATTGGTTCTTGAAGCCGAGCTGAGGGCCACGTTTCCAACAAAGTAGCCTCGGATCGCCCAGGTCGCCTTGGTGGGCGTGTGCACCAACGCCTATTCTCTGTCGACGGTCTTGCGTCCGAGCGACGCTAGCTTAGCGCGCCGCGCAAAAGCAGCACGTCCCGTAACCTCGGCCGCGTAATTGCTAAGTCGCTCGGCCATGCGTCGCAGCGCCATGTCCGGGCGCTCGTCTTCAGGAAGGTCGAGCAGGCTGTCCTCAAGTTTGCTCCCGATAGTGGGACTTGAGCCTGTACCTTCGGCAATACGCGCGAAAGCGCGAGCGGGAGCCGGGCCGTGACGGTGCGTGATTAGCCAGCGTAGCTGGTAATCCATTTCTTCGTCGCGCCAAGTCGACAGTGCTTCGCTGTAGGCATCCTCAGCCGCTTGCTCATCCTCCTCACTGGCGTTGTCAGGCAGGCTTGGTGGAAGGGGCTCACGTATGCCTGGTTCATCTGGATCGGGGCCAACCCAATCCGACAGCGCCCCGTCAGGGAGGCCAAGGATGACGTCTCGCCAATGCGCCGAGGGCGGCAGGATCCGGACCGGATCCGCTGGAAGTGCCTCAGGATCACAGCCGAAAATCCCACGAATGATGCGGCGTGACCCAGGATCAAGCCGGGCGGTGCACCGGTACGGGCCTTTGAAGCTCGATGTCGACACAGAGTACCTCTCGGCCATGTCCCAAGAGAGAACCAGTCCGGCTGCGTTGCGTGCCCGCCATAGGTCCCGGTTCGTCCAGTGGAAGTCGCTGCGACCCCCGTCCGCGGCGAGGAGGGCCGCCCAGGAAACCTCGCTCGTGTGCTCTTCGTCCGGGCCGTCAGCATCAAGTTCACCGACCGGAATGGCAGACGGCGATCGCTCGGTCGACAGAGACGCGAGGAAGCAGCCGCGTGCATCTCCGTTCGGGCCGATCGGAAGAATAGCCCACCAGAAGCGGACCCAAACCCGAAGCCAGACGGCCAACTCGGCGATAGTCTCCCCAACGGCGCCGTCGTGCGTCAGCGGTGCTACCACACCGCGGAATACTGGACAGTGGCACTCGCCGAGGAACCGCCGCGGCGCCACGCCGAACACAAAATCCCACGGCGACCGAGTCAAAGCGTAGTTCGCCCGATTAGGCGCTTCCTTGCCGCCAGGCGCCTCGTCACGGCCGAGGATCTGGTTCAAGTCGAGTCGGAATCGAGGGAATGGCCCCGCCGGGCCGCGCGGATACTCCATCGCAACCGCGAGCGATCGCCGCAGGTCGCAGTCCTGGACAATCACCTCGTTCGCCTGAAGCCAGCTGTCCCAGAGCTCGTTCCTGAGCTCCTCTGCGACCCCTGCCGTCCGGGGCAGTAGAGCCAAATTGTCATCCGGTGCGACGTCGGGGAACACCCGAAGAATGAGCTCCGCTTCGGCCTGGCCGGAGACCGCCGCAACGGCTTCGGCGAGGCGGAGGTAGACGGTGAGCCGCCGACGCTTGGCCGCGGTAATGGGAACTCTATCGCGCGGCTTCTCCGGGTCGACGAGCACGCCCCAGAGGCGCTTCGTGGGTACCCGGGCTCGGGTTCCGAAGGCAACCTCGCAGACTCGACGCCGGAAGTCGCTGCCGCCTTCCTTCAGGATCCGGAATAGCTCCCTGCCAGCATAGTCGGCGTAGTCCCGCGCGCCGGGGAGGCTCCCAGGCCTGGCTTCGATCAGCCGCCTTACCGTCTGCGCTCGCAGGCTCCTCGCCTCCGCGTCAGCGTCTGGCTGGCGGGAGCGGGTAGGGAGACGATGGATATCGGCCATGCCTAGCGGTTCCGTCCGGACGCTGGTTGCCTGTTACCTCCGCGCCGCGGCCGATACTGGCGCCAGTACCGGCGTCCTCGGGAGCGATATGCGACGAGAGCCGTCACGACGGCGCCGTCCGCACTGACCACGAGGACGCGCCCCCGCACTCGGTCAAGCTGTGCTGAGCCCTCGCCCTCCGCGCGTGCCGAGGCCAAGGCTGTGGCGGAAGCGGAGAGCGCGAAGCAGCCGCGGCCCACAGGCACCTCGCGGTCAGCGATCTCCGCCAGGACGCACAATACATCACGGGTGAACCCACGGCTGGCTGCGCGGCGGCGGCCGTGGGCGGAAAGGACGAGGTCGGTGCGTCGATGGTCGGCTGGCATGGCAACCTGGCTGAAGTTCGGATGCGACATCATGCAACTGGCCGAGTTCCGCCCTCAACGCCTGCGCAATGGGAACTGGGGACGAAAACATGGGAACAAAACCGAGGAAGTCGCGTCCGGCGCGGATTCAAAGCGGTGGTCCCGGCGCCCCCAGGACTATGCCGTTAGGGTACTGCTAGCCTTCGTTTCCCGGGGCAGGCTCGTTTGCCAGATCACCTAAGCGGCGAGATCAGCCGGTCGCCTTGGTGGGCAGGCACCATTCGCCTCAGCTCGCCGCAAAAGCCTCACGGTGGCGCCTGACATAGTCTAGGTGAGGCCAGAGCGCTCGGTCGGCAGGCAGATAGATTCGGTCAAGCTGGCGGGTGAACAGCGTCCGTAGCTCGCTGGGCACTTTGTTATGCGACACCAGTAGCCCGTAGTTGTCCGTCAACGAGATCAGGTGACGGTCGAAAAGCCAGTGCACCGTTGCGGACAATGCAATCCCATTCTGGACGACATCGGGGCCGCCTTCGGCCACTGCCTTGATGTGAGCGGCCTGCACCTCGGCGCGGCCGCCGCCGTTGACGATGCGGAGCCCCGTCACTGCACAGCGGTTGTCATAGGCGGCGCACACCGCCCCTCGGAATGCAGCGTCGCGTATCTTCCGATTCACAAGCAATTGGGCGATGCGCCTCTCTTGCTCCTCAGGTGGTGCCTGCAGGGCAGCCGCGGTGTCGGCATCGACCTCGTTGGCGTCCAGGTGGCGCGCAATGGCGTTCGCTGGGTCCAGAGTGGCGTGAAGCCCGGCACGGGCGATCGCCCCGAACTCGGCATCGGAGATGTTCCGGATTGACCTGCCTTGCAGGGCGACACCGATGCGGGCGGGATCGGTCACTCTGTGGACGTGCCGTCTCCGGCCATTGCCACTCTCCAGGCCTGGCTTCGGGACGCTGACCTCGGCCAGCTTACCCGGCTCGACCATCTCTTCGGCGGATGGAAGCATCCGCAGGTCGCGTGCTAGGCCGCGGGCGTGAACCATGTGGAGGTCAGCGACTTCGTGGCGCTCTTCCGGACGGTCGAATGGCGGCATCCCGACCAAGTGGTTCTGGTGCTCACCACTGAGGACGAACCAACATTGGTCATTCGCGCACAGGCGTAGGTAGGCGCCGCAACGACGTCGCAGTCGCCGAGTTGGAACATTCATGTCCGTAAGCAGAAACTGCGGAGTTTCGGAGAACAAGACACGCGCCGGTAGCTTCGTGTGCGACCAATGGAATCACCAGCAGCTTCTCCCGACATTGGTCCTAAGTGAGGCGCCGGACCTGCGGCTGCAGCTTAGCATCCATCAACTGATTAGCCTGGGCCGCAGGGAGTGAGACCGTCTTGACCGCCTGCGCTCCCGCTTCGACCGCCCTTTCCACGAGGAACTCACCGCCTCCGGCCGCCAGCATCTCCTTCAGCTTGTCGAAGTCGCCGCACCACGTGGCTTCCTGGTCTGCATCCCGCTTAGCTGTTCGGGGCTGGCCGGGCCGATCGGATCCGACCAGCCTGACCTGTAGTCGGTTGAGATCCGCAGGGGCACCGACCTCCACGCCGTAGTCCGTGGTGCCAGGCTTTCGCAGCACTACGCGTCCATCGCGCAACCACGTCTGCTCCATGGTTTCGCGAACTTCGTAGCCAAGCGTCGAAAGCGCCCCGAGCACCGCCCGGCGTCTAGCGGCGGCAGCGGCGGCCTTCTCCTCGGTTTCGAGCAGGGACTTCGCTTCCACCACAAGCGCTTCAGCTGATCGCATCGAACCTGCGTCAAGCTCGCGCTCAATGCGCGCGCGCAAGGTCGCTGCCGCCTCGCTCTGCGACGCCAACAAGGAGGCTCTTGCTTCTTGAAGTGACGCTCTTGCAGCCTCGGCGCGCCGGAGCGCGGTCACACGCGCGGACAAGTCCAAAACCAGTGAGTCGGTGAGCAGTGCACGGCGTGAGGTCGAGCCTTCTTCCGCAGCGACAGCCAACCTTGCCGCAAAGCCGCGCGCCTCGTCCGCGTCCAACGTTTCCAGCTCGGCCACAAGCCTATCAAGTCGTTGCTCGGCGGCAGTAGGCGCCGGAATGCGGGCCGCTGCCCACTGGGCGAGCGTGATCGTAGTCTCGCCTCCAGCAAGGCGCTCTGCCAGCTGTCGTGCTTCCGCCGAAACGCCAGCCCGCGAATCGCCAGGTGCCGGAACTGCGGACAGCGCTGCGCCAACGCGCCTTTCCAACTCTGCGAGCGCACCGTCAGGCGCAGTCGCTGAACTCCTTACGACCTCGTTGAGGTCTGGGGGAACTGGTTGACCTGCTGAGCGCAGCGCCTCGGCCACTGTACGAGCGCTATCAGCAAGCCTTCTGCGGCGAGACCTCGCCGCTTCGGCGGCAGCCGCTGCCGCAGCGCGTAGCCGCTCGCGCTCAGCCGGGTAGAATGCAAGCGTGTCCATTGCGAGCTTCTGGAGCTCCATCCAGCGCCCAGCAGCGTACATCTCTCGCAGTTGTGCCGAGCGACGCTCTATCGAAGCGTCCAGGCCTCCGTCCAGCAACTCCAGTCGTTTGGCGGCGCGCCGAAGTTCTTCTCCACCGCTGTCGACCTGCAGCATCAGGCGGCGGCAGATCGCCTGAACTTCCTCCACAGTGACGATGCGCACGACTTTCGGCCCGCTCATCTGTGGCTCCTTAACCCAGCGCCTGTTTCAGCGCGCTGCGCAGACGGGCGCGCTCCTCATCGGGACTATGGTACCAATCTCGGGAGGAAATACGGTGCACGACAGGTATCGCTCTGCCGAGGACACCCCGGCGCCAGATTTCGCGCGCCCGGGCCCTAGCTAGCAGGGAGTGCGCGGGGGCGTCGCACTCGATACCGATCCCGAAGAGGCCTGTACGCGGATCTACGACTGCGAAGTCAATGCTGAACGCATCGCCCGCCTCGTGCGCGGATTTCGGATCGTGGCCTAGCTCGCTTATGTAGGCAGCGACGGCGTCGGCCAGCCCGTCGTGGTCACCCTCTAGCGTCCTGGACGTTTTCGGCGGTTGCTTGGCCCCCAACCGGCTTGCGGAATTCCGGATCGCATGCTCATCACACGCGTGAACCCGCTCGGCATGATCAAGGTATGCCTGAAGATAATCACGCGGCTTGGACGGGGTGTGCCCGGACGAAAGCCAATCTGACACATCCCGCGTCGGCATCGAAGTGACTAGCACAACCTTCTCGCGGGCGCGCGTGACCGCGACATTCAGTCTGCGCTCGCCACCCACTGCTCCTAGCACACCGAAGTTCCGCCGGAACGTGCCTCTCGAATCCCGCCCGAAGGTAGTCGAGAAAATTACAACGTCGCGCTCATCGCCCTGCACATTTTCCACATTCTTGACGAAGAAGCCCATGTCTTCTCCATCTTGCAAACGATCGCGTTCCCGCCGAAGCGCAACGGCGAACTCTTCGTCTTCGACCGCCCGACGTTCGACGGCGTCCTCGATCAGGTCAGCCTGCTTTCGATTGAACGTGACAACGCCAATCGTCGGACACTCATCGGAGGGCCGGGACCAGTAGTATTCGAGCAGACTCACAATCCGCTCGGCCTCCTCTGGGTTGGTCTGGTTGACGTAAACACCGTCAACCCTGATCACCTCGATAGGGAGCGCGCGTCTAATCTCGTCTGCCGGATGCCGCGCCGGTATGCTGAGAGTGCCGCCGTAGAAGGCCGCGTTGGAGAACCCAATCAGTTCCCGGTATTTCGAACGGTAATGGATCTGGAGCGTGGCAACGGGCAGTGCCGCCCGACCGAGCTGAAGGAGGTCCGGGCAGTCCTTGACCTCCCGCCTGTTCCAGCCCTCCTCAAGGGCGATGCGCTCGGCGTCGGTTGCCCCTTCATCGAGTTCGTCAGCATCCAGCGCCTCCTCCTCGTCAGAGCCTACCGACGAGGAGAAGAAGCTGCTCGGCGGCATCTGCTTCTCATCACCCGAAATCACGGCGCGCTTGGCACGGAATAGCGTCGGTACAGCATGCTCGACGGGCATCTGCGACGCTTCGTCGTAGACCACCAGGTCGAAGAGGCCCGGCCTGAGAGGCAGTACACGGCTGGCCACGTCCGGGTTCATAAGCCAGACAGGGCGCAGGTGCATCAGACCGAGATCCGGACCCGCATCCATGATCTCTCTGAGACGCCGCACCCGCGGCCCTCTCAAGCGGGTCAGGTCTTCCCAGGCGGTAGCTGAAGCCAGCCGCCCGCGGTCGAGGTCGCTGGAAAGGACGGCCTTGTTCAATTCACGCATCTCGGCGTCAAGTCGGGCGAGGCTTGCAACTTTCGCCTCAAGCTCCACGCGCTCGAAGAGGAGCTCCGGGCGAGCTGACTCGAGCCGAGCCTTGACCGCCAGAAGTGCCTCGCGACGAATGGTGCGCCGGACCACACCATCGAGTTCTGACGGAAGCACCTTCCACAGAGCCGCACCGACACTGCGCAGCTCGGCGAACAGCTTCAGTGCTGTGTCGGGCAATGACGCTGCGCGTGCGCGGAATTGCTGATACGGGCGCAGCCTAGCGAGGGCTACCGTAATCCTGTCCGCGATCGGCGAGGTGTCTTCACCGCTCTTCGCGCGAAGTCGCCAAGCTTCGAGGTACGCGCCCTCCACCCATTCTGCCAGAGGATCAAGCAGTGCCAGGCTTGTTTGGCGCGCATCGTACCTCGCGCATGCGGCTTCGAGCCTTTCGCGGAATGCTGCGAGGGCCTCACGCGTCGGAAGCTTGGCCGCAGCCGCCGCCAACTCGGTCGCAGGGCAAGCCAGAACGGCGCGAGCTGCGTCCCGCGCCCTGAGCACATCATCAAGCAGCTGCTGAGCAGACGCGCGCAGTCCTTCCAGATCGAGCTTGTCCGGAAGACCGTCTGAACGCAGGGCCTCCCGGATGCTGGCCACCTGTGAACGGAGCGGTCTGAGTCGCTGCTCAAGCTCTGCCGCTGCGCGAAGTCGGGCTAGGGGCTCGTCTTGTGCTTCCACCCGCAATTCCACAGCCAGAGCCCGCACGCGCCCCCGCATGCGCCACCGAGCCGGGCTCAGCTTGCCGAAGAAGCCGGGCCTTTTGGCCCAGGCCGCGAGATCAACAATGATTTGGCCAAGATCTACATCAAGCTTGGCCGCCAGCATGCCGAACACCGCCGGATCATGAGATTTGGCATTAAGTGCCCCCAGGGAACCCACGATGCCCTGGAGCTTCGTCAGCAGCTCATCTCCAGTTGCAGCAGTGCCGCCGTCGGTCCGAAAGAGGTCAAGCCATCGCGCAAGACGCTGGCGCGAGTTATCGTCCAGCCCGTCCAGGATCGCCGCTTCACGTGCAAGCCAGGCCCGGATGACTTCTGGCTCTTCGGTCTCGAATCCTGGCTCAGCACGCTTCGCAAGGTCGACGCGACGCTGCTCGGCCTTACGGAACGCGGCCAGGTCGGCTCTAATCAGGTCGGCAGTCCCCTCATCTGCGGCGAATAAGCGCAGAGCAGCCAACGGACTTTGCTCGTAGCCTGAGGTCAGCCATATGCGCGATAGCGGGCCGCAGGCCTCCTCCAGCGCTGACAGCTCGCCACCACTCAGGCGACCAACGATTTGCCGCAGCCGTGGTGCCTGCACTACGGGACCAGCAGCTTCCAGTCCAACGAGCTCGGATAGGGTGGCGCGATAAGACAGGCCACTAGCGTCATCGATATGCTGAAGAGCCTCGTGATGCAGGTCTAGCTCGCGCTCCAACGTCTCGATTCGCGCTGCGCGATCTTCTCGCTGCCTACGAGACGTGGTTGCTCGCGCTGCCGCTGGAGACAGCACCGCCTCGACCTGGCTGCGAAGCTTGGTCACCACTTCGGTCCGGTCCTTGTTGATGTCGCGCAGCGCGAAGAGGCGCTCGCCAAGGCCTTCGGCTTCCAGGCGCTTTTTTACGACCTGCAATGCTGCTTGCTTCTGGCATACAACGAGCACCGTCTCGCCGTGACCAATGGCATTCGCGACGATGTTGACGATCGTCTGGCTCTTGCCCGTCCCCGGCGGTCCCTCGACAACCAGGCCTGGTGCGTTGCGTGATCTCTCGACCGCGTCGTCCTGGGACGGATCGCTTTCAACCGTCAGATACCGGTCCCGCTCAGCGGATGGTTGTCCGGCCGGGGGCCTCACGGGTTCGCCCAAGCGCAGCGCGACCTCGAGAACCGTGCCGGAGAGCGGCTTACCGCGGATTTGACGAAGATCTTCCGCCACGACCTGCCCCGTGAACTCGGCGTTGAAGAGCGCTGCGGCGGGTAGAAATTCGGACACGCCGGGGTCGACCTTTGTGTCCTTTCCGGGCAGTCGGACTATCGAGCGCCCGCGCGGCGGTGCGAGGTGCGAGAGCACGTCCATGACATCTGAGACGCGGAGCGAGCCCTTTGCCAACAGCTCGTCGCGCGCAGCCTTCCATCGAGGAAAATTGGCGGAGCCGACGATCCCCTCGAGTGCAGGATTGAGGCGCACCTCCTCCCGCTCACGATCGAACGCGATCTGAGCTCCCTGCCCCCAGCCGGGCGGCATCTCCAGCGTTACCGGCCACAAGAGCACTGGAGCAACTCGTGGCGTGCCCGCGCCACTACCTGACCGCCCGTCGCGAGTGACGAAAAATGGGAAGCCGAGAAAGCGACCATCGATGCCGGTGTCCCGGCGGAACGTCGACGCCTGGTTGACCAGTTTACGTAGCCGAGAGGCCACCTGCTCGTCAGACATGTAGCCTGACGGATCCAAAGTCAGTTGCACGTCGGTACGCTCGATCACGTGGCTTACTAATGCCTCGCCGGTTCGCCCCGGCGTGCCGAGTTCCATGATGTCCACTCGGGGTGTGGTCTTGCCAATCGTGAATCGGACTAACGGGCCACGTGCCACCGAACCAGCGACACGCTTCTCAAAATGCTCCAGGAGGTTTGCGACGTACTGCTGCTTGGGCGGTTCGCGCCAGCGTTCCTTGGCCACCGCGAGGACGAGCGCTGCCCGCGGTAGCGGCATACGACGCTCGATCCGAAAGCTGTCCGCCCATTCATCGACTCGCTCTACGCCGCAGCGTGCGAAGTTGGCGGTGCGCTCATCGACGGCAGCAAAGACCTCTCGCCGCGGGCGCGACAGGAGCTGCGGCAAGTCCTCGCGCTGGACTGAGACCCCAGTGCGTGCGGCTAGCTCGGCTGCCGCATCGACGAGCTGTGCAAGAGGGACGAACTGGCTAAGCGAGGCGGTGACAAGGATGATAAGCTCCTCGTCCGAGAGGCGCCCGCGCTCCATAATGGAGGCCAGCCCATTATGCTCAGTGTCGGGGAACAGCGCGCGAAGTCGGTCACGCTCCGCTTCAAGGTTCGCCCTGGAGGTGGCCAGCAGCGCGACCCGGAGTCTCGCTTCATCAAGGTCAATCTCAAGAAGTCGCGCGCGTTCTCGAACGGCTTCCGCTCTGACACGGAGCCGCACTAGCCATCCCTCGCGCCCCATTCGCTCAAGGTGCCGTGCGACAGGTCCTGTCACCAGACCGTAGCCGTCATCCGCGTGGGCCAGCAGCCAAGCAGGCGTCACTATCTCGCCCGCGACCACGAGGGGCAGGTCGGGGTTCAGGGCCATTAGGGCCAGCGAGAGTCGGTGATCCTCCTGCAGGTCATCATCAGAGGTAATCCGTCGTACTTCTGCAGTAATCTGCGGGTCAGCCCCGTTCTCCGATAACCAGTGAGCCAGCACGCCGCGCAGGACCAGGTTGCGGGCCTCGGTCCAATTCGCCGCTTCGGCGGCTGCTAGCGCGAATGCTGCGGGGTTGCGGTGCTCGCGGCCTGCCAACACGATGGGTGAGCCCGTCTGCGCCGGACCGCTTGCGGCTTCAGGAGGCGCCTCAACCGGCTCTCCGGCCAACCATGCCCGTACCTGCGGCCAAGACCAACGGATAAGCGGATCTCGGGCTAGCAGGCCTCTGAGGAGAACCCGAACCTCAGGATCAAGGTCGTTCGGCAGTTCCATGCCTCGGGTCACTACGTGCAGCAGGAATGCCTGATCGTTGACGCCGTCGAAGCACGCGCCGCGCGTGGCGCACTCCAAGACAATCATGCCCAGCGACCACCAGTCGGAAGCTGCGCTGACAGCACCGATCACAGACTCAGGTGCAGAGTATCGGCTCGACTTCAGAGGAGCCACCGACTCAAGGTCGTAATCGGAGAGTCGTGCAGATCCGAAACCGGTGACGACTACATCGAGCGGATCGAGTTGCCGAAGTAGGACCGTCTTGGGTCGAATATCCCGATGCCGAAGGCCTGCCTCGGCAAACTCGGCAAGCGCTTCGCCCAGTTCGGCGACGAGGGAGCGGACGGCTTCGGCGCTTAGCGCTCCAGACAGATTGGCGTCAGCAAGCGAGCCGCCCGACACGAACTCTACAACATCGAAGGCCTGCCCCCCGTGCCTCCCGGTCGCCAACAATTCGGGGATATGTTGTCGCGGCATTCGCCTCAGCGCGCCGTACACTGCCGGATCGGGCTCGCAATCCGCGTGGTAGAGGGTGAGAAGCGCGCGGCTGCCTCCCGCCTCCGGCTCGACGATGAAGCGCTCCCAGGGAGACATCTCCGGCAACGGGAGGCGCTCCGTGACCCTCCAGCCCTCAATGACGGTCGCGGAAATCGGCTCTGGTTCAGGCGCCCCGTCGGTGGAGGGAGGCTGATCTGATGATTGGAGCTCGGCGCCGCAGACGAGGCAGAGCTGATCGCCTGGCTCCATGGCGTGTCCGTTGGCACACCGCGGACCAATCGCGGGTTGGTCTACTGGAGGTGATGTCGGCTCTGCGACCGGGACAGAAGCAGTGGCGAGAACGTCGGTGAGATCGTAACCGCACTCGTCGCCATTCGCTAACACGTGCTCGCAGTACAGCTCCGAATCGGGACGTTCGGTCCCGCACCCAGGGCAACGTTTGGTCAGTTCCGCAACCGGAGCACTCATGCAGTGGGGACCTTGGCCTCGGTGGTGACTGCGACAAGGGATGTCTCGGAGAGTATGCTGGCTAGCTTTCGCATGTCCCCCGGCCGAGGAATGCCCACTAGGAATACCTGGCCGGTTTCATCATCGAAGACGACGTCCAGCACTCTGTCTGACGGGTCCAGCGCCCGGTCGAATGCTGCGAACCGCTGATGACCGAGGGGCGTCAGCATTGCTAGCCGCTGGTTATCGCTGCCGCGGAGCAACCTGGATTGCGGTGCACGGCCGTCGAACGGGTCAGCGACAAGGCAGTCTATCAGTCCATCCAAGCGTAGCAGTTGAGGGGCGAGGCGTTCGAGGGAGTAGCCGGAGAAAACAAGGATATCCGCTGGGGACCTCGTACGGATGCCAATGAGCAGCTGTTCCAGCGCATCCGGCTGGTCGAACGGCTCACCTCCTGAGACGGTTACGCCGTCAGCTATCGCGAGCGCGTCCCTTGCTTGCCCAAGCAGCAGCTCGACGGTCGTCTTCGGCGGGATGCTCGCCCATGTGTCCACGGACACGCAGCCCGGGCAGCGAATGCTGCACCCCTGGAACCAAATTCCAAGACGCTGGCCAGGACCAAGCGTCGTAACGGGAAAATGCATTCTGGAAAGGGATATCGGGGTCAAGCTCGGGCCAGCTCCAAGGCCGTCACCCCGTCAGGGCGCGAGAAAACACGCTCGATTCGAACCGTCACATCGGACAGCGAGCCCAGGTCAAACAGCGCCCTGGCCAGCGGGTTGATAAGATGAGTTTCGACCTTATTCCGAATTCCGCGACCGCCGTTTGAGAGATCGGCAAGGCAAAGCTCCCTGAGTGCTTCCAGGGCGTCCTGAGCGATGGATACCGTGACGTCACGAGAGGGCACCGCGTCGCGGAGAACGTCGGCTACCATCATGTCGAAGATGTCGTTCGCTACGTCCCGACGAATGAAGTCGAAAACGAGGACGTTGTCGCCGATGCGGTTAAGAATCTCTGGCCGGTTCAGCGTCAGCTTGAAGTGACGCTCAATCTCGCTGCGGACTTGCGTCCGAACATGCTCGAACGGGTCGTCTGGGGTGACGTTGGCAACCCGCGAGCCATCGACCTCGGACCGGAATATGCCGAGGTTCGACGTGAAGATGATGAACGACTCCGAGAAATAGACTCGGTCGCCTCGTCCTGAAGTGAGAACCCCATCGTCGAGGATCTGGAGGAACTTATCGAGTATGCGCGGGTGAGCTTTCTCGATCTCGTCGAACAGGACGACCGAGAACGGCTTCTCGCGGATCGCGTTTGTTAGCTCGCCACCAACGTCGTAGCCGACGTATCCCGGAGGCGCACCGATCAGGCGTTGATCAGAATGCTCAGCCGAGAACTCGGACATGTCGAAGCGAATGTAAGCGCCCTCGTCTCCGAACAGCAGGCGCGTGAGTGTCTTGGCCAGCTCCGTCTTTCCGACGCCTGTTGGTCCAGCAAGGAAGGCAACACCCCTCGGCCGGTTGCCGCGCCGCGGCGCGCCGACACCGGTTACGGCGCGCTTGACGATATCCAGGATGTGGGTGACGGCATGGTCCTGACCTCTGACCCTTGAGCGCAGGAATTCATCTCCGCCTCGGACTTTCTCGAGCGGAATTCGAGACCAGGGGTCCTCAGTCACGCCGACCTTGTAGCGCCTCACCGCGTCCCCCACCGAACTGAATGGGACACCCTCGCTTCGGCCGAGGTCGACGATGGCCATCATGTCTAGGAGGAGGAGGCCCTCCGTCTGGTCGACGAAGGCGTCGAGAGCAGACTTTGCATCCTGTTCGGTGGCAGTACGAAAGCCATCAAGCCGACGCAGCAGCGAGGGAGCGAGCGTGCGCCGGGTGCGGCTGTCGGGCTTGGCGACCGGAATGTGCCGGACCTTAGGGTTCCCAACTAGGAACCAGTCGGGCAGGTCTCCTTCTTTCTCGGCAATCCAGACGACCGTGTTCCAGAAGCGGCGCGCTGGCTCGCCGACCGGCTTCGCTGCAGCCTGGTGGGACAGCACGAGAGCTCGCGTGAAGGCCGCATGCTCCGCAGGGGACAAGTGATCCGCTCGGGACAGGAGTCGGGATGCGAAATCGGCGACCAGGGCCACGGGTCCGCCAGGAGCGGTGACCAGGCGCTCAAGCGTTTCCGCGAAGAGATCCAGGCTTGCAGCAGCCTTGCCGTTAGCGCCTGGCGTCAGCCCAACCGATGTTAGCGCCGCCGCCGCCACGCTGAGGTCTTGCCCCGGGCCGGGTACTGCCTGAAAGCCATTTACAGGGTCGTAGGAGAGCACGGCCGTGTAACCGTCGTCGATGAGTTCTTTAGCCAGCACGCTCACGAGGGGCATCGCAGTCACCTGACCGCCCGCCGCTCGAGTCAATTGGTAATCCCGAACGTTACCAGACAGCACGAACTGCGGCTTGAGGTGCAGGAAGCGGACGAGGTCGCGAACCCAACGCGGCGCTTCATAGCTCGAATTCAGATCGCTCATCTCTTCGCCGCCATGCACAGACAATCGATGGCTCCCCATAGAGACACGTCAAGCGTATTCTCACGACTAGCGCTAGCCAATACAGCAAGCTGCCGTCCCGCGCCGAGGTGAATCGGTTCCTGCTCGCCAAAATCGTTTCTGATCCGTCAGCGTGGCCGGGTGCGCCGCCAGTAGCGGGTTGAGGCCACCACGCCGGTCAAGTGGGGCTCAGGTTAGTCGACCAATTGACTACGGCTCAGGCAACCCCCGCCCACTCTGGCACCTGCTGGTCGCGCCTAAGTCGAAGCCGCTGAAGCCGCACCGCTTCAAACACCTCGTCCAGCCGGGCCTGCGCTCTACTTAGGCCCAGACCTGGCAGGCTCGCTCTCGCCTCCTCTTCAAACCTGGCGCCCAAAGGCGCTACAGGCTCCATAAAGTAGGCGGCCTGCCACCACTCAAGCAGCCGATCCTTACAGGAGAGGAGCAGCTCCTTGGCTGGCAGGCGATCCCTCTTGAGGTGCTGGTTCACCCGACGGTCCGCCGGGAGCAGATTCCACAGGTCGGAGCAGGGCCATGCCGACCAAGGCATGCAATGATCGATGTCCAGGCGCTCTGCATTCAACTTCTTGCCGCTCCAGGCACACAGGAGCGGCCGTCCGGATGCAAGTAGTCCAGTTGCTATCTGACGAGGTAGAGCGACGTCGCGGGCGGGGTCTGACCACGTCATCGCTGCCGCGACAGCGGCCTCGTCCAAGCGCCGCCGCTGGCTTGCCGCGTACCTTTGCATGAGGCGAACCCATTCGGCAGTCACTGCTGGCTCAACCCACGCCGAGAAGCGGCCGAGTGCAGACCACATCGCCCCGGGCACCTCGAGCCTTCCGAACGACCAAAGGTATCCTGCATCGAGCGCCACTTCGGAACCGCGGAGCCTCGGAGCCAACCGGGAGACGGGCAAGATGGGCCCGCCATTCGGGTACGTCATGTAGTGTGCAGGCATCCGCGTGATCGTAGCCGCCGCCTCACGAAGGGCTGCGTGCACCGCAAGTGCTGAATCTCCAGAGAGCCGGACCCCCAGGCGAAGGTCTAACCGCGGGACAGCGCCGCCCAGCAGCGCGCGAAAGCCGTCGCCCGCGAAGCCCAGACGCTGAGCTCCGCGGTTCGTCGGCATCTGCGGTAGATCGGCCGCTACGAGGAGCAAGTAGAGTCGCAGCCAGGTCAACGCAACGAGGCCTAGGGGAAGGTGGACTCGCTCGTCATCGACCTCTTCGGCGATACCCGCCGTCCCGTCGGCGATCCGGGCCAGAGCGCGCAGGAGTCCTAGCTTGTACGTGGATGTCTTCTGGTCGTTCAGAATGACATGGCGTAGCAGCGGAAGTGCGCCGGTTCCGTCGTCGGGCAGCTTGAGCGCCACATTCACCCACGTCACATCGCGACGTTCCAACGGATCCGGTACCGGCTCTGTCAGTACCACAACCATGCCGTGATCGCGGGCCAGCGCCTCCACCTCGGCCAGCGGAACTGCGTGCATCGCTCTTTCCGGCTCCGACGGGCCGTTTCTCAGCGTCATCGCGAGCACACCACCCGGCCGAAGCAGCCCCCCCAACTTGCGGAATGCGCGCCGCCTTTCGGCGGGCGCGACGTGTTGCCAAGCAGCGTTCAACAAGATGAAGTCGAAGGCGAGATTGAGGCGGCCGACCGACGCCAGGGCGGGCAAGCTGTCGTCCAGCCATCTGACCCGGCCTTGCGGATGCAGCTGAAGAGCCTGCTTTCGCATCCCCGCCGCGGGCTCTACGGCGAAGACGTCGTGACCCAACGAGGCAAGCCAAGCAGCGTCCCTGCCAGTGCCCGCGCCCACATCGAGGACCAAGCCGTGGGCATCGGGTAGCAGAGGACGCAGCCAAGCCAGGGCTTTGGATGGCTCGATGAGAGCATAATCGGCTGCAAGCCTAGCTGCGTTTGCATCGTACCAGGCTATCGGGTCTGCTTGGCCGGACACCAAGTCAGTCTATAGGGCAGCATAGCTCGACCGGAAGCATCAAATAGCTTCCGCTAGTCGTGCGATCCACGAAGATGGTTCCCGGTGGCTGGCAGTCGAGACAGAACCATCGACATCGATCAGGCCACTAAGAGCAGACTTTCGCCTGGCTCCGCGTCCTCCGCGAGGACGAGGCCTAGCGCCTCGAGAGCGCGCCTTGCGCGTCCAGGTGCACCACGCATATCCAACAAGCGCTGCGAAAGTCGGCTCCTAGCCAGCCGGGATAGTCGCAGGTGGGCACAGGAAACCCACAACCTCGGTGGAGGCGCTGGATCGCTGGCCGCGGCGCTCAGGGTTAGCCGTGACCCGCGTCGCGCACGCCGGGCAAGCGCCTCCTTCGCTTCACCTCGCGGATCGAGATGCCGTTCAGGCGGGCAAGCTCGCGGTTGCTGAACTCCGGCCCGACGACCGGCTGCTCCCGTACCTGCCGTTTCACCGCTGCGAGTGCGAGCTTCTCCATCTTCTCCGCCAGTAGCTGGTCCAACCGCACTTGCAACTCGGCGAGCAGGGTCGCCCGCCTCCTGGACAGCCGCTCCTCGGCTTCGGCAGCGGCCTCCGAAAGGCGCCGGTCCATCCTTGCGACGAGTTCCCGGACCACCGCCTCCTGCTGCTCTGCGTGCTGATTTACCTGACGGGTCGCGAGCGACTTCTGAGCGATGATCGCGAGGCGCAGCTCCTCCTTGGCCTTCTCAAGCATATCCGCCTTCTGCTCGGCGATCTTGGCCCGCTCGGCATTGAGCGCCCTATCTACCTGGGCTTCCAGCTTCTGGATGATATCCTCGAACTCTGCTGTGGCCCTCTCGGCCCGTGCCTCCAACTGCCCGACGGCGGCTCGGACCTCACTGGTGACGCGTTCAGCCATCGGCTTCGCCTCATCCTCGGCGAGCAACTCCACGAGGACGGCCCGCATAACCGCGATCGAGGCTGGGTCGCGCAGCAGCGGTGCAAGGTGCTTGCGCAACGCAGCACGACCTTCGTCGCTCGCAGCAAACGTCGCCGCCTCCTTCGCGGCCAGCTCCCTGATCGAGGATTCCTTCCAGAGCATGACGCCGCACTCCAACAACTGGCCAGCGGCTCACAACGGCCAAAGGGTCCCTTACTGGCCTGTCCGCCTTCATCCTGCCTGCCGGAGAGACGGTGGGCTCGCCCGGTCCGCCGCCCCACCCGGTTGAATGCCCCACCGCCCAGTCGGAAGGTCGTCGGGTGGGTCGTTTCCCACGACAGGGCCATCGTCCCTGTTTTCCCTGCCGATCCGCAGCGTGCTGGTGGCACCCGGCGTGGGGTCGGTCGGCCGTCGGCCACCCCTCCCGCGAAAGGTCAAGTGACTGGCTTTCCGCCTAGCTGTTTCACCTCCACGATCTCCGGAGGTACCACCCCCGGCCGTGCGGCCCGGCTGGTTAGGCCGGACCGAGCTGTTGTGAGCCAGAGGTAGTGTACCACCCTTGCATCAGCGGAACAGCATTGAGTTGCCGCCAAGTGCCGCGCCTAGGCCGACGCTGCGTAAGTTAGTGACGTCGATGCATAGCACGCAGGACGGGCGTTCTGCCAAAGCGGCGCAGAGACTGCCCTATCGCCCTTTTGGCCAGATAGCCGCGCGTATCTGTGCGAGTTCGTCTTCCGTGGGTGTCCACCGCTCTTCGCGTATCACTGCTTGTCGCGCGAGCCTCGCGGTCACTGACACGACAGTTCCCGATTGCTCCTTCTCTTTCGCCAGATCGTAGGCTGTGTCCATAAAGCGTCCTGCACCGCGGGCCAGCGCTGCCGCAGCGCTTCCTCGCTCATCGAACTCGAAGTAGGCGCATTGAATGAAGTTGATGGACAGAGGACGGCGCCCTTCGCTCTCCAAGGAGACGTCGACGTAACGGAGCCGCTTTCCCGCGTACTCTGGCAGCGTTGCCGCACCTGTCGGAAGTAGGTTTGCGACCCGCTGAGGAATGCGCCGAAGCGTCCCATCTTCCTCGAAAATGAACAACCGTGAGGCCACGCACCGCTCCTGTTCCAAACAGCGTCCACCCATCCACTTTGCAGTCGCTTTATTTCGCCTTCAACTACCTACGACAGAATATGCGCACGGGTAGTGACCAAAGGTCGGCGCTGTACCTGATGGTGGTTCTTCCGTCGCAGGTCAGCCGTGAAAGAGGTTCAGCGCAAGGGCTGCGGCGATCTCCCGGGCTGCCTCGCCAAGTCCCTTTCTCATGGTGCGGTCGGCGATTGACCCGGCGCGCCCACCCCAACCGTTTTGCCATGTGACGCCCGAAATGACTCGACCAGACTGTGTGCTGTTCACACGCGCAGACGCGCTCTGAGGCTGCTGATCATACCCACCAGCGGCCCTGACCGTCAGCACGGCGTCAATGCCCTGTTCGCGGAGCCTCGCAAGGCCCTCAGGCCGGGCAATCTCTACCTCGTTCAGGTTCAGCCGAGCCATCAGCCGTGACGTATCGGATCCGTCAATGACGGTGTACCCTCGATTGCTGATCTCCACCGCTACTGCATCGGCCAGCAATCCACCGCCGGGCATTATGGCGATTGCCCGCACCGGATGCGCAGGTCCGCTGACGACGGGAACGCTGGATACCTGAGATCCACCGCAGCCCGCGAGCGCAGTCAAAGCGAGTGATGCGGATAGGAGGGAACGACGCTCGAAATAAGACATGCCTGCCCTGTCGCTCACGCAAAAAAGGTCTGGGTTGTAGGTCAATTGCCAAGAAGCGCCTGGATGCTAACGCAAGCTGTCCAACGTCCTCGTCAGACCTCCCGCAGTACAAAAAAGGACCCGCCAGGGTCCGAACCCCCGGTGGGCATTCAGGTCAACGACTGCGCCAAGGCCGCCAGCGCTACTTAGGTACTGGCCGATGTCTCCCGGCTCTCCTTGCCCGCCACGCCCCCCAGCCGTGGATGCCTATGGCGGCTGAAGCGGAGGTCCGTGTCGTTCTCCCCGACCGTCAGCGCAGCGAAGACACGCGACGGCACGTCCTGGAACGACTGCGTTCCCGTCGAAGCCCACCGGAACAGCGCGATGGTCTTATGGTCACCTTCGCTACCTTCGCCGAGACCAAGGCAGCCAGTCTGTCCGACGATGGGATCAGGGCCGCGGCAGCTAGGTTGATGCGATGACTGGCGGCTAATTGAGGCGCGAACCACCGCGCGCCAAGGAGTATGGTGGCTTGCTTACCGCAACCGGAAGACAGTGGCGCGTGCCAGCCCGCGCACCTGCACATCCGTGTCAGGAATCACCCCTTCGTAGTTCTCGTGGTGATGGCCATGGACGACGAGTTTCGCTCGGCACGCCTTCGCTGCCTCGTCGATGTCGGAATAGCCATGCCGGTGCGAAGAGGGAGCTTCGTGGGTCACAAGGATATCTGCATGGAACTGCTGGAGTTTCTCGATGTCTTCCAGAAAGATCGCATCCCGCGCGCGAAGAGGCAGCCCACCGCGCCATCGCTGTGATGGCGGCGTCGCCTTCAGCATATCCCTACGGGTAAGGAAGCTCAGTTGAGCATCTTGGGCTCTGACGTCCCACACCATCTTGTTGAACACACCACCCAGTCCAACCACGACGCGGCCACCAAATGTTGCCGCGGTGGCATGCAGGTTCCAGCCCGGCCGATCGCCCCAGAGGTTGTCGTGCCACTCCGGCCGATCGATGTCATGGTTTCCGTGGATCCAGCGAACCGGAATGCCCGCTTCGGCGATGGGCGCGACTTCCTGGCTGAGTGGCCGGTCCAGATCACAGTCACCGAGGATGACAACGGCTTCGGGTCGCTCTTCCCGGCAGGCCCGGAGCAAAGGGCGCCATTCACCATGGGGATCGCCATAGAAGATGATGCCGCCCGACATGACGGATATCGTAACGAGCTAGGCGCGTCGGTGCCACCATAGAGTGCTCGGAGTTGCCTGAACTACCATTGGATCTCTGAACTGGCGTGTGTCAGGCCCCGCCATGGGCGTCTAGAGACGATGAGCGGCCGAAGCTCGTGGCGACAAGTGTTATCGCTCACTAACGCGCTTCGGCCGCTCTACACCGACACTCGACAAGATGCCCCAATGTCGCCGCGCCGCGCAGGGACCGCGCCAACCTGAAGCGAGAGTTCGCCATCAGCCGCGGTGTCTCCTGCAAACCCGCCCGGCATATTCCTTGTCGGCGGGGTCCCCCCCCTCTCACCAATGAACCTCAGTACTGCGAAGGGGCGTTCGCATCGTACGCCAGGAGCTCCGGGTCCGCAGCCACGGCGACGGCAAGGCGGGCACCCAGCCTGGTCAGAGCCCGGTAGTACCTGTCGCTCAGGTGGTCACCGCAGTACTCGTGGCCGAGCTCATGGATGAGCAGGTCCAGCACGGGCTCCGACGGCCCCTTGGCAAAGAATGCCGCGCCGAGCCGCCCTTTGTTCAGGAACAGTGTGCCTTCTGGACCGTAGCAAGCGGCCCAGAAGATGCGCGGCTCATTCGCGATTTCGACCCTAATGGGGTGGCCGACCAGCACCTTCGCAAGGCGTTTGTACAACGCCACCGTAGCTCGGATTGCGCCGCTCCACTCCGAGGGGTTCAGCAGGATTAAAGGCGACCCGTCCGCGTGAAAGGGCTTTGGGCTGGGCGTTACCTGTCCAGCGGGAAGAAGTGCCCCGGCTGCGCGGACGTTCTCCCATTCTTCCAATGAGAGTTGGCCGCCGTGGACGACGCGATAGCCCTTCACGACCGCCAGCTTGTTCGCCTCGGCATCTGACGGGTCGTAGACGACGGCGTTCGGGCCGAAGCGGTGGCCGACCACCGTCCTAACGGCCTCCGGCGCCACCACTTTCGTTCCCATCGCTTCGCGCACCCAGGTGCCGCGCGCTTCTTCGGCCTCGAGCAAGCCGTGTGTGGCGTTCAGTACCAGGCCTCGAAGGTGTCGAAGGTATGCTGGCGGCACGTGCTCGCGGTCGAAGCCGAGCGGGACTTTCTGCTGGACGTCGACGTGGAAGGAGTCGCTGGTTTCGACCACCGGGATGCCCAATTCGTACAGGCATCCAGTTTCACCCGGGAATGGCCTGATGACCCGGACCGTCGTGGTTCGGCTCGTCCCACGGAGGTTGCCTTCGGCGTCGGCGACCTCTGTACGCAGCGAAGCTTCGAAGGTGGCTGCAGCCTCGCGCTCCTGCAACGGCATACCGTTGAAGGTAGTCACCACGCCGAGTGGCGGGAGTAGACGACCCATGGCCTCACAGCAGGCATCGAGCTCAGCATTCGTAAGGCGTAGGCGACCCGTGAAGCGCGAGCCGCGCTCCCGGCGCTTACGAACGGCGTGACGGCCTGCCGCGTCGAAGCGGACTCCTCCGGTCGTTGTCACGATCTCCGCTTCTTCGCAGAGCGCCAGGACCAGCTTTTCGCCTAAGTTGAAGCGCCCTCGCTTTTCGGCCGCACCCTTCTTCGTGCTTTCGGCAAACAGGGTCCAAGAATGTGCCAGGTTGGCGAAGCCTTTCGCATCGTCATCCTCGACAACAAGCTCGGCAACCCGGGCGCCGGGTTTCTTTGTCAGCGTCACGTCCACTCGTGTGACGTCCTGGTCCCAGGCATTCTGAATCAGCTCGTGAAGAACGAACTCCTTGCCCTTGCGCTCAAGCAGGCGGGTCAGCCCATTACGGTCCACGTCGAACCATTGCATGTCACGTTCATCCCAGTCCTGGCACGCCGCCTCGGGCGGGCAGTGCCTCGTGTTGCACAACGACCGCGGCGGCCTGCCGTCACCGGCAGGCGCTTCTGGGATATGCGCTGGGTGAGCTTCATCTTGTGCGCCGTCACGCGACGCGGTGCCCGCGAACGTGCGGGGCCGCGCGAGTGCAGCCCGCGCGCTGCGGAACGGAATGCGGGACAGAAGGGGAATCGGGGCCTGCTTCCATGCCGCTATCAGCTCCGTGGGTGATATCTGCACTGGTTGGGAGAGCCATGGACGCACCTTGTGGCAATACGCCGCCGCCCGCGACGCGGAACACACGAGCAGAAGGCGCCGCGGCGGATGCCGCGGCGCATACTCTGCTACTTGGAGGGTTTGCCGATGCTCATGCCTCGGCGCCTCTACCTCGCCTTACGGCGCAGAGGTCATATGAGGCGCCAGGATCCAAGCATCTGCATGCCTACTTCCATACCTCAACCGCGATAAGAGTTCAAGATCGCAACGGATCGGTGGTGGTCGTGCTGGGCCAAACACATCGCTCGTGTCGTCCCTGCCGCTCGGCCGCGGTCGACCTTGCGTGGGCCCGACCACGCCTAGCGTCGGTAGGCCGCGAGCAGACGCCTAGTCACGCTCTGGTTCGTCGGTCGGCGGGCAGATGGCGGCCGCTTCCGGCTAGTCCTTGATCTCGCGGCGCCCCTCTCACCGAGTAGCGCTTCGACGTCCTGTCCCGAGACCGAGCTCCGTTCCAGCAAGAGCGCGGCAATCCGTTCAATTTGCCCTTGACCACGGTTCACAACGTCCACAGCCACCTGGTGACCCTCAGCCAGGAGTGCATTGGCGCGGGCCGCCAGCTCAGGTTGGGCGGCCAGGAGAGATGGCACGTCCTCCGGCGGGATGGGACCCATCCAAAGCGATGGCGCGGCCTGCCCGTCTGCGTCCAGACTGAAAGCAGACACGCCCATCACTGCGAGCCAGGTTGCTTGCGCGAGATCGCTGGCGACCGTCCCACCTGCGCCGGACGACGCCTGCCCCAGGACGACAGCCTCCGCCGCTCGCCCGGCTAGCCTTTCGGCAAGCCGGGTTACGAGGGTCTCACGCGTCATGTTGCGGTCGACGTCGCCCGGACCGTAACTGATCCACTCAACGCTTCCGAAGGACCCGTTCGGCGCATTCGGGGTGATTGTCACCGATCGCAGGGCGCCCGGACGCAGGACGGAGATGGCGAGAGCGTGGCCAGCTTCGTGAATCGCAACGCGCCATAGCGTTTCCGGCGTAGTCGCTACCGCGCGGTTTGGAACTTCTTTGTCCAAGTCCCGATGCTCGAGCGGCCTGCCCTGGTGCCTTGCAGTTCGGCGCGCCGATCGGATCCACTGCTCCACATGGGCGCCGGAGTGCCCGGTCGCCCGCCTAGCCAGGTCCGACAGATCTGCATCGCGTAGATCCGCAGCTAGATGGTGCCGCATGATGCCCTCGAGGGCCTTCGCGTCCGGCAAGTCAATCGTGATGCTCCGGTCGAGCCTCCCGGGCCGCAGAATGGCTTTATCAAGCGCTTCTGGGTGATTGGTTGCCCCGATCAGGACGACACCTTCCCGGTTCTCAATGCCGTCTACCAATTCAAGGAAGGAGTTGATGACCTGGACGCCGTAGTCGCGGTTCCGATCTTCGTAGCGTGTCCGGTTACCCAGGCTGTCCATCTCGTCAACAAACAAGATGCAGGGTGCTAGCTTCCTGGCCTCCGAGAAGGTGTCCCGCATCGCCCGCAGCATATCTCCGAGGTGGCCAGTTCCGCTTGCCTGCCACGCTGCGACCGACCCGACGACCAATGGGACTGAGCACTCCTGGGCAAGCGCACGTGCGAACGTTGTCTTCCCCGTGCCCGTCGGCCCGCAGATCAGCGCGCCGCGGTCGATTGCCGACCACGAAAGCTGGCCGGATCGGTAGTCGCTCAGGTCGCGAGCGAGGGAGTGCCCCCACTCGACGGCTGCGTCCATGCCATGCAAATCGCCAAGACGAGGCGCGTCGACCGGCTTGCCCCTGCGCGCGCTGGCCAGGTCGACGGTTCTGCGCAGCATCTCATCCGGATCCGGCTCCGGACGGACGGATAGCAGCAGATCGCCTGGCATTACGAGGCCCGCCTGCTCGTCGGTGGGCTGGAACTTCGCCTCCTTCTTGCAGTATGCCGAAACAGCCTGGCGCAGACGTTCCCCACTCAACGGCGAGATCCACACTGTTCGATCCGCGACACGGCACAGGTCCTGGGGAAGTCGCGAAGGGTCAGGGCTGAAGCCGTACACCGCCTGGCCTCGAGCGAGCGCTGCGGCAACCCTGTTCCGACCGTCTGGACCCCGGACGCGCGAGGGATACGCTGTTGAGCTCTCCAGACACCGAAACTCGACCCACCGCGCAGTCGACAGGCTTTCGTCATCGCCGTCGTTCGGCACCTCTTCCGTAGCGAGGACGAGCTCGCGCCACGCTTCGGCAACCTCGTTCACCCACTCCTCATGGGGAACTTCGACGACGATCGCCGCTGACGGCCTCGTCGCCGCCCGCGCGAGGTCCGGCTGTTTCGCCAGCGCCTGGGAGACCATCGCCCGGGCGACGAACGGTAGCGGGCATGGTGCCACTCTGCCCAGCTTCGCGCGCTTCAGAAGATAGCGGTCGGAGACAGCCATCAGGTCTTCGGCACCGCGGACTTGCGCCCGCGGCTTCCCGTGGGGGGTCTTGGCTTGCCTCATGACGCTGCCCCGCAATGCAGCCGCCGGAGGGGCGAGACCACGCCTCGGTTTACATGAGCACCAAGTCGGTAGTACCGGCTCTCGGTGCGCGCCCACCCTTCCGAGGGTCGGATCAGCCAGAGCCGAGAGGTCGTAACGCCCGGCCCCGACATAAGCGGGTGCCCAAGGACGTCACCGCTGAGACACAGCATGTCGCGGCGGGCAATCGCCCAGTTCACCAGAAGCGGAGCATCGGCGAGTTCGGCCGCACTGGGCCCCTCCCCCGACTGAATGCGCACTAGGTCGTCGGCGAGCCTTCGTAACTGCCGGACCGTCTCGCTGGCATGCTCAAGGTTACGGCCCTTGCGGCCGAACGGGATCGTCATGTGGTTGCTCTCTGCCTGGATATGCGCGGATCGCCGTTCTGGACGGCTCGCCGACGGCATGATCGGAGCAGGCAGCGCCTACGCGCCGATCAGACCTCGTCGGCGAAGGTGCCTATTCGCCGCGTGGTGGCAGAGCACAGCTGCGGCGCTCGTCCCCGAGGGATCTCCCACCGAGGCGTCGAGAACGCGATGTTCATCGAGGACCGCAACATACGGCAACATGACAGCAGTTCGGCGCGGAGAGTCAACGAATAAATCTGATAACCTGCTGTTTTTAATGGTGAATCCGCAGGGGCCTTGGTGCGCCGGTGCGCCGACTCCTGCGTATCGGCGCACCGGCGCATCGCGCATCGCAAGCGAACTTCACTCAGGCGGCGCTTGCGCTCCGATGTGCTAGGCTGGGTCCGAGCAGACGGGCCAGCCTCGTGCGGGCGACGCGATGGGTGGCCAATACGCAGAACGCGTCGGGCCACTCCTCCGAGATTGCCAACACTTCCTCTTCGCTGGCGCCCCAGACAGCGATGGCGCTCGGAAAGGGCGCCGTTCCGTCGCCGTCCCCGAAGCGCAGGCGGCCACGCAAGAACCAGGTGTCGGCATGCCCGGCCACGTCATCGTGCCACCAACGCGTGTCGACGCGCGCAGGGATGAGACCAACGACGACCAGCGCGTTGCTAGATGCGACTTCTTCGCGAGCCTTCCGCACCCAGAGGTCCATGCTCGAGCCGTAAGGCGGGTTCATAAAGGCGCTTCCCGTCCAAGGCTGAGCCAGACCGTCATCCACCTTGGTGTAATGGCGCGAGGCAGGCACGCGAGAGTACTCTGCGCCTGGCGAGCACGGGTCTAGGTCGAACGAACGTCCCAGAGCTAGCGTCAGCCGGTCCAGAAACTCGGGCGGCGTCGGCCAATCATCCTTCGCCGACGACGTCGCTGCCGAGCCGTAAAAGGTCGGGCGCGCGTCAACTGGCAAAAGCGTCAGTCGCGCGTGGAGAGCACGGCCGACCGCTTCGAGCTCGTTCAGCTGGCCGAGGTTACCTCTCTCGACCTTGCGAACGGTGTCGACATTCACCTTGGCAATGCGCGCCAGTTCGTCCACGGACATCCCCCGCCGTTGGCGCTGAGCGCCAATACGCGAGCCGATATCGCCACCTGGCGGGAGTGAGCGAGCGTCCAGCTTTATCGCCACCGCCTCTGCAAGCCGGATGTATGCTGAACTGGAGCCTCTGCCTGCCTCGGCCTGGCGAGCGGCGTTGCCGCTGCAGCCGCCGAGTTCGGCGAGAGCCACGAGAGATAGCCCCCTTGCCTTCCGCATTTTCTGCAGCTGGCGAGCAAGGAGCGAGGTGGTGCGAATTGCGGCCATCGATTCCCACATCGTCATCTGAGCCACCAACAGACCCCTGGGCAGGTTGGCGGACGCGTTGCGACGTCGCGCGCCTCCGGCCAAAAGAGCCGAAGGCGCGCGCTATCGTCCCGAGGCGACCTGGATACCTCGGAGCGTACTCTTATTTCAGGTTGGTGGGGTCATGCGGCCGACCCTCGACGCCACGCGTACCTTTCGGCACGTCGTCATATCAGGCGGAGGGTTCCAATCGGGCGCATGTGAACTTCTATGCCGGATTCGGAAGGAAAATGCAATGCCGGAACTTGGGTCGGCCGCGCCACCTTCGGCCCGCTTTCGCAATTCAAGCGAGGTCAGGTAGGCGAGCACCTTCGAGTTTCGGAAACGGCTCGGCGCTCTTGCCGGTAGCGTGCCATCGGAAGTCGCGCATGGAGACGGTCTCTTCAGCCTGCCAAAGGTTCCACGACTTGATCATCAGGGCGAACCGCTCCAGGAGGCCTTCACGGGTCCCGATTGGGGCCTCCACACCGCGCATCAGCCGCTCCCTGAGTTGGTAGGCGGGGTTGTCGCGCGACGCCTCCAGGCCTGTTGCGAGCGTATAGAGCCACTCCTGCAGGCGCGCGCGCCCCGGCGAGCGGGAGGCGAGATACGCAGTCGCGTACAGGGGGGTGCTGCGGACGGATTTCGGGAAGCTATAGCCTTGGACCATGGCGATGGCGTCGCCGATGTCCTTCAGGCGATCGAAGGCCCTTGCCACTTCGTCGTTGGACACGAATTCGCGGATCGAATCAGGCAGGCCACGCTTGTAAAGGATCAGCAGCCGGACCGCTGATGCGACCTGGCTCCCGTAGGACGCCCCCTTGATGGTGAGGACATCGCCGGCAGTGCGGCTCGCACCGGTGTCCGTCTTACTGAACACCCGCCGCGGAATGCCGAAGCGGACATCCATATCGACGACGGCGTCAGACTCAACCACGGCGAAGAGCCGATGCTGGCCGTTGTTGAGGATGCCCTCAGCCGAGATGATTATGGGTTCGCCGGTATTCTCGAAATCACCCGAGCGCATTTGCCGAGCGAGCGTTTCAAGCTTCCGCCGATTGATCTTGCGATTGGCCGTGTTGAACTCGAGGACCTTCTCGGCAAATGGCTTATCAAACACCAGCGTTTTGGTGCCGTAGTGCTCACGCACAAGGCGTTCGAACTCACCCGGCGTGACCCGCTTCGCATGCGGGTTGCGTTCCCTCTCGGCAGCGCTCTGCTGATCTGTGCGTCGCTTATCAGCCATCGATCTCGTTCCGTGTGGCCGCGCCAAACATTGTCGCGGCAGGGATTAGTTTTCACACAAGGCCGTTCATATGGCGCTTATCGCGGACTTTTGTGAAGCGGCCTGCGGATTGCCGCAGCGGGTGGAACCATCCCGGGCCAATTGAAGGCCACGCAAATGACGCCTTCACGATGACATCCAGATCGCCGACAGGACGGACTTTGGAGCTTCGCCCGCTGTGGTTCCAGGATCGGGGACAGGTGCTCGGCAATCATCTCGCGTCCCGGGGTCGCGAGTCCAACGAAGCAGGGTTCCGCGCCGGGAAGTTGCGCCTACCCAACTGGCTCTGTTGGGCGCGGCTCTTCTAACTGCTGGACCAGCTTCGATTCGCTTGGCTACGAGCAATGTGGGGCCGCATCATGCCGATTGGTCAGGATGGCGGCATTCCAAGCCCCATAAGTCGGACCGGTAAGCATCGCGGCGTAGAGCAGAAGGCGTCGAGGCCATTGGATCGCCCGGCGGCCGCGGAACTGGGTGTGTTGGAATGTCTATCCAGAACCAGCAGTTGGCACCGCCAGCGAACTGGCAGGACTTCGAGAAGCTCTGCCACGACCTCTACCAGGAGATCTGGGGCGACCCGCAGGCCGTGCGGCACGGCCGCACCGGGCAGCCGCAGGCAGGTGTGGACATCTACGGTCACGACAAGAAGGGGCGCTTCACCGGCGTCCAGTGCAAGGGGAAGGACGGTGGGCTTGGGGCAGAACTGACCGAAAAGGAACTCAGGGACGAGGTCGAGAAGGCGAAGACGTTCAGGCCGCTGCTGGACGTGTTCATCCTCGCCACCTCAGCCCCGCCGGACATCAAGATTCAGCAGGTCGCCCGCGACATAGACGACGCGCACAAGACCATCGGCATATTCCGTGTCCACGTAATCGCGTGGGACACACTCCAACTCCTCCTGCAGAAGCACCCCGAAGTGGCCGAAAGGCAACTCGGGCAAGTAAGCACTGCGAAGATCCTCAACAGGATCGATGTCTCGGACGCACGCGGCGAGGAACGCCACGAGGAACGCCACGCCGAGATGATGCTTGCCATCCAGAAGGTGCAGAGCATCGCTGTCGCTGCCCTCCCCCGACCGGGAACTGATCAGGGTGGAGACCCAGCCGAGGAATCACTCCGGACCAGGATCAAGGACGCCGCCGAACTCGGGAATGAGGGCAATGCACGTGCGGCCCTCGTCCTGCTGAACTCGATACGGCAAGCCGAGTGGGGGACGGCGTCACCAAGATCACGGCATCGGATCCTCAACGCGCTCGGGTTTGTCCATCTTGCTTTGGGCTCCAGACCACTGGCTGTCCAACATCTGCGGGAAGCCAGCGCCGCTGATCCCGGGAGGCCCTGGTCGATTGCGGCTTTCGCCTTCGCGGAGATGCTGGAGGATTCGAACGAAGCGGCCTTCGCACATGCCAAGGACGCGCTGAGCGCCGATCCAACACTTGAAAACGCGGCAGTGACCCTCGTCCATGCGGCGCCGGATGACCTTCCCCTGCCAGACCTGCTCTCGACCATACCGGAGGCTCTCCGAGAAAAGCCGCAGGTGCTGCTCGCGCTTGTTGATGCAGCCCGCGACAGGAATGACTGGGACGAGGCACTCCGGCTCGCCGAGAACGCCTACGCACGCGATCCGGACGACTGGCGCAGTCAGGGTTCGCTCGCGTCGGAATTGCTTCGTCCGGTTCTCGCCATCCGAGAGATCGCTGTGACCAAGGCGGTCCCTCACGACCTCGCCGGGCGCTTCCGGCGGGGCCTGGACCTTGCCCGGCAAGCCTGGAACACGGTGGCGACGAACGACTACGGCGCGCGGATGCCGGAACTGGCGCTGAACCTCTCGGGAGCCCTGATGGTCCAGGGCGACGAGGATGCTGCCCGGGACGTGCTCCACGAGGCGCTGCGCCTGACCCCGGACAATGCCGAGATTCATAACCGCCTCAGCATGATCCTTTCCGGCAGAGGGAAGTTGGCTGACGCACTGAGCCACCTCGAAAGTGTCCCCGAAGACAAGCGCGAGGAAAGCTTCGACGTCATTCGCCTTCACCTCCTGCTCGGGATGCGGCGGTATGTCGAGGCTCGGGAAGCGGCATCGAGGCTCGCGTCCGAGCTCCCGCCGGGCGAAGATCGAGACGCCGCTGCGGGTGTCGCTCTCGAGGCGGAAATCGCACTTGGAGCAGGCAGCGAGACCGTGGTTGCTGCGCTCGATGCCTTCCCCGACGCAATGCCGGTCAGATCGGCCGCGCTTCGCTTCCGTGATTTGCCAGCAGACTTGGCAGAGCGCCTTCGGCTCGACGCCGAGCGGGGGCTGACGCGAGCGACCAGTGCAAGGGACATCTTCGCTGCTGCGGAGGTCTTCCGCGCGACCGGGCAGCCCGCACGAGCGGCTGAAATCCTGGCACCGTTCACGGTTCCAGATCGCGACACCCACGCCCTGAGGACTAGGCTCGAATGCCTCATAGAGGCAGACAGTCGGCGGGAGGCTCGTGAGCTCTTCGAGAGCCTGTCCCCGTCACTGCACAACCTGCGTCGGTACGTGGATTTCGGGGTCAAGATCTATGACATGGTCGGCCTTTTGACGAAGGCCCGCCGACTGCTTCAGGCATATCTGGAGAAGACTCCCGACGACCTCCGTGCGCGCATTGTCTGGTTCGGACTCTGCGAGCGCACCGCGGCCATGAGCAAGGCGCTGGATTGGCTGCGATCCGTGCCCAGCGCAATCACGGGTGACGCCGATGACCTGATTGTCTTGGCGAGGCTGATTGACCGCCACCTTGCTGATCTGAAGTGCCTGACCCTGGGATATCGCGCCCTGCGGCAGGGCTTCGATGACCCGCAGATCCATCTCTCGTACGCATTCGGGCTGTTCCTCATGGGGCGGGCCACAAAGACAGCCAAACTCGAGCCAGAAACGGCGGGTCCGGACACTGCGGTGGTGCTGGCCGAGTGCGACGGTCCTGCCCGCATCGTCCGGGTCATCGAGACGGAACTGGGCCCGCGGATCGAGCGCAACGAGGTGCCGCCGTCCGATGCCTTGGCGTCAAGACTTACCGGTCTGCGCGTCGGGGACGAGGTCACCATCGCAAGCTACCCGCACGGCGATGTCCGCTATCGGATCGAGTCCATCCGGAGCAAGTACCTGCACGCCCACTTCGATGTGCTTGAGCATTTCCGGGAGCGTTTCCCCGAGGCTGCGGGCTTTGGCACGGTGGAGATCGGCGACGACACGGACCAGAACAGGTTCGACGCGGTGTTCCGAATGGCCCGCGAGCGGGCCGAACGACTTCGCGAGATCGAGGCGGCCTACAAGGCTGGCCGGATATCAATGGCACACCTCGCTCTCGCATGCGGGTGCTCCGCCCTCGACGTCTGGGACGACTATCGCTGGCGCAAGGATCCTACCGTCCTGGCCGCCGTGGGGTCGGAGCCGGAGCGGGCCGAGGCTATGCGGCGCCTGATCGTGGCGAAAACCTGCGTTCTCGATCCCCTGTCGATTTACGCGGCGACCACGCTGGGCATCGCCGAGACGCTTCGGGACTGCTTCCAGGGACAGCGCCTTTCGGTCACCCAGACCACGCTCGACTACCTGCTGGAGGTGGCCCTCGAACGCGAGCGCGAGGCCGAGACGGGACACCGCGGCTCCCTCGGCTGGGAAGGCGACCACCCGACCATGGTGGAGGTGGGGCCCGACGCTCTTCGGATGCGCGCGTCCTGGGCGCAGCAGGCACTCGCGTTCGCCCGGACATGCGAAATCGTGCCCGCCGAAAGCCACACCACGGTGCGCCCGGATGCCTCCGGCATCTACACAGCGCTGCCAAGGGCCGCGCTCGACAGCGTGCTGGCCGCCATCGGCTCTGAGGGCGTCCTACTCTGCGAGGACATGCCCCTTCGCCGTCTTGGCGAGATCGCATCGGAGGTGAAGGGCGTCTGGGTTCAAGCGCTTCTCCGCTGGGGGCTTCTGACAGGCCGGATCAGCCCGGAAAGATACTCGGCCGCGGTCGGCAGGCTGGTCGACGCGGGCCACCTGTTCACCAGCATCGGCCCGATGGAATTGCTGCACGAGTTGCGCCGCCAGTCATGGATGCCGATCGGGCGCGTCTCTCGCTATCTTGCGCTACTCGCCGCTCCGAACAACGACCGTACCTCGCAGACCGGGGTCGTCGCGGAGTTCCTTGAAACGGCGTGGCTGGAAACCGGCGGAGACTACCGCTTCCGCACGGTCCTGTCGCAGCTGCTCGCGGCCTTCGTGGCCCGCCATCCCAATCCACTTCCTCTGTTCAGCGACTGGATGGTGAACCTCAGAAACAGGCTAGCCCGCCAGCGTTTCGGCCAAGCCCGTCGGACATGGCTTCTCCGAACGACCAGCCTGGCCGGAGTGAAGATGCCTCCCATTCCGCCCTCCATAGTTGCGGAGGTGATCGAGCAAGAGGTGGTCCATTGCCTTCTCTGGCTTGACCAATCGGCACCGGAAGTGGCGAACCCCGGGGATCCGTTGAGGGCAAGCCTCGGAGACGGGGTCGAAGGCGAGCCATCGCAGCACGCGATCCCGTCGCAGACGGCCGAGCGCGGCGTGCCTGCCATTGCCGCCGATGGATCTAACCTGGGAGACACCCCAACCACGCCAGCACCGGCCCCAGATCCTTCTCCACCCTGATCATCTGGCCTTCCGGCCGCAGCAGCACGAACGCTCCGTCCTCCTCGCAGATCGCCGACACTGCCGATGCCGAGACGGCATGCAGGCCCCCGTCGGCGTCAACGGGGTGGTTCAACGAACGTATCGCGGTCGAGCGGTCCCACGGCCGCGCAGCGGCATAAGGCTTCTATGCTCACGGCACTTCTCAAACGCCGCCGAGATAGACGCACCGGCGTGAGGCGGCGCACGCTTCAAGCGAGTTCCGGCAGCTGCTGCCGTGCTAGAATCTCCACCATCGCAGACCGGGTAACGCCTCTGCGCTGGGCTGCCGCATCAATCGCGGTCACCACACCACCGTCCAAGGAGAGGTTCGCACGGACAGGCTTTCCAGTCGTGCGAACTGCCGACACTGCTATAAAAAAGGCACCCTCCATTAGAGCCTCCATCACCTCAGCGTCGGCGCGGATCTGTTCGCCCGTACGAGCTGCGGGAACGCTACCTCCGTTCGCTTCGACAGTGTTGATCCAATCTCCAAGAGCCTCGGAGGCGACAACCATGGCCTCATCGAGAGTCCCGCCCATGGCGACACAGCCGGGGAGGTCGGGAAACACAACGCCGTAAGCACCCTCGGAGCCGTCAACCAAAGCGATGTAACGCATGTCTGGAACTCCTGGTGATAAGTTGGACTGCTTCACTTCCATCCCGCCGCCTTGGCCACGCTTCGCGCCACTCCGATGCTCAACGTCCGATGCCGCGGCAATAGAATGGGATCTGTCATTCCCGGCTTGGTGTACTTGTCATAGTTCTTGCCGCCTTCGTTCACCCAGCCTTCCGACTCGAGCCTCCGAACGATTGCAGAGCGATTGGTTTCCGGGGTTGGCAATGGTAGCTCCGCATTAGCTGTGCATATATATGCACACATGCTGGCGCTTGACAAGGTCATTTAGACTCACCGCGCCGGGAGAACCGCCCTCGCCCTCGGTAGCCGTGATCGACAGGCAAGCGCCTTTGGCGAGCGTGCGAACGCTGCAAGCCGCTGGCTTTCTTATTAAAAAAGCCTGCCCCACCCCAACCACCCCAGCACTGTCCGCATTTCCCTCTCCATCCTAATCATCCGGCCGCTCGGAAGCAGCATCGTTGACGCCCCGTCCTCCTGGCAGATCGCCCACACCACCGAGCCGGACACCTCGTGCAGTCGCCCGTCGGCGTCCCGGAGGATGACGAAGCGCCCCGACCCGTTCACCCTCGCCGAGGTCCATGGCAGGTCGCCCGGGCAGCGGTCAGGGCACCGGGCGCGCCGTCGGGTGGCATGGCCGAGCGCTCGAAGTCGCCCGGCCGCCCGTCGCCGTCGAGCGGCGCATACAGGGCGCCCCGACCGTTGCGGTGCGAAGCGATCCGATCCCCGGCGACCCGCCGCGGCACCAGGAGGAAATACGACTGGCCCGAAAGCGCCAGCCAGGCATCCCGGGCCGCGTCCAGCCGCTGCATCATAGGCGGGTTGAGGCGGCAGACGCAGTTCGCCAGAGAGCGGAAAGGCCGTTCCAGTCGCGACGCAGCGTCCGATCCAGCAGGCGACCCGCCTGCTTGCCGATGCACTCCGCCATGTCCAAGGCCACCTCGCGCTCGACTCGCTGGGCAGGACTGCGCTGCTGCTCCAGCAGCTCCGGTGTGATGTCGGCGCGCGCGGAGCAGCGTGCGGGCAATCCCCGGGTAGCAAACCGGCGCCGCCGACGAATGCACGCCAGGACGCCCAGCCGATCAGCGGCCCAGCGGCCGCTGCTGATACCCGCCATCCCGGCTATGTCGCCCGGGGTCAGATACGCCTAGCGGAACGCGGCTAGCCCCGCCTGGTCACCCGGCGACCGCGCTCTGAGGCACGCTCCACCTCTTGCCCTTGGCATCTCTCGTCCCAGGCCGACCAGTCGGCGCGAAGGAGATGTACCCTCATGAAATCCCTTTGGCGGTGAGGTTTTCGCGTCGCAGAAGAAATTGCTTTTCCTTGTACCTGCGATCGAATTTTCGGCCGAGGAATTCCTTGGCACGGTCCGCCGGTTGGTGATACAAGACCATAACCAAGACTCGACATGGTGATGCTTTTGTCGCAAGCTCCTGACCGTCAGGGGCGCTCACAGCGGGCGCGCCTGGTGGAGATGTTGGGGGATGGCTCCGTGTGGCGCATGACTGCGCTTGCGAGGGAGGGCATCACGGCGGCGGCGGTGCGCCGCGCCGTCGCGGCTGGCTGCGTCGAGGCTGTATCCCGCGGCACGTACCGCTTGGCAGGAGCGCCGCTACCCGAGGGGCACGAGCTGGCCGAGGCAATCGTCAGGGTGCCCCATGCAGTCGTCTGTCTTGCTACAGCGGCAGGTGTCCATCGCCTTGGCACAGCAGTCCCGTCGTCTCTCTGGCTTGCCATTGACCGCGGGCGTTGGGGGCCGCCTCTCGAGTGGCCGCCTGTTCGTTACGTTCGGTGGCGTGACCCCAAGGCCTTGACCCTAGGGGTCGAGGAGCGGGTGATCAGCGGTGTCACCGTGCGCCTTACCGGGCCTCTTCGCACCGTGGTCGACATGCTCAGGATGCCGGAAGCCGTGGGGGAGGAGGCCGGGCTAAGCGCCCTGGGAGACCTGCTGCGCTCCGGCACTCCGATGCGTGAAGTCGCCGACATGGCAGAGGCACTTGGGGCAAGACGCACTGTAACGCCCATTGCGCGGGCCCTAGCAGTACTCGGCAGGCAGTCATGACCGACCGCGGCGAGACAGCGCTGAACCAACTGCGTGACCTCGCCCGACAGCGTCGACTGCCAACAGAGCTACTTATCAGCCGCCTCCTGTCCGAGCGCCTCCTGGCGCGCTTCGCCGCTTCAGACCTGGCGGACCGGCTCGTGCTCAAGGGCGCCCACATTTTCCGCCTGATCGAGGGAGACCTTATTCGAGCATCGAAGGATCTCGACCTGCTTCTGCTGTCTTCTGACGACGCTGATCGCGTCCTCGATGCGGCAATCGGGGCAGATCAGGCCTCAGAGCTCAGGGACGATGGAGTGGTCTTCGACTGGGGCGCCGCTACCTGCGTGCCGCTACACGGCGTGGGCACGGTGGAGCGGAGATTGAAAGTCCCGGCCTCGGTTGGCAGCAGCCGCCAGATGGCGGTAGCCGACTTGGTCTACGGACACCCGGTGACGCCCGGACCCGAGCGGAGGTGGATGCACCCCATTCTCCACTCCCATCAGAGCTTCCCGGTGCTTTCCTACCCCGTCGAAACGGTGCTCGCGGAGAAGCTGGCGCCGATGCTCGAGTTTGGTCGAGACAACACGCGCTTGAAAGATTTCTACGACGTTTGGGTGCTCGTATCTCGCCGGAGGCTTGATGGCCGGGCGCTCCTGGAGGCCGTTGAGAGAACGTTTGCGACCCGCGATGCTGGGCATGTCCTGGATAAGCCTGAGTCGCGATGGCGCGAAGGGATAGGCCCGGGCCTCGCTACCCCGGCTAATGAGAGAGCATGGCGCGGTTGGCTCTCGTTGAGCCGCCCGGTTTTCACGCCTCCGAGCCTCAGCGATCTCCTCGCCGTTGTCGAAACTTTCGCGCTGCCGCTACTGCGGGCAGCCGCCTGGGGAACACGAGCGCCAAATCTTTGGTGCCCCGAGCAAGGATGGGCTGCATTCGGCAACGCGACACGCAGCCACGACGCCCAACACGAACTCCCGCTCCCGCGGCCGCAGATGAACAAGCGCGACAGTTAACGCCACTAAGGACCTTGACCTGAACGCGCTCTCGAATGCCCGGAACGAATTAGCTTCGGCTCACGTCTGAACGCCTTCTTGTCTTACGCCGCTGCTACCGTCTTCGATGGAGGCACGCCTTCGACAGGGACGACCGCTCCCTTGGACATGAAGACCAACAGCCCGGCATGGGCGCCGGTGGAGCGCAGATACGTACGCAGTTGACCGACATAGCCTGCGACGACGTCTTCGCTGGGATCGAGGTCGCTCTTCCAGTCCACTACCAGGGAAGGAGGTCCCTCTTCCTCTGGAACGACGGCATCCGCGACACCCATGATGATGTTCTCGTAGCCGTCGATCGGGGCAACTGAGGCAACGGGCCATTCAGGGACAAGGCGAGATCGCACGCCTTGGATCTCCGGCAGGTTCAGCGTCGCCACAATAAGGCGGGCCGTATCGTCGGGATCCGCCGACGGCCCCAGGCTTTCCGGCAACTGGGAATTCAGTTCGATACAACGGGCCGCCAGGGCTGACTCGTTGTCGGCCGTCTCCCCGGTAAGCACCTCCTCCATGAGCTTGTGCATCACGAGGCCGCGTCGCAGGCCGCCCCGCACCTCGGTCGCTGCTGTCGGGAAGTCTGGATCCAGTACGACCACGGGCTGCGGCAAAGCCTCGCCGTCCTCGGAGGGCAAGTGCGGTGTTGTCCGCTCGAAGCGCGGGATGCTTGCCCTGATACGGGCGGCTTCGTCGCGCCATGTCGCGAGGTCCTGGCCGTTTGGGGGCTCCGGGGACGTAGGCAGCACGCCCGGTCCAACGCCCGTTAGCTCGGGCAGCGAGCCAAGCTGGAAGTCGATGAGGGACCACCAGTCCCTGGTGGATCCTGCGCCGGACGTCCGGGGCATCAGCAGGAGGTCACGCGCCCGGGTCGTCGCCACATACCAAAGGCGCTGGCGTTCGAACCGAACTTGCTCCTTTTCACTATCGAAGGCGGCTTGGCATGCCGGGGTCTTCAAGGAAAATACCGAGGCATGGATAGTGCGCGTCTGTCCGTCGTAAGCCATTGAGATGTCGGTCTTGAGCAGCGTGCCCCCGTTGACCGGGATCACGACTGGCCACTCGAGGCCCTTCGCCGAGTGCATGGTGATGAGCGTCACAGCGTTCTCGTCCGCATCGGGACGGCCGTCGAGCTCCTTCTCACCATCCTCCCAGGCCTGGCGCATGGCGTCAGAGAAGGCCTTGATGCCACGGACCTCGTAGGCTCGGCTCATCTCGAGATAGAGGTCGACGTTCGCGAGAGCCCGTTCTGCCACGCGTCCACCGCGCTGACGCAGAACTGCACGAACCCCCATCTCCTCGACGGCTTGGCAGAGCAGCAGATGCGGCGTCATCTTGCTCTTTCTCTTGGCGAGATCGACGAGGATCTGCAGTCGCCCCCGGAGTACTGGGTCAGCTGTGGCTGGCAGTTCCATGCGAAGCGATAGCATCGGAGATTGGCCGTCCGGCCCTGGCGGAAGGCTTGCCACGGCGTCGAGCAATTGCTCGTCCGTCAGGCCCACCAGGGGACCGCGCAGCAAAGCCCCGAGTGCAAGCCGGTCGCGATCGTCGGCAATGGTCCTGGTCAGCGCGATGAGATCCTGTACCTCCTGCCGCCTAAAGAAGCCCTTCCCCGCCTGCGCCGCGACTGGAATGCCTGCTCCCTCAAGCGCCCGCTCGTATCGCCAGATGTCTGTGCCCGTCGGCACAAGCAGGGCAATATCGCCAGCACGGCACTTTCGCGTCGGCTGTCCGTCATTGCCGCCGATATCCAGCGACCCGATTGCGTTTGCGACGAAGTCCGCAACCGCGGCGGCCTCTCCATCGCGAGCGCCGCTCGCACCTTCGCCGTCTGAGAAGTCGATAGCCGCCACGCCGGGCGTGGAAAGCGACGACGTCTGCGCCGGGTCAAGCGCCTGAAATCCGCACTGGTCAGGCGCGCCTAACGGCGCCTCGAACCGCCCGTTTACCCAGGCGAGGATGTCTGGACGGGATCGGAAGTTCCAGGTGATGGAAACCACAGCCTGTGGGTCTGCAGCCCGGATGATTTCGCGAACCTGCTTGAACACGTCCAGATCGGCGCCCCGGAACCGGTAGATGGCCTGCTGTGGATCGCCAACAACGAACAGCGCGCCCGGACGCAGGGCCCAGTCCTGCCACGGAGCGGACTGATTCCCGGAGGGCGGGTCACCGCAGAGCCGCCAGAACACCTCCACCTGCTCGAAATCGGTGTCCTGGAACTCGTCAACAAGCACGCGGCTGTATCGCCTGCCTACGGCCCCGCGCACATCGTCGTGGTTCGTCAGAAGCTCTCGCGCCTTCTGCAGCAGGTCGCCGAAGTCTAGCGCGGCCGAGCTGCGCTTCTCAGCGGAGTATCTCTCCACCAGGGCGGTCGCGTCACCGGCAAGCAGGTGAAGCATTCGCTCCGCTGCCGACAGCGGAATCGTCTCATATGCAGCTCGAACTGGACTCAGCGCAGCCGAGACGAGCCCCACCATCCGCTCTCCCTCCGCCTTTGTCTCTCCAGCCGCCTTGCGTGCAGCCTCCCAGGCCGCCCTGCTATTCTTGAGGGTCGAGTCAGCCTTGAACCCGGTCCTGGTGGCGCAGAGCTCGGGCGGAAAAAGATCGAGTCCCCATGCCAGCAGCTCCGCCTCCGTTGCGTTGGAGGATGGCAACGCGGCCAGTTCGGCGATAAGCGCGCAGATGGCGCTCTGCAGTTCACCAGGCGCCCAGACGGGGAGAACTGTGGCTCGAAAGGACTGCAGGCTGGTAAGCGCGCTCCGCAGGATATCCACCTGAGAGGCGCCGAATGGCGTCGGACATGAGGCCACCGTCGAGCCGCGGTGGCGCAGCATGAGCTTCACCAGCTCGTCGAGAAGAGTGGCCACCTCGTCCGGGCGCCTGAGCCAGACGTCCACGAAGATATCTGAGGGATCGGGCGGACCAGATAGGCGGTCCCGCAGCCATCGATCTCGGACGCCATCGAAGAGCAGGTCTGCCTGTGCTTGATCGAGCATCTCGGCACCGGGATCGATCCCTGCCTCTACCGGGTAGGGCGTTAGCAGGAGTCGGCAGAACCCGTGGATAGTCGTGCAAGCCAGCTCGTCGAGCTGCTCACAGGCGCGCTGCAGGTTCGCCCGCTCCTCCGGCGACAACCCGGTTGGGAACGCTTGCTCGATCGGGCGAGGGATGTTTCCGGCCAGCACTTGACTCGCGTATTCAGAGATCCGCTCGCGGAGCTCTGCGGCAGAGAGCTCGGTGAACGAGATGGCTGCTATGCTGGACGGTGCCTCGCCCGAGGCGAGCATGCGTACGACGCGGCCCGCGAGGACGGAGGTCTTACCCGACCCAGCCCCCGCCTGGAGGAGCAGGCATCGGGCCAAGTCGGTCAATGCGATGTGACGCGCTTGTGCGTCGGGCGCGGCGAACGACGGGGCGTTGACGACGGTCATCACGGCTCTGCCCAGAAGGTGACGATCGCATGATCGAGCTCGGCAGTCGCTGCGACCTTCTTCCGCATCAGCGTTGTGCCAGGGGCCGCGGGGTGCGCGAAGGCGAGGTCATCGCGCTCGTATTTCTCTGCGGCCGTCCCCGACGTCCCGGCCGCTACACCCGGCAGGCACAAGCCTGCTCGCATGCCAGACACCGCGGCGGCCAGGACGCCTGCAAGCTTCGGCAGCGCTTCGTCTGGTGCTGCGAGCGTGTCGAAGCCAGCGTCGCCTCTGCTGTGCAGCAGTCCCGACTCCACCGTTGGCGGGCCGCTTACGAGTGCCCCCACGGCGTAGGCATAAAGACAGCGCTGCAGCTCGCGCCCACCGTTCAGCTGTACATCAGGCCTCCGCCTGCCCGTCTTGTAGTCGATGACCCGTGCCTGGTCGCCGGTGCCGGAGAGGTCCAGGCGATCGATGCGGCCACCGACCAGTAGCGTTGTCCCAGGCACCGGCACGCTCGCGTTGGGTGCCCACGGCAGAGGGCGAGACACTGCGAGCGTCCTCCCTCGCGGCGCAGGGCGGTCCGGGTCCTGTCCACTACCGAAGGGCACTTCAACGAAGACCCGCTGGCCAGGAAGTGCGGGCAGCTGGAAAAGGAGCGCCGCGCTTGCCGTCTCACGGGCCTGCTCCAGCTGGTGCCCCCAGACCCTCGATGGCGGAACCGGATGCGCAGTTTGCCAGCGCTTCGCGACATCGTCGGCCGATGCCGAGATGGCCGTCAGGATCTCTGCCTCGGTGGCCGAACCGAGCCCCGATCCCTGTTCGAGCCTGAGGACGGCCTCCTCGAGCACGCCATGGACGAGGTCGCCGAAGGCGCGTGCGTCGAGCCCGAGCGGCTCTTCGTCAGGCTGCGGGGCACGCATACCGAGGGCATACCGCCAGGTGAACCCGATAGGATTGCGGATCAGGGTGGTCAGGGAGGTGGCGGACTGCACCCGGCCTAGCGCCCTGACGACGGCGGGGTGGTCTGCGACGGAGAGGCGTCCGTCATGCGCTGTGATTGCATTCTCGTTCCGCCAGTCGTCCCAGCAACCCTGGGCAGCTTGCGCCTCGGGAGTTGCCCTGAAGTCGTCAGGGCGGGCGAGCATGCGGTCCGGCGAACTCATGGCGTGATCAGGGATGCGAGTCCGGCGTAGGTGCTGCACGGTCACGCTGGAAATGAGCGGGCTCCGCCCAAGCTTGCGGCCGTCCGGGCCCCGCCTACTGAAGGACCTTGCTACGACGGCGGCACCGGATCCCCCAATTGCGTCGAAGCTTGCGCGGTCCGCCTGGGTGATCGACGTCTCCTGGGGGCGCAGGTCACCGAGGATGTGGTCCGGCAGCAGCGGATCCTCGTAGGAACCGCGAGGCCAGGACCGCGCATTCAGGCCCATAAGCCAGCCATGAGGGCGCGGAATCGCTGCCAGCGTGGAGGCAGGCGACCACAGGATGCTTTTTCCCGGGTCGTTGTCGTCGGTCACGCGGAGGGAAGCCAGTTCGCGATCAAGGGCCGCTGGGTCTGCACGCGTCAAGGCGCGCTTCCAGAGCTCCGCTGCGGGGCCGTCGAGAAGCTTCCCTGCCTCCTGGGCCGCGTCAGGACCTTCCGCCAGCATTGTAACGAGCGGCACCATGACGTCTCGGATCGGCTTCCGCTCCTCCCCGGAGAGGGCCAGCTCCCACCGTTCCGGCGTGGATAGCGTGGCATCAGGCTCCAGCGCACGGTGCCAGTCCTGCGGCAGGTCCTTCCGAGGACGCCGATTGTCCTTCAGGCGAGCTAAGAGGCGGCGGACGCGCTCCTGCGTCAGGCCCCTGAGCAAAATGTCTGCTAGGGCGGCGGCGGCCTGACCATCTGGCGTAAGCAGGGCCGGGCGACCGTGCGCGAAGTGAACATCGAGACCGGACTCTTCGGCCAGGGCGGCCATCATGTCGTCGTACGGCGTGGTCGAAGCGGCTGCGATACCGACCCGGTGCGGCCCGACAGTGCCCGCTGCCAGTGTCTTCCGCGCCCAGCGGAGTGCCTCAATGACTTCGTGCCGAGGTCCGCCGCAGCCGAACGTAAGCACGTCGCTCGCTGGGGTTTGCTTCCCCTCAATCTCGATGCCGTGCGAGTTCCGTACCCACGTAGGCACATCGAAGGAGCCTGCGTTCCAGATCACCGGAAGGCTGGGCCGGAGCGCTGCGAGAGCCTTCACGAGCGGACGCCAGCACAGGTCGAGGTCCGGCAACCGCCGGAACTCCACCACGCCTACCGTGGCCGGTGCATACCCAAGGCGATGCATGGCGGCGGCAACGAGGTCCCGCGGCCGCGCTTTGCCTGGCGGGAGGCGTGCCATGACCTGCGCTTCGACGCGGGCCATAGCTGCGATGCGTGGATGCCTGTCAGCACTGGCTGCGAGGTTGAGGTCTGCGCGCCAGGCTCTACGGAGTGACGCGACCACGCTGCGCCTGAAGCCTGGAAGGTCGCAGATGGCTGCGAGGTCGCCGAGCGCGGCCGGTGCCATTGCCCTTAGCGCCTCCCTCACGGCGATTGAGAGGTCGTCCGACGATATGCTGGTCTGGAACCCTCCGGCGAGGCGCTCGGCCAGTCCATGGACAGGGATGACGCGCGCACCGTGACCGCGATCCGACCTCGCGAGGTCGAGTCGCGCTGCGTCGAGTTCCGCGGCATCTCCGACGACCACTGTCCGCCTGCTCATGCGCGCTCCCCGGCGCCGAGTCATTGCGGCACCACCGGAGCGGAACATTCCACGGAACGCAGACACGATCCAAGCCCGGAATAGTGAACAGGCTCGCAGCACAAGCTCCGAGGCGCTGATGCCGGTCGGGCTGGACCGGCGAAGCGTAGCGCTGGGCTTCAGATAGCTTCCGTAGTCGCACGCACAGAGGTGATGGGCTGACCGTGCTCACAACGATTGAGACGCTTCGTTACCGCCGCTGATATGGCGGAGAGCGGATGGGGTGAGCAGCCGGGTTCTCAGGGGCGAAGGAGGCGTACAGCTTCATGCTTGGCAAAATCCCGGCCGCGCGCATCCTCTCGTGCTTGACCTGTCCAGTGGACCAAGAGGAGGCCTAAAGGGCGTCATTTGCGCGCGGGATGTCTGGCTGTGGCGCGGCGACCTGCTCCGGCATGCGTGCTTTATGGCGCAGACTGGTATCTCGGGCCTGCCCGTGATTCTAAGGCCGGGCCGATTGGCGGCCGATCTTCGCACGCTCGGCCTTCTCGATTGCCCCCAAACATCTGGAGCAGGTCCATGGGACCTGGCGGACACGAAGGCGGTCCGGCATGTCGCGTCTCGCTTGCTCATGAGGAGCGAGCAGCTAGAGGCGGTGTTGGGGCGGCGATGGACGCTGTTCTGGTACGAGTGACGGACGCTCCCACCATTTCTCCAGTCGAGGTGGCCGTAACGCAGCGGAGTCACCATTTTAGCTGCGTCTCTCCGATCAGCTGCGTGCAGAGCAGCAGCTAGCTTCATTCCCCGGATACTTTGAACCCCAGGTATCGCAGAGCCTTCGCCGACCTTCCGTTGACAGGTGGACACTCGGTCGGCCTCACCGTCCCCGCGAGCTCCAGCGCACAGAACTTCCCAAACAGCTTAAGCTTTCGACTTGGATCGGAGATTACCGAGAACCGGTCTGGCAACGCCGCGCGACCTCCGCTCGTAAAACGCAACTGCTCAGCAAATGCGTGGATGCCTAGCAAACCTGCGGTCAGTTCGTCCTTAATGGCAGACGCCAGAACCTCCGGTGATGCAAACGGTGCGAGAACGCCCTCGACGCCCTCTGCGTACCCCTCGTCAACTCGCCCGTCCGCCGCGTCGCGCCACTCGCGCCCAAGACGCACTATCTCGTCCCTGCGATTGGAAAAGCTGCGCAGAGGCGCGTCCTTCCAGGCTTCCTCGAGCACATGCGTGAGACGAAGCCAATTCAAGAACCGGTTTACTCGGAAGGGCGGATCGAGCATCGATACGTCAGAGCGGAAGAGGTCTTCCTCGGACAGAACGGCATTAACTTCGTCAAATGCAGGTCTGTACTCTTCCTGGATCTGGCGACGAAGTCTCTCCGCGGCGACCTCGGTCACCTTACTGCTTTGCGCCTCAACACTGATGGACGGGGGCTCGTGCCTGGTCACAGCTCGTGCGATTTCGGAATCGGGATCTGGCCCTTTCCTGCGCGCAGCTAGCCAGGCTTCACGGAAAAGTCCCATGGTTCCAGGCGTCAATGGGCGTGCATGTGCCCACAGTGTCTCGAAGATGGCCCGGGCCTGATCCACTGCCTCTTCGTCTTGTGGCTCGGAGAACCAAGCGACAATCTCACGATTGCTCTGAAACCCCGCATCGGTGAGGTTCGCAGAGCCAACGAGCGCCGCCTCGTCAAATACGTAAAGCTTTGCGTGAAAGCGGCCTGTGTAGTACCGCACGAAGGTGCGCGGACGTTCTCGCACCGCGTCGAGTGCACTTGGATGAGTCGCTGCGTTGAGCCCGATGAGCAGCCGGATCGACGCGCCGCGCGTTGCTGCATCCACAAGCGGATCGGGATACGTGAAGTAAGGGGCGGCGAGCAGTAGCTCACTGGACGCCTTGGCCAGTTGCTCGAAAGCGCCCCGAACAAGATCTCGGCCGTGCCCATTGCTGAGGAGTCTTGCCATCTGTCCTTCCGCTGCTCTGTGGCGGCTCAATGCATTGCGGGACCGGGTCGATAGTGGACCGTGCCTGCAGATTGCTGCAACTGCGCACTACCGCGTACCTTCGACATACTTGGCCGGTCTGTCCGTACAGCGCGCGACAGTGGGCGGCTCGCTCGGCCATGGTGGCCTCTTGGCGCGCGACAACCTCGGCAGGCGCCAGAGCTATCGTCATGTGCCGCGCCGAGTCGCGAATAGAGATTGGTGTGG